>NZ_JBIUBL010000039.1:0-66845 GCF_044548015.1 Streptomyces sp. NPDC052236 | reverse complement strand
GGGGCCCGGAGCACGCCGCACAACAGAAGAAGACCGGCCCGTACGGCCAGACCCAAACCCGACCCAGCACTCACTCACGCTCACCAGAAGTCACTGCCGCTCATTACTTCGGCAGCAGTCCACAACCCCCGTGTCATCGAGGGACCGGTCGGCGCATATCTTCTCGCCCCCCGCGATCTCGTCCCGCCACGCAGCCAGCACCTCATCGAGCTCCCGCTCCGGCGCGAGAGTGAACCCCTTCTCGTCCCCCTCGTACACCGGCGGTACGTCGAGCCCGGCGAAGATCCGCTGCCACCAGTTCCGCTCGACCTCGGCCATGTGCTGTACCAGCCCGAGCAGCGTCATGGCCGAGGGCTCGACGGAGGCCGTGCGCAGCGCCGCGCTGTCGAGGCCCTGGCACTTGACCTCAAGCGTCGCGCGGTGGAAAGCGAGCCAGCTCCGGAGCATGGTGCGCTCGTCGGCTTCGAAGGGCGGGACCGGCCGCCCGTCTGGAGTTTCCATGGATCCAGACTGGCACAGGCCACTGACAACGCGGCCGGAGCCGACCGGCGTTGCGGCCACTACTCGTTGTGCAGCACCCTGGCGATCGTGAGCCGCGCCGCCGACCGCGCCGGGATCAGCGCGCCCAGGACGGCGATCACGACTCCCGTCAGTGCCAGTCCGGCCAGCTGCGGCGCGTGACTGCGGCCCGACGTCGTACTGATGGACATCCGCATGCCGAACATGGATGGCCTGGAGGCCGCCCGCCGCGTACTGGCACAGGCCCCGGACTGCCGGGTGATCATGCTGACGACCTTCGACCTCGACCGGTACGTCTACGCGGCACTGGCGGCCGGCGCCAGCGGCTTCCTGCTCAAGGACGTCACGCCGGAACACCTGACGGCGGCGGTACGCCTGGTCAACACGGGCGACGCGCTACTGGCACCGTCGATCACCCGCCGCCTGGTGGAACGTTTTGCCCGCAGTGCCGCCGCCGGGCCCGCCCCGGCCGCCCCGGGAACCCTCGCCGCGCTGACCCCGCGCGAACGCGAAGTGCTGACGCTCATGGGCCGGGGCCTGTCCAATGGAGAACTGGCCCGGGAGCTCACGCTCAGCGAGGCGACGGTGAAGACCCATGTGGCCCGGATCTTCGCCAAACTCGCTCTGCGCGACCGGGCGCAGGCGGTCGTCGTCGCTTATGAGACAGGACTCGTCACCCCGGGGCACATCCCGTCATCACCCGACGGGTAAGGCGTACGGCCGGGTTCGCCCGGGTAGCTCCCGTGCACTCGGTGGATGGAGGCACCCGTGGATGAAGACGAGGATCGGCGGCTGATGGTGGTTGCCCCGGCCATCTCCCTACTCACGGTCACCATGCTGCGGAAGGTGGTGGGCCTCGAACCGGCGGAGCGGATCCCGGAGGAGGCTCTGGCCGTTGCGGACAGGGTGCTGGAGGAGTACGGGACTGACGGTCTGCGGGTGCTGGTCATGAGCCTGACGGGATGGGCGGCGGTCGAGATCGAGCGCGACGCCCAGCTGAGCGGCCGGACGTACGAGGCGGTCGTGGACGACATCGACCTGACGTGCCTGGAGGCCAACCCCGACGGCTGACCCCGCGAACGCCTGACCGCGAGCCCCTGACCTTCGAACGCGACGGCCCGCATCACTGAGAAGCGATGCGGGCCGGCGCGTGGAACGGGTTTCACCGAGGCGGCACCTCCACCCAATGCTCGATCACCACGGGCCTGCCGCCGTTGCAGGCCGGTGAGCTGACCCGACAGGGCCGGACACCAACACGGACTCTGCCCTCGGAGCCGTAGGGCGTATTTCTGCCTCTGTCTGTCGTCGTTGACGTCAACGACGGATGTCAACTCGTTTAGAGACTTGGCTAAGGGCCTGACTTAAGGCTCCCGGCCTAGTCAGTCGGGCCAGCGCCACCACAGATGTCGCTCCAAACGACGGCAGACACGTTCGTCAACGCTCTCTGGATGGATGAGCACGAGCCCGCCAGGGCTGTGTCCATGGTGGCGCGGGCCTGGCGGGTGTCACCGCCGCCCATGATCGCGGCTGAGCGGGCCGGGTCGAGGCTGTGCAGGCTGATGTTCAGGCTGCTCCAGCTCCTCGACGACGAGCATGGCGGTGCCCGCCATCTGTCGTACGTCGGAGCCCAGTTCCGAGCCGTGGGCCTGCTCTCATCCATGAAGGCGGCCACTCCGCCGCCGTCACCACTCGCCTGGTCCAGGCGCTCGCCGAAATCGGTCAGCTCGCCGGATGGATGGCCTTCGACGCCGCCGACCCCGCCACCGGGGTCCGGCTCACCAGCGGCATCGAAGCCTCCCGCCACGCCGCCGCGCCCCCGGACTGGGCCACGACACTGCCCGGCTTCGCCCCCGCCGAGCCCGCACAGCTTCCCGCGGGCTTCACCTCCGGCTACCGGTGCACCGTCCCACTGATCGACATGCCCGTCTACCTCGACTACCTCCAGCGCCGCCTACGAGACGCGGGCGGAACGATCGAACAGCGCAGACTGCAATCGTTCGCCGAAGCCGGGCCGGCCACGGCGATAGTCAACTGTGCGGGCCTGGGCGCCGACACCCTCGTCCCCGACCCGGAACTGCGGCCCATCCGCGGACAGCACGTCGTCGTCACCAACCCCGGCCTCACCGAGTTCTTCTCCGAGGACACCGGCCTCTCGCCCGACCTGCTCTGCATCTACCCGCACGGTGACACCGTCGTCCTGGGCGGCACCGCCATCGACGGCAACGGCACCTTGGAGGCTGACGCGAAGGCCGCAGCGGGCATCCTGGCTCGCTGCTCAGCGGTCGAACCCCGGCTTGCTGATACCAAGATCCTCGGGCACCACGTTGGCGCACGCCCCACCCGCGACCGCGTACGAGTCGAGGCAGAGCAACTGCCGGACGGGACGCCGCTGGTGCACAACTACGGCCACGGCGGGGCAGGCGTCACCCTGTCCTGGGGCTGCGCCGCCGAGGTCCAGCGTCTCTTTGCCGGACTCTGCGCCTTCTTCTCCGCTTGAGAGCCGGAAGATGGCAAAACCTGGTGATCGCCAGTGGGGGATGGATTCTCTGCGGACTTTGATCTACGCAAGAGCCCCTCCGTTCGATTCGCGGAGGGGCTCTTACCTGCGTGCCCCCGGCAGGATTCGAACCTGCGACACCAGCTTTAGGAGAGCTGTGCTCTATCCCCTGAGCTACGGAGGCGGGGAGGTGCGCAGTCCAGGAAAGCTGGACCGTAACCGAGGACAGCTTAGCGGACGACGGCAGGGGGCCGACGAGGTGATCAAGGCCGGCGAATAGCCCTGGCGGGCAATGGTGAGCTCATGGTCCACTTTTTCGATGGATTGGACTTGGCTGGGCCCTCCGCTGGACGTCCGACCGCTGTTCCCGGTCGAGCGAGCCGCGCTTGTCGACCTGCTTGCCGCGCTGGGGCCCGACGAGTGGGCCCGCCCGACCGTCTGTCCGGGTTGGGACGTTCATGATGTGGCCGCTCACATCCTGCACGACTGCGTACGGCGTCTGTCCGGCGGCCGGGACGGGCACCCCGGACCGGATTTCGGCTCGGATGAGACCTTGGCGGCCTATCTGGCCCGTACCAACGAGGATTTCGTCCGAACGGCCCGGCAGATCAGCCCGCGACTGATGATCGACCTGCTGGCCCACCTGGGACCGCAGCTGGACGCCGAGTGGTCGAGCCTGTCCATGGGGGAGCCCGCGCAGCTGGACGTTTCCTGGGCGGCACCGGGATTGATGGCACCAGCCTGGCTGGACGCCGCCCGCGAGTACACGGAGCTGTGGGTCCACCAGCAGCAGATCCGCGACGCCGTCGGCCGTCCTGGCGCCACCGAACCGCGTCTGTTCCACCCGGTCCTCGACACCTTCATGCGCGCGCTTCCTCAGGCCCTGCACCGAACCGCGCGGCCAGTGGGCACGACGGTCCGCGTCCGGGTGCCCGGCCCCGCCGGCGGCGAGTGGGCGGCTGTCCGCCGCGTCGACCGCTGGGCCTTGACCGGCGACACGCCGGCCGCGCCTGCCGCGGCGGCAGCCGAAGTGGAGATCAGCGCGGACACGTTGTGGCGGCTGGCTACCCGCGGCATCACGGTGCAAACCGCCCGCGACCGGGCCACACTGCGCGGGGACGCGGCCCTCTTGAGCGCGGTGCTGGGCATGGTCTCCATCGTCTGGGAACCGTGAATCGGCTCCTGACCGGTGGACGGTCGACGGGATGAGCGCCGGCTCCGCCCCTCCTGAGGGTGATGACAAGCCCAGTGCTACTTCAGCCCCGCGCCCCTCCCGCCCCCGGGTCCGGCCGCAGCCAGTGGCCGTCCGTGCTCCAGCCGAGGAAACGGCGGGCCCGGCCCCCGTCCGCCGTGCCGTCCGCGGCGAAGCTGCCGCCCGTGGCGACCAGCCGCAGCCCCGCGAGCGCGGGCGCGAGCCGAGCGGCGGCATGGGCGGGGTGGCGGGCCGTCTCCTCGGCCAGCCATGCCGGCGCGCTCGCCTGCTCGGCAGGCGTGCAGAGGGCCAGGTGGAACACCATCTGCCGCCATGCGTACGCCGCGTCCTTGATCGTGGCCAGTGGCCTCGGGTGGTCGTGCACCTGGGTCGTAAGGCGGCATACGGTGACGAAGCAGCGGCGGGCCAGGTCGTCCCAGCCCGGCTCGGGGGCGATACCGACCTGGCGGACCAGCGTGGCCAGGTTGTGCGTGGTGAGGATCTGCGCCTGCTCGATCACCTTGCCGTTCGCCGCCACCGACCGCGCCCCGGACGCCCTGAACCCGGCCCGCTCGGCGCACAGCTTCGCGAAGCCCGGCGACGTCCGGGCCCCGTACGAACGTCTCAGCGCCTCGGCCGTCTCGACGATCGCCAGGTTGCGGACGGCCGCGTAATCGATCCCGTAGTACCGCTCGTACAGCGTGCCGCCGCCGAGCAGCTCGGCCGCGACCCGCGCCGCCGCGAGGAACTTCGGGCTGAATGTGCCCATGAAGATGTCCGCGGCCAGCTCCTCGACCAGCGGCGCGCCCAAGTCCGCCCGGTAGGCGAGCACGCCGAGTTCGCGGACGAGCGGGTTGGGCAGGACCGTTGCCGGAAACGCCTGCACAGCCAGCTCGCCCAGCTGCCGCAACGCGGCCAGCGCGAGCTCCCGGCCCGCTTCCCCGTCGCCGCGCTGCCCGGCCACTGCCCGCACCCAGGGCAGTTCCCCGATCCGCACCTGACGCTCCAGGTTGAGCAGGAGCAGCGAACGGCGCTTGCCGAACGCCCGGTAGTGCGCGGCCATCAAGGTCCGCAGAGCCTCGTCCGGGTACGCCTGCGCGGTGGTGGCGGCGACCAGCTGCGGCACCAGTTCGGCCAGCACCTCGGCCGACGGCACCACGCCCCGCTCCACGAGCGTGCCGATCGGCGCGCTCAGCGCGGCCTCGACAACCTGCTGGATCGCCCGTGGAATCCGTACTCCGGCGGGCAGTCCGGTCTCCCGTTCCTCCTGCTCACTCACCGCGCGGACAAGCGGTACGACATCGGCCGCGCCCACATCCTGGGGAAGCCCGGCCAGCCGGCGGAGCACCAGCTGGGCCAGCGCGTGGTGCGCGGGGAGCGCCGCTTGTGCCGCCTGGAGCCGGCGCAGGGCCGTGTGCCGTTCGGAGCCGGGCAGACCGCGCCGCCGCACCATGGATTCGACGGCGTGCCGCAGCAGACCGAGCCGGCGCGCGTCCAGCGGACGTCCGGCGACGGTCTCCTCCAGCGCGCCGCGCAGAACGCCCAGGTTCTCCTTGGGGCTGCGGTGCTTCGCGCAGCGCGTGTGCTCCGCCGCCAGTGCCCGGTAGCGGTCCAGCAGGGCGACGCCGCGCTCATGCCAGCCCGCCGCCGGGGTGTGGTCGAGCACGCGGCCCGACCCGGTCGCCGTCTCCAGCCAGTGGCCGAGCAGCTCGTCGGCGAACGGCTGCCAGACCGTGAGAGCCTCCCGCTGGGTCTCGACGGCCGCGTTGGGCCGACGGCGCGCCAGACTGACACCGGCGTCGGCGACGGTACGCCGGTGCACCGCGGCGATGTCCGGTACGGGCGCGTCCGAGGGCCGGGGCATGAACCGCAGCTGCCCGGCGAACGGCTCCAGGATGTCTACGAGTTCCACGGCGCCGGTCACATCCCCGGACCGGACCAGCCACGCCACGGTGAGCAGCGCGGCCTCCTCCGGCACGGTCACCTCGTAGCGCCCGCTGTCCAGCAGCCCGCACAGCCGGGCGAGACCGGGCTCGGTGAGGCAGTACGCGAAGAGCGCCCGCCGGTCGGCCGGCACACCGATCCGGCGCGCGGCCTCCGTCTCGTACGGCTGCAGCGGGCCACCGGCGATGGCGGCACCGGTGGCGAAACCGCCCCGCACCACCTCCGGGGTCACCCACGCGGGAAGGCCGGCCACCGGCGTACGCGAACCGACCTTCAGCCGGCCGTCGGCCAGACCCGCGAGCACGGCGCGCCAGCGCCGACCCCGGTCCTCCGCACCGCTTCGGGTTGCGGCGTCCTCGTGCGTCAGCGCGGTCGTGAAGGCCTTGGCCAGCTGGCCCAGCGCGTAGGAGGGGGCTCCGGTGATCAGCTGCTGCTCAGCGTCGTCGTTCATAAGCCGACGTGGCAGGTCCCGCCCCTGCGTCCTCCGGGTCTGGAGCCCGGTGCTCTGGCTGCTGAGCTACACGTCGTTGAGCGACGACGCTAGACGCAAGGCCGGAAGCGTACAACCGAGTTACCAATGGACGTGGTGGCGGCGAGATTTCTCGGGACCGAGAGCGCGCGGACGGTGGCGGTCGCGTGAGTCACCGCAGTGAGTGGAAGAACTCCCTCACATCACCGACCAGCAGCTCTGGCTCCTCCAGCGCCGCGAAGTGGCCGCCACGATCCACGTCCGTCCATCGCACGATGGTGTTCTCCTGCTCCGCGTAGCGCCGGATGCCGACGTCGTGGGCGAAAACGACCGCCGCTGTGGGAACGCCGGAGTTGAGTTTCTGAGCGCCCCATCCGGATTCCTGCGCGTATCCGACGTACGCCGCCGAGCCCGCCGTGCCGGTGAGCCAGTAGAACATGACGTTCGTCAGCAGCCGGTCGCGGTCGATGACCTGGTCGGGGAGGGCCGTGCGCGGGTGGGTCCACTCGCGGAACTTGTCCATGATCCAGGCGAGTTGGCCGACGGGGGAGTCGGTCAGCCCGTAGCCCAGGGTCTGCGGGCGGGTGGACTGGATGGCGATGTAGCCGAATTCCTCTTGCATGAACGCCTCGATGCGGGCGACCCGGTCCCGCTCAAGGCCGGTGAGGGCTTCGCGCTCTTCCTCCGGCAGCGGCATCGGCGGCATGGGGCCAGGGCCCCCGTTGACATGGATGCCGATGAGACGGTCCGGTGCCACCCGTGCCAGCTCGGGGGCGACGGCCGCGCCGATGTCGCCGCCCTGGGCGCCGTAACGCTTGTAGCCGAGTCGTTCCATCAGCCCGGCCCACGCCCGCGCGATCCGCGTGGTGTCCCAGCCCGGGTCCGCGGTCGGGCCGGAGAAACCGAAGCCGGGCAGGGCCGGGATCACCACATGGAAGGCGTCCGAAGGGTCGCCGTCGTGTCCGCGGGGGTCGGTGAGCGGGCCGATGAGGTCGAGGAATTCGACCACCGAGCCCGGCCAGCCGTGGGTGAGGATCAGCGGCGTGGCATCGGGCTCGGGCGAGCGTACGTGCAGGAAATGGATCCGCTGGCCGTCGATGACGGTGGTGAACTGAGGGAACTCGTTGAGCTCCCGCTCCGCTTTGCGCCAGTCGTAGCCATGGCGCCAGTAGTCGGCCAGCTCGCGCAGCCAGGAGACCGGGCCGCCGGTGTCCCAGCCGTCCCCGGGCAGCGGGGCGGGCCAGCGAGTGGCGTCCAGCTTCGCGTGGAGAGCGTCGAGTTCGGCCTGCGGGATGTCGATACGGAAAGGGTGGACGGCGGTATCGGTACCCGGTGTGTTCGTCATGGCCCTGAGCCTAGAAAGCGAAGAGGACAACTACCGCCCTAGGTTGCGGGGATACTCCGTCGCATGCTGGAAACTTCCGCACGGCTGCTGCGCCTGCTGTCCCTTCTCCAGGCACCGCGCGACTGGACGGGCGCGGACCTCGCGGCTCGGCTCGGCATCGACGTACGCACCGTCCGCCGCGACATCGACAAGCTGCGCGCCCTGGGCTACCCGGTGCATGCGACACCCGGCGTCGCCGGCTACTGGCTGGGTGCCGGCGTGAACCTGCCGCCGCTGCTTCTGGACGACGACGAGGCGGTCGCTGTCGCTGTCGGTCTGCACACGTCGTCCGCCGGAATCATCTCCGGCATCGAGGAAAGCTCACTGCGCGCGCTGATCAAGCTGCGGCAGGTGCTGCCGGCGAGGCTGCGGCACCGGGTCGACACCCTCCAGTCGGTCACCGAGACGATGCCGCCCGGCGGGCCCACGGTCGATCCCGGCGTGCTGACGGCTGTCGCCGCGGCCTGCCGTGTGTACGAGCAACTGCGCTTCGACTACGCCGGCCGCGACGGCACGTCCCACGTCCGCCGCACCGAGCCGCACCGCCTTGTCCACACCGGACGGCGCTGGTATCTCATCGCCTGGGACCTGGACCGCGACGACTGGCGGACCTTCCGGGTCGACCGGCTCAAGCCGCGCGTCCCCACGGGGCCGCGCTTCACGCCACGAGAGGCCCCGGAGGCCGGTTTCGTCGGCCACACGGCGCGCGGAATCTCCACGGCTGCGTACCGCTACCAGGGCCGTTTCACACTCCATGTGCCCCTCGCCGTCGCCGCCGAGCAGATCCCACCGACCATCGGTGTTCTTGAGGAACTCGACGAACACACCTGCTCCTTGTCCGCCGGGTCGGACTCACTGAGCGAGCTCGCCCTGTACGTGGGGCTGTTCGGCTTCCGCTTCGAGGTGCACGAGCCAGCCGAGCTGGTGCGGCATGTTCGTGGACTGGCCGCGCGGCTCGCTGATGCGGTGCCTGCGGGGTCCCTCAAGGCCAGCAGCTGACGACGGTTCGTGCGGCGTCGGGCGTTCGCCGGGCGTACGGCGGGCAGCCATGAGACGTCCGCCGGGAGGCCCCCCGTGCACGCTGTTCTTGGGGCGCCCCTCGCACCCCTTCACCAGCAGAGGTTGACGCACTCATGGCAGAACTCAACCGCCGCCGCTTCCTGCAACTCACCGGTGGCGCCACCGCGCTCACCATGCTCTCCGACAGCATCGCCCGCGCAGCCGCCATCCCCGCCCAGGGCACCTCCGGCACCATCCAGGACGTCGAGCACATCGTCGTCCTGATGCAGGAGAATCGCTCCTTCGACCACTACTTCGGCGCGATGAAGGGCGTACGGGGCTTCGGCGACCCCCGCCCCGTCACCCTGCCCAGCGGCAAGTCCGTCTGGAACCAGGCTGACGGCTCGAAGGTGACCCTGCCGTTCCGGCCCCCGGGCGACGACCTCGGCATGGAGTTCCTCCAGGGACTCAACCACGACTGGGCGGGCGGCCAGAAAGCCTTCAACAAGGGCACGTACGACCAGTGGGTGCCCGCGAAGACCGCCACCACCATGGCGTATCTGACCCGCGAGGACATCCCGTTCCACTACGCGCTCGCCGACTCCTTCACCGTCTGCGACGCGTACCACTGCTCCTTCATCGGCAACACCGACCCGAACCGCTACTACATGTGGACGGGCCAGACCGGCAACGACGGCACGGGCGGCGGCCCGGTCCTCGACAACGCCGAGGCCGGGTACGGCTGGACCACCTACCCCGAGCGCCTGGAGGCGGCCGGTATTTCCTGGAAGATCTACCAGGACATCGGCGACGGCCTCGACGCGGCCGGCTCCTGGGGCTGGATCAGCGACGCCTACCGCGGCAACTACGGCGACAACTCCCTGCTGTACTTCAACCAGTACCGCAACGCCCAGCCCGGCAACCCGCTGTACGACAAGGCCCGCACCGGCACCGACGCAGCGAACGGCGACGGCTTCTTCGACATCCTCCGCGCCGACGTCCAGGGGGGCCGGCTGCCCAAGATCTCCTGGATCACCGCCCCCGAGGCGTTCTCCGAGCACTCCAACTGGCCGTCGAACTACGGCGCCTGGTACATCGCGCAGGTCCTGGACGCGCTGACGTCGAACCCGGACGTGTGGGCCCGTACCGCACTGTTCATCACGTACGACGAGAACGACGGCTTCTTCGACCATGTCGTGCCGCCGTACGCGCCGTCGGGTGCCGCCGAGGGGCTGTCGACGACCCCCACCGTGCTGGACTACTTCCCGGGCAAGTCGGGCTTTGTGGCCGGACCCTATGGCCTTGGCCCCCGTGTGCCCATGCTCGTCGTGTCTCCCTGGAGCACGGGCGGCTACGCCTGCTCCGAGACCTTCGACCACACCTCGATCCTCCGCTTCATGGAGCGCCGCTTCGGGGTGCGGGAGCCGGGCATCTCGCCCTGGCGGCGTGCGGTGTGCGGCGACCTGACCTCCGCCTTCGACTTCGCGCGTACGCAGACCAGGCCGCCGGCCGAGTTGCCGCCGACCGACGACTACTACCCGCCGGACCGCGAACGGCACCCCGACTTCCGGCCGACCGCCCCGGCCGTCGGCACGATGCCCCGCCAGGAGCCGGGCAGCAAACGTGTCCGCCCGCTCGCGTACGCGCCGTACGTCGACGGTTCCGCCGACGTGAGCGCCGGCAAGTACAGGCTCACCTTCAGCGGAGGCCCGCGGGCGGGCGCCCAGTTCTACGTCACCTCGGCGAACCGCACCGACGCGCCCTGGACGTACACGACCGAGGCGGGCAAGTCCATCGCGGACGCCTGGAACACGCAGTACTCGAACGGCGTCACGGACCTGACCGTGCACGGCCCGAACGGCTTCCTGCGCCGCTTCCGGAACCCCGGTAAGACGGCCGGCCCCGAGGTCACCGCCCGCCACAACGCGAGCACCGGCGACCTCGACCTGACCTTTACCAACACCGGTACGGGCGACGTGCGCCTCACCGTCACCAACGCCTACGGCGGCAAGCCCCGGACCTTCACGGTCCGCAAGGGAGCGACCGTCAAGCACTCCGTCGACCTGGGCGCCTGCCGCAACTGGTACGACGTGACGGTTGCTGCTACTGGCCGCCCGGACTTCCTGCGCCGCTTCGCGGGCCATGTCGAGACGGGCGCGCCGGGGCTGTCCGACCCGGGCATCCGCACCGGCTGATCCCGGCTGATCCCGGCTGATCCCGTAAACCTGGTGAACGACGAAATCCCGCCCGATCAGCAGCTCGGGCGGGATTCGTGCGATGCGGTGCGCGATCCTGCGCACCAGAGCCGAGAGACGCGCGGGGATCACGCGGTTCCGCCCGCAGAGCGGGTCGGTGGTCTTCGGCCCCTTCGTCCAGGTGGTTGGGGTGACGCTCGGTCTGGGCGCGCTGTTGGACGCGGCGCTGTTGTTCAGCGTGATCAAGCTGATTGGTGCCGCGTAAGTTCCTGTGGCTGCCGACGGGCGAGGAGACCACACCACCGGCCCGGTGACCCGGCTGCGGGGAACGAGGGGAACGAGGGGAACAAGAGGAACGCACTGGCGTCACACCGGCCCGATGACCTTCTTTCGCATGTGCCCGTAGACCACCGACGTCCGTACGTCCGCGAGTTCCGGACGCTTCGTCAGCTTGTCCAGGACCACCGCGTGCAGATGGTCGGTGTCGCGAACGGCGACGTGCACCAGGAAGTCGTCGTTGCCGGTGAGGACGAAGATCGAGATCACCTCGGTCATGCTCTCCAGGAAGGCCTGGAAGGCCTCGATCACCGCACGCGTCGGCGGGCGGACCCGTACGGCGATCACGGCCTGCAGCCCGCGGCCGATCGCCGTGAGGTCGGCCTCCGCGTGAAACCCGGTCAGGATGCCGCGCTGGCGGAGCGATCGGATCCGCTCCAGACAGGTGGACGGAGCAATACCGAGCACTTGGGCCATGTCCCGGTTGGTACGCCGACCGTCCTGCTGGAGCATCCGCACCAACGCCGAATCTAGTTCGTCCACGCTTACCTCACCCTGCCGGATTCCGAATGTAATTCGGATTCTACGCGCCATGTTCGATGATCTTGTTAGCCTCTCCCGCGGTTGACTGAAGTTCGTTCGGTCGCCGCGTTCGGTCGCGGTGTGTTCGGTGGTAGTGGAGAGGGGCGACTTCGGATGCGTGAACGAGGTCCCAGCGTGTGGGCGGTGTCTGCGGTGATGGCAGCCGCGCTGTTCTGGAGCAGTTCGTACGCGGTGACCAAGCAGGTGCTGGAGGACGTCGGCCCGCTCAGTATCGGCGCCATCAGGTTCGCCCTCGCGGCCTTGCTCCTGGGCGTGATGGTGCGGCTGAACCGGCACCGCCCGGCCCGGCCGGACGCACGGCAGCGGCGGCAGCTCTACCTGAGCGGATTCCTCGGCATCACCGTGTACTTCATCCTGGAGAACATCGGCGTCGATCTATCCACGGCGTCCGACGCGTCACTGATCGTGGCCACGTACCCGCTGATGACGATGCTGCTGGAACTGGTCGTCTTCCGCGCCCGGATGCCGCCGCTACGTGTGGCGGGCGTGTTGCTGGCCACCATCGGCGCCTTCCTCGTCGTACGCAACGGAGTCCAGGTCGGTGGCAGTTCGCGCTGGCTCGGGGACATCCTGCTGCTGCTCGGCGGGTTGGCCTGGGCCGGCTACAACGTGCTCGGCAAGCGCGCGAGCGCCGGCCAGGACGCCATGAGCGTCACCTACTACCAGACCCTGGCGGGCGCGGCCGGCTTCCTGCTCGCGTCCCTGCTGGAGGCCGGCGACTGGCGGATGCCGAGCGCGACCGCCTCGTCCCTGCTGGTCTACCTGGCCGTGGCGTGCTCGGTCGGCGGCTTCCTGCTCTACAACTACGGCCTGCGCAGGATGGCGTCGAGCGTCGCGGTGAACATCCTCAACCTGGTCCCGGTCTTCGGCGTCATCGGCGCCGTCGTGATCAACGGGGAGTCGATCCGGCCGGCCCAGGCGGCGGGCGGCGTCGTCATCATCGTCGGGGTGGTACTGAGCATGATCGAACGGGGGCAGGGGGCTGCGGTGAAGTCGGACGCGGATGAGGCCGAGTGTGCCGAGACCACGACCGCACAGGCCGAGTCAGAAGCCGGGCCCGTGCCGGACGAGTCCGAAGCCGCCGTACCCGCCGCCCGCAAGGCCGCCGAGATCTCGCCCGGCGTCTCATGACGCCCGATCGCCGTCATGGGAACCGAGCCGTGGCGGGGCGTCACCCCAGCCCCGGCCGGACGACCCACTCCCGCCCGCAGGCTCAGGCCCCGCTCGTCCAGAGGGGCTGCGACGAGGGCGCGGGCGATGCGCGGGACGGCCTCGGCGGCGGGGTCGGTGCTGGGCTTGCTCGAGCCGTCCCGCAACGTACGCGAAGATCACCCGCTACCGGCCCAGGCACCCGCCGGCCCTCTGGGGCGAGGTCGCGCCGCTGGTGCGCTCGGTGGTCGCCGCCACGGTCGCCCGGAGGCCTCAGCTGCAGTTAACCGCCCCTGCCCACCGCATTTCTGGCTGGTTCAAGTGGGGCGAGTCTTCACACCTTGACGATCTCTACGGCGGGGCCGCAGAGGAGCGTCAGGTCCTCGGGGTCGGAAGTGAGGACGGTGGCCGGCTGGGGTGCGGCGCGGGCGATGGCGGCAAAGGCGGCGTCGATGGCGTACTTGTGGCCGTGGAGGCGGTGGGTACGTAGGAGGGCGGCGGCCTGGTCGGTGATCTCCTTGGTGACGTCGTGGACGTCGACGCGGGAGAGGACCCACTTGATGCGGGCGGGGTGGATGCGCTCGTAGTCGGCCTCAAGGGTGGTCATGGTGCTTGTGGCCACGCGGACGCCGTCTTCTGATGCCGCTTGGATCAGAGCCACGACGGTACGGTCCTTGCGGTAGAGCTTCGAGAGGCCTTCGCAGTCGAGCAGCAGGGTACCGGGCATCAGGCGGCGGCCCCGCCGGCCTGCCGGTGGTCATGGCGTAGCAGTGCGCGGGCGGCCTCGACCTCCTCGCGGGTGAGTTCGTCATTGTCCGTCTCGAAGTCGGCGACGATCTCGCGGAGCTTGTCCATGGCGACCCGTTGTTCGAGGGCTTCGGCGACGTAGGCGGAGAAGCTGCCAGGCCCGACGTGGGCGCGCACGGCCTCGGCGAGGTCCTCAGGCAGGCTGATCGAATATTTCTTACTACCGCTCATGGGGCTAATCCTACCTCGGGTAGCAACCATTCGGTTGGCGGACGACGGCACCGATAACGGTCGTGGGTGTCAGCGCGGCCTGTGCAGTTCGCGGAGCTGGTTCACGTGGGCGCGGATGTCGCGTGCGATGGCAGGTTCGGCCTCGGGTTCCAGGGTGGCGGCTGGGCCTTGGGTGGCTTGGCGGCAGGCGCGGCCGGCGTGGGGGCGGCGGGCAGGTGGGGCGGGATCTTGTCGTTGAGGCGGCGGCGTACGAAGCCCACGGGCGATCCGACCTGGGCGGGTAGGCCGGAGGTGAGGGCGTGGGTGAGGTAGTCGGCGTCGACGCCGCGTGCGAACCAATCGGCGGCCAGTTGCTCCAGGGCGGTGCAGTCGGCGGCGGAGAGGGCCAGGCGCGGTTCGATGCGGCCGAGTCGGGCCAGGGCGAGGCACGCGGGTGAGGGGTGCCCCGGGTCCGGTTCCGGGGTGCGCTGCTGCGGTACGGCGGGTACGGCGGGTACGGCGGGTACGGGAGCGGGCGGGGCTGCGGGGACTGGGGCGGGGGCCGGGGCTTCCGCACCGGCCGGCGGGGCGGGCGTCTCCGTGGGGACCCAGGGCGGCGCGGAAGCGGTCGCGGCCACTTCTGCCTCTGCTTCCTCCGTCGCCCGGTCGTTCTCGGCTTCGGCGAAGGTGTCCCACCATTCGCTGTCGTGGGCGGTACGGGACCAGTAGGTGTAGGTGCCCCAGAGACCGCCCTGGCCGCCCTCGCCGACCCGGCACCGGACGCGCCGCAGGTGACCGGCCACCGCCAGGGCCCGCAGAGCGGTGCCGACGGCCATCTGCCCGTACAGGGGGAGGTCCTTGGCCAGCGTCTTGATGTCCATGGCCCCGCCCTCGGGCAGGTGGTCGACGTACCCGGCGATGTACCGCTCCCGCTCCGGCAGCAGCTGGAAGTCGTCGTCGCGGGGCGGGCGTTGGTCCGGCGCGGATCGCTTGCCGTAGCCGCGGGGGGCCTTCGTGTACGGGCGCGAGGATGCGGGCGCGCACAGGGCAGGACTAAGGTTCTCGGTAGCCACGAGATCGCTCTTTCGATCTTGGGGTGAGACCCCGGCCTGGTGCTGCTAACACCGCGTCGGGGTCGATTCGTTGGGGGCACCGTAAGCAGCCGCGCCACCGCGCCGCAAGCCGTCACCATTAGTCATACTTGCTGGCCGTGACGGGTCAGGGAGGGTGGGGAGGTTGCCCAAACCCCTTCTTTTCCCTACCGGTTACCAAGGGCGCTCGAATCCCGGAGCCCGGATTCCGACGCCCGGATCCCGAAGCTCAAGACTCGGGCCCGGACCCCTCCTCGTACCCACGAACGAGTGAACCGACCCGTCCCGGAGCCCGGCACTCAAGCCCCGAGTCCCGAGTCCCGAAGCTCGGGCTCCGACCGCCCGCGACAAGCGCGATCATGACGGGCGTCAGGCGGCTACGCCGGAGCGCGGTCCCGCCGTCGCCTGCGGGTCCTCGGCGGGAACCAGGAACCACAGGCCGTGCGGGGCGTCGGCGGGGCGGCGGGCAGACTCCTGCAACGTGACCAGGGGCTCCCGCCCACTGCTCGATTACTGGCGTAGCCCCTTGTGCCGCCCGAAACGACAAGACCCCGGTCAGACGATGACCGTCTGACCGGGGTCTTGTGAACCGTTCGTGGGCTAACTCGCGAACGACCCGATGCGGTGGACCTGTGGGGATTTGAACCCCAGACCCCCTCGATGCGAACGAGGTGCGCTACCAGACTGCGCCACAGGCCCTTGCAACGAGTGAAACCTTAGCACCACCAGCAGGGTGCTTGGAAATCCGTTCCCTCGCTGGTCACGCCCCCCCGGCCGCTGGGCGGCCCCGGCTCACTCGTTGGCGGCGCGGGGCCTGTCCTCTTCCTCGTACTGGTCGAAGAGCGGCGTACGGCCGCGCTCGCGGCCACGGCGGGGCCCCGGCGTCCGTCGGGGCCGGGGCTCCTCCGAGGCCGGGGACGGGGCCGGGGTCGGGGTCGGCTCCGCCGGGGAGGAGCGGGCCGCGCTCCAGGTCTCCGGGTTGTTCACGTCCACGCCGCCCGTCGCGCGTGGGGCGACCGGCGCGGTCACGTACGTCGGCAGCGGGACCGGGACCGGCTCCCAGCTGTCGCCGCGCGCCGGGCCGCGTTCGCGCTGCTGGTCGACCCACTCCGCGTGGTCCGTCTGCTCGACCAGCGCACGGCGGCCCGCCTCCTGCGGGGAGAGCGTCGCCGCAGGTTCGGCCTCGGGGCGCGCCTCGGGGCATTCGTTCTCACGGTCTCCGGCCGGGGCAGCCGGGGCCTGGTGGCGCCGGGGACGGTTCTCGCGCAGCCGCTGCGCCGCGGCCTCGGCCCGGCGCTGGTCCATGGTGAAGGCGAAGCGCCGCCGCTCCTGGCCGCGCAGATGCACGATGTACACGCTCAGGAGCACCGCCGGGGCGGCCGGGGCCCAGAGGAGGCCGAGCCCGCCGACCGCGGCGGCGACCGCGCCCAGCGTGAAGACGAGGAAGAGGACCACCGTCGTACGCCGACGGCGGGCCAGGACCTTGGTGCGCCGTGCGCGCTCAGCGGCGGCGCCGTTGGCGCGCGGGCGCGCGCGCTGGCGGGGGCGCCG
Source organism: Streptomyces sp. NPDC052236 (assembly GCF_044548015.1). NCBI lineage: Bacteria > Bacillati > Actinomycetota > Actinomycetes > Kitasatosporales > Streptomycetaceae > Streptomyces > Streptomyces sp. NPDC052236. The sequence continues at coordinate 50,019 of NZ_JBIUBL010000039.1, read as the reverse complement.
CCGGGCCGCAAGGCGCGCCTGCGACGGTTCCGCCGGGCGGGCCGGGATTTCCATCCGCGCCTCGGTATGTGCCCGGGGCGCGGCAAAGGCCCGGACGTCCACGGAGCTCAAGTGCTCCCCGGTCGCGTCCGGCTCCGCGTCGGGCTCCTCCGCCTCCTCGGCGGTGCGTTCGCGCAGCTCCTTGGCGTACCGGCGCTCCATCGCCCCGCGTCCCGACAGCAGCCGGATGGCGGTGGAGAAGCGTTCCGTCGGACGGGCTTCATTGAGCTCGTCCTGCCTGCGGAGCCACATCGGCACCAAGTAGGCGGCCCAGGCCCCGACGATGACTGCGTAGATGAGGCCGCTGCTGCTCACGCATCACACCGTAGAGGTGTTTGCGCGGGGGCATACGCCAATTGGACCGGTGTGTCGCACGATCTGGCTGGTCTCCAGGGCTTTTTTGTGATTGTTCAGATCACCTCATGGCCGGCAGCGATCAATTTCGAACGTTTATTTTATTTCCCGCGACCTTCCGGGTCGCGCCTGGTGCCAGCGGTGGAGCAGCCCTTCCGTCACCTCTTCGGCCGTGAGTGCGAAAACAAGATGGTCCCGCCACGCACCGTCGATGTGAAGATATCGTGGACGCATCCCCTCTTCCCGGAATCCGAGTTTCTCCACGACCCGGCGGCTGGGGACGTTCTCCGGGCGAATGCAGACTTCGATGCGGTGCAGTCCGACCGTACGGAAGCAGTGGTCGACGGCGAGCGCGACGGCCGTCGGCATGACGCCGCGGCCCGCGACCGCACGGTCCACCCAGTAGCCGACGTGGCCGGAGCACATCGAGCCCCACGTGATCCCGGCGACCGTCAGCTGGCCCACCAGCTGTCCCTGGTACTCGATGACGAAGGGCAGCATCCGCCCGGCGTTCGCCTCGGCGCGCAGATGGCGGACCATCTGGCGGTACGTGGGGCGCCGGGCCACCGGCCCGCTCGGGGCGGGCGGTGGAATGGTCGCCTCCCAGGGTCGCAGCCAGTCGCGGTTACGCCGGTTCACCTCGCGCCAGGCCCGCTGGTCGCGCAGTTTTATCGGGCGGAGAGCGACATCGCCGTCCGCCAGGATCACCGGCCAGGACGGGGTGTTCAGCTTGGGCTCCCGGCAGGTCTGGGATGATCGTGGCCGCGGATCTGGTCCACGGCGTGGACGAGGAGCGACTCCAGTACGGCGAGTCCGTCGCGTACTCCGCCGGTGGAGCCGGGGAGGTTGACGATCAGCGTCCGGCCCGCGACACCGGCGAGACCGCGGGACAGGGCCGCGGTAGGCACCTTCCCGCGTCCGTACGCGCGAATCGCCTCGGGGATGCCGGGGATCTCGCGGTCGAGGACGCGGGCGGTGACCTCGGGGGTGCGGTCGGTGGGGGAGATCCCGGTGCCGCCGGTGGTGAGGATGACGTCGTACGCCGCGGCGACCCCGGTGCGCAGGGCCTCCTCGACCGGGTCGCCGTCCGGGACGACGCGCGGGCCGTCGACGGTGAAGCCCATCTGCGTCAGCCCTGCGGCGAGGATCGGGCCGCCCTCGTCGGCGTACACCCCGGCGGAGGCGCGGTTGGACGCGGTGACGACGAGGGCGCGCCTGAGGGGGCGGGGGCGGGGCGGGGCCTGCCCTGACTCCTCCGGTACGGATGGCTCGGATGGCCCAGAGGGTCCGGATAGCAGCCCGGATTCGTCGGGGCCGCTGTGGCTGTGCCCGTGCCCGTGGCTGTGGTGCGGACCGTGGCCGCCCGAGCCGTCGCCGTCACTCGGCCGCTGTGCTGCGGGAGAGCCCGCCCAGGTGCCGGGCGCCGGCCTGTGGCCAGACATGTGACCCGGCGTGGACACGGGTCCCGGGGCGTTGCCTGGTCGCGGTTGGCCGGAAGCGTCCGTGCTGCCCGTCCCGGGCCCCGGGCTGTGGCCCGGCACGTGGCCCGGCCCGGCCACGGGTCCCGGGGCGTCGTCTGGTCGCGGTTCGCCGGTGGTGTCCCCGTCGCCCGTCCCGGGCCCCTGGCCTGGCCTGAGGTCATCTCCGTGCGACCCAGTCCCCGCCGCCCCGTCGCCGGTCCCCGTGCCGCTCATGACCGGGTCCAGTCGCCCGACTTGCCGCCCGTCTTCTCCTCGACCCGGATGTCCGTGATCACCGCCGCCTTGTCGACCGCCTTGACCATGTCGACCACCGTCAGCGCCGCCACCGACACCGCCGTCAGGGCCTCCATCTCGACCCCCGTACGGTCCGTCGTCTTCACCGTGGCCACGATCTCGACCGCGTCCCCGTCGTCCGCCACCCGCAGGTCCAGCGTGACCCCCGACACCGCCAGCGGGTGGCAGAGCGGAATCAGGTCCGGCGTCCGCTTCGCGCCCATGATGCCCGCGATGCGGGCCGTCGCCAGCGCGTCGCCCTTCGGGACGCCCTCGCCCCGCAGCAGTTCCACGACCCGCCGTGAGACCAGGACGCGTCCGCTGGCGCGGGCCGTGCGCGCCGTTACGGCCTTTTCGGAGACGTCGACCATACGAGCCGCCCCCGCCTCGTCGATGTGCGTCAGCCTGTTCTGCGTGCTCATTGGTGCGGCGCTCCCGGTCCTGGCCCGGCGGGCCTGTGTGGGCAGACACGGTACCGCCACCGCCCGTACCTCACCCGATGAGGACCACCTCCAGCTCCGCCCCCGGCTCCGCCGAGGTGTCCGGCTCCGGGACCACGATCAGGCAGTCGGCGTGGGCGAGCGCCGCGATCAGGTGGGAGCCCGAGCCGCCGACCGGGGAGACGGTGCCGGACTCCCCGTCGTACACACCCCGCAGGAACTGCCGCTTGCCCGCCGGCGACGACAGCGCCTTGTCCGTCTTGAGCACCGCGCGGACCTTCGGGCGGTGGATGTCCGTCAGGCCCATCAGCTTCCGGATCGCGGGCCGTACGAACAGCTCGAAGGAGACGTACGACGACACCGGGTTGCCCGGCAGCGCCAGCAGTGGCGTGTGCTCGCGGCCGATCGAGCCGAAGCCCTGCGGTTTGCCCGGCTGCATCGCCAGTTTGCGGAAGTCGACGCCGGTGCCCAGCACGTCCCCCTCGCCCTCCGAGTCGCCCACCGACGACAGCGCCTCCTTCACCACGTCGTACGCCCCGACGCTCACCCCGCCCGTCGTGACCAGCAGATCGGCGCGGATCAGCTGGTCCTCGATCGTGGCGCGCAGCGTCTCCGCGTCGTCCGAGACCGCGCCCACCCGGTAGGAGATGGCGCCCGCGTCGCGCGCCGCGGCGCACAGCGCGAAGCTGTTCGAGTCGTAGATCTGGCCCTCGCCCAAGTCCTCACCCGGCTGGACCAGTTCGCTGCCTGTGGAGAGGACGACGACCCGCGGACGCGGGTGTACGCGCACGGTGCCGCGCCCGATCGCGGCGAGCAGGCCGATCTGCGGCGGCCCCAGGACCGTCCCCTCCGTCAGCACCAGGTCGCCCGCCTGTACGTCGCTGCCGCGCGCGCGGACATGCGCCCGCGCCTCCGCGGGGCGGTGGACGCGGACCTCACCGCTCGCGCCCTCCGGGGACTGCCCGGCCGGGCGCATCGTCGTGGCCGCGCCCCCGCCCGTACCGCCGTCGGTCCACTCGACCGGCACGACCGCCTCCGCGCCCGGCGGCAGCGGCGCCCCGGTCATGATCCGCGCCGCCTGGCCGGGGCCGACCCTGAGCGGCTTGCCGCCGCCCGCGGCCACGTCGCCGATGACCGTGAGCACCGCCGGGAACTCCTCGGTGGCGCCGACGACGTCGGCCGTACGGATCGCATACCCGTCCATGGAGCTGTTGTCGAAGGGCGGCAGCGCGACCGGCGCCGTGACGTCCTCGACGAGGACGCAGCCCTGGGCGTCCGGCAGTTGCAGCTCGATCGGATCCAGCGGGCGGATCGCGCCGAGGATGTCCTCCAGGTGGTCGTCCACCGACCAGATCGTGCTGCTCACGGTGTTACATCTCCTCGGTCACATAACGGCGAAGCCAGCTCCGGAACTCCGGCCCCAGGTCCTCACGTTCGCACGCGAGTCTGACAATCGCCCGCAGATAGTCGCTTCGGTCACCGGTGTCGTAGCGGCGGCCCTTGAAGACGACGCCGTGCACCGGGCCGCCGAGCCTCTCCTCCGCGGTGGTGGCCGACTGATGGCGCGCGGCGAGCTTCTCCAGGGCGTCGGTGAGCTGGATCTCATTGCCGCGGCCCGGCGCTGTCTCCCGCAGTATGTCGAAGATGCCGGGGCCCAGGACATAGCGGCCGATGATGGCGAGATTGCTCGGAGCCTCCGACGCGTCCGGCTTCTCCACCAGGTTGGTGACCTTGACGACATCCGAGTCGCCGGTGGGCTCGACGGCCGCGCAGCCGTACTGGTGGATCTGCGCGGGATCGACCTCCATCAGCGCGATGACGCTGCCGCCCTCCCGCTCCTGGACCTCGATCATCCGAGCCAGCAGCGGGTCACGCGGATCGATCAGGTCGTCGCCGAGCAGGACCGCGAAGGGCTGGTCGCCGACGTGCGGGGCGGCGCACAGGACGGCGTGGCCGAGGCCGCGCGGGTCGCCCTGGCGTACGTAGTGCATGGTGGCGAGGTCGCTCGACTCCTGCACCTTCGCAAGCCGTTCGGCGTCTCCCTTGCGGGTCAGCGCCTCCTCCAGCTCGTAGTTGCGGTCGAAGTGGTCTTCCAGCGGCCTCTTGTTCCGGCCTGTGACCATCAGTACGTCGGTGAGCCCGGCCGAGACCGCCTCCTCGACGACGTACTGGATCGCGGGCTTGTCGACGACAGGCAGCATCTCTTTGGGAGTGGCTTTCGTGGCAGGCAGGAACCGGGTTCCCAAGCCTGCGGCGGGGATGACAGCCTTGCTGATCCTGAGGGGCGACTGAGTCATGCGCAGCACCATATCCGGCGAATATGGGCCGATCATGAGGCGCTGATTAACTTTCTTCTCATAGAGCTCATTGAGTAGATACAGGTGCATACGAGAGGCTTGTGAAACCGCGATGAACAGCGACATGTCCGGAAAGAGTGCGGTACGGCGTGCGCTCCTCGACGCCCGGAGCCTCCTGTCCCCCGACGACGTACGCGAGGCAGCCGCGGATCTCGCGCTGCACGCCCTGGATCTGCCGGAACTGGCCGAGGCCGCCACGGTCGCCGCGTATGTCTCCGTGGGACGCGAACCGGGGACGCGCGCACTGCTCGACGCGCTACGCGCGCGTGGCGTACGCGTTCTGCTGCCGGTCCTGAAGGCGGACCACGACCTGGACTGGGGTGCGTACGACGGCCCGGAGCGGCTGGCGCCCGCGCCGCGCGGGCTCTGGGAGCCGGACGGCGAGCGGCTCGGCGTGGACGCCGTGCTGGAGGCGGATGCCGTGCTCCTGCCGGGGCTCGCCGTGGATGCCCGCGGCGTCCGTCTGGGGCGCGGCGGGGGCTCGTACGACCGGGTGCTCGCCCGGCTGGCGGCGGTCGGCGCGGACCCCGCGCTGGTGGTGCTGCTGTACGCGAACGAGGTGGTCGCCCGGGTCCCGGAGGAACCGCACGACCACCCCGTACACGCGGTGGTGACACCCGAGGCCGTCACGCGTTTCTCGCGCTTCACGCGCGCGTAGGCCTCTGCATGCTCTCTGGGCTCTATGGAGTGAGCTTGAGGGTGTCGACCGTCTTGCCCTCCACCGCCTTGTCGCTGAAGGCCCAGTCGAGCAGCTCGCCGTCCGCCCACTTGTCCGTCTGATCGGTGTAGTGCGCGCTGTACGCGTGCCCCGACGCGCCGGACAGGTTGATCCAGCGCGACTTGTCCCAGTCGCCGACGTTGACGACCATCCGCATCGACGGCACCCAGATGACGCTGTAGCCGGTCGCCGCGTTCCAGCCGGTGGCGTTGACCGCTGCCTCGCCGCCGCCCAGGTTCCACGGCCCGCGGTTGAGCACGAACTGCAGGAAGCCGGGACCCTCGGTGCCCAGCGTCTGGTTCCTCAGCGTCAGCTGGTGCAGTCGGCCCCAGCTCCACTTCGTGGAGTCCTTGCCGAGCTTGGCGGTCAGCTCCCAGCGGGCGTCCTCCATGGCCCGGGCGAACAGCTCGTCACGGGTGTCGGTGGCCTTGTCCGTACGGCTCTGCGGGGACTGCCACCACTCGTTGTCCTCGTCCTGGTGGATCGCGCGGACCACCTCGTACCAGCGGTCGCCGCCGTCCGGCTGCGCGGAGTCCGAGTCGCGTTCGCCGCACTCCCGTACCAGCTCGTTGAGCTCCTCCTCAGGGGCCGAGACTTCGGCCGGGCGGACGCTGAGGCACTCGCCCACGGGGCGCAGCTCCTTGGGCAGCTTGTTGCCGAAGGCGAGCTTGAGGATATTGCGCCAGACCGCGTTGAAGTACGCGGCGGCACCGGAGTCCGGCTCCTGGGTGTAGTCCCAGCCCTCCAGGAGTTTCTGCGCCTCGCGGACGTGGGGGTCCGCGACGTCGATCTTCAGCAGGAGCGGCGTCAGCAGCTTGGCGATCTCGCTGCTGTTGTCCATCTGCATCGTGCGCATGTCTTCGGTCGAGATCTTGCCGCCGTCCTTGATCTTCGACTCTATGAGGTCGCTGATCCGGCGGCTGCGCGCGCCGTAGCCGTAGTCCTTGGTGAGGAGGTTCGGGTACTTCTCATCGATCACGGCCTGGTTGGCGGTGACGATATAGCCGCGGGCCGGGTCGTACTCGTACGGCATCTCCTCGAAGGGGATGTACCCCTTCCACTCGTACTTGGCGTCCCAGCCGGGCGCGGGCGTCGTGCCGTCACCCTTGGCGCGCACCGGGATCTTTCCGGGGGCCTGGTAGCCGATGTGGCCCGCGGAGTCGGCGTAGATGATGTTCTGGGAGGGAACCTCGAAGTTCTTGGCGGCCGCGCGGAAGGTCTTGAAGTCCTTGGCACGGTTGAGTGCGAAGACCGCGTCCATGGACTTGCCGGGCTGCAGCGCCGTCCACTGGAGGGATACGCCGTAGCCGGGGCCGCGGTCGGGCGCGTCGGAGACGGGCGCCTTCTGGCCGACCTGCTCCAGCTCGCTGCTGCGGTCGGAGATGAGCGGGCCATGTCCGGTGGAGCGGACCGTGATGGTCTTGGAGGACCCGCCCGCGACCTTGATGATCTCCTTGCGGGAGACCAGCTCCCTCTGCCTGCTGCCCACCAGATAGCGGTCGCCGTCGAGCTTCTCCAGGTAGAGGTCGGTGACGTCCGCGCCGAGGTTGGTGAAGCCCCAGGCGATGTCCTGGTTGTGGCCGATTATCACGCCCGGCATGCCGGAGAAGGTGTACCCGGCGGTGTCGTACTGACAGGTGCGGGAGACGGTCCGGCAGTGCAGGCCCATCTGGTACCAGATGGAGGGCAGCGACGGCGCGAGGTGCGGGTCGTTGGCCAGCATCGGCTTGTCGGTCGTCGTGTACTTGTCGTCGACGACCCAGGAGTTGGAGCCGATGCCGCTGCCGCTGGGGCCGAGCAGCGCGGGGATGGTGTCGAGGGTCTTCGCGAGCGCGGACAGCTGGGAGTTGACCCCCTGGGCGGCTTCCTCCACGCCATCCCCACTGCCGTCCCCGCTGATGTTGCTGCCGCTGCCGCTCTCGCTGCCGTCGCCGTTGGACTCGTCGTCGGACTGGTCGGAAGGCTCGGCGTCCGGGGCGAACTCTCCGGTCGTGGAATCTATGCCGCCCTCTGCGACGATCGGCTTGTTCCTGGTGTACGGATACGGCGGGTACAGCTCTTTGATCTGCTTCGCGTCGAGCCTGCTGGTCAGCAGCGAGCGGTCGATCTCGTCCTGCATATTGCCGCGCAGGTCCCAGGCCATCGCCTTGAGCCAGGCCACCGAGTCGACCGGCGTCCACTGCTCGGGCTTGTAGTCGTTGGTGAAGGCGAGAGCGGCGTACTCGACGGAGATGTCCTTGCCGCCGCGGCCCTTGAGGTAGGCGTTGACGCCGTCCGCGTACGCCTGGAGGTACTTCTTGGTCTCCGGCGCCAGGACAGAGTCGTACTCCTTCTGCGCGATCTCGCGCCAGCCGAGCGTGCGCAGGAAGGAGTCCGTCTCGACCTGGTCCGCGCCGAACATCTCGGAGAGGCGGCCGGCCGTCATATGGCGGCGGACGTCCATCTCCCAGAAGCGGTCCTGCGCCTGGACGAAGCCCTGGGCGCGGAACAGGTCCTCGTCACTGTCCGCGTAGATCTGCGGAATGCCGTAATCGTCGCGTTTTACGTCGACCTGGCCCTTGAGGCCGTCGAGCTTGAGGGTCCCGGTGGTCTGCGGGAATGAGGCGCGTACGGTGCTGACGCTCCAATACGCGGCGTATCCGACACCCGCGACAAGCGCCAGCACCAGGACCATCACGAGCAGGCGGGCGCGTCGCCCCTTCTTCTTCTTCGGGGAAGAGGCGGTTGTGTTGGCGGGCATCGCTGTCCTTCGAGGGGCAGGGTGGTCCTGGAGTCTGGAGCAACTGTAGGCGCAGGGTCCGGCACCACCTGACGCGGTGTCCGTAAGGGCGCGACCTGGGCCTGTACCTGAACCCCCTGGCTCCTTCGTGCGGACGATCACACGCATCAAGAAAACGTTAAAGATTAGGTAAGGTAACGAAGTGTTGCCTGTCGGCGGCCGAACGACGGAAGGGTCCGGCGACGCGACGGCGCGAGGGGAAGGATCGGCCACTGACTGTCCACCAGCTCAATGAACTCCTGCTCATCTGCTCACTTGTCCTGCTCATCGCCGTCGCGGCGGTGCGCATCTCGTCCCGCAGCGGGCTCCCCAGCCTGCTGCTGTACCTCGGGATCGGGATCGCGATCGGGCAGGACGGCATGTTCGGCGTGCGGTTCGACGACGCCGAACTGACGCAGGTGATCGGCTATGCCGCGCTTGTGGTGATCCTGGCCGAGGGCGGCCTGGGCACCCAGTGGAAGGACATCAAACCCGCGCTGCCGGCGGCCGCCGCGCTGGCGACGGTCGGCGTCGCGGTGAGCGTCGGCGTCACGGCCGCGGGAGCGCACTACCTGGTCGGTCTCGAATGGCGGCAGTCGCTGATCATCGGCGCGGTGGTCACCTCGACGGACGCCGCCGCGGTCTTCTCCGTACTGCGCAAGGTGCCGCTGCCGTCCCGCGTGACCGGCGCCCTGGAGGCCGAGTCGGGCTTCAACGACGCCCCCGTGGTGATCCTTGTGGTGGCCTTCTCGACGACCGGTCCGGTCGACGCCTGGTACGTACTGGTCGGACAGATCATCCTGGAGCTGGCGATCGGCGCGGTCGTGGGGCTGGCGGCGGGCTGGCTGGGCGCGTACGGGCTGCGGCATGTGGCGCTGCCCGCCTCCGGCCTGTACCCGATCGCGGTGATGGCGATCGCGGTGGTGGCGTACGCGGCCGGGGCCATGGCGCACGGCAGCGGCTTCCTCGCCGTCTATCTCGCTTCGATGCTTCTCGGCAATTCGAGGCTTCCGCACGCGCCCGCCAACCGCGGCTTCGCCGAGGGTCTCGGCTGGATCGCGCAGATCGGCATGTTCGTGCTGCTCGGCCTGCTGGTGACGCCGAGCGAGCTGACCCGCGACTTCTGGTCGGCGGTGGTCGTGGGGCTGGTGTTGACCCTGGTGGCGCGACCGCTGGGGGTGCTCATCAGCCTGCTGCCCTTCCGCATCCCCTGGCAGGAACAGATGCTGATGTCGTGGGCGGGGCTGCGCGGCGCCGTGCCCATCATTTTCGCGACCATCCCGATGGTGTCGGGCATCGAGGGCAGCGACCGCGTCTTCAACATCGTCTTCATCCTGGTCGTCGTCTACACCCTCGTGCAGGGGCCGACGCTGCCCTGGCTGGCGAAAGCGCTACGGCTGGGCGAGCCGACCGCCGCCGCCGACCTGGGCATCGAGTCGGCGCCGCTGGAGCGGCTGCGCGGGCATCTGCTCTCGGTGGCGATCCCCAAGGGATCGAAGATGCACGGCGTGGAGGTCGCGGAGTTGCGGCTGCCTTCGGGGTCCGCGGTCACCCTCGTCGTACGGGACGGGACGAGCTTCGTGCCGCTGCCGTCGACCGTGCTGCGTCGGGGCGACGAGCTGCTGGTGGTGGCGACGGATCCGGTACGGGACGCGGCGGAGCGGCGGCTGCGGGCGGTCGCGCGGGGCGGGAAGCTGGCGTACTGGCTGGAGGCGGGCGAGGGTCGCGAGGGTCGGGACAGTCGGGGCGGTCGGGACGGTTGAGAGGTCGGGACGGCGGTCGGGACGGTCGGGACGGCCGGGACGGTCGGGACAGCCGGGACGGAAACTCTGCCGGAAGGCCTGGATAATCCCAGGTGGACCGCCGGGGCGTGCGTCGTTTCGCAGGCTCGGTGGGCGGATTGCCTGTACCATGAAGGAACACTGATCGACCAACTCTGCCTGACGCAGAGCTGGCGCGACCGTATGGCGGCCGTGGTGCCCCTCACCGGGGCAACGGCATCTACCGCAGTTCCGCGCAAGAGGACAGCTCTCGGCGGCTCCCGATTTACTGCGGGGAGCGCTACCAGGCGGCAGAAAGGCACGGACCGTGGCATCCACGGTCATCACCGGCCGCCGTCCCGGATACGGGCAGCTCCTGCGCACACCCGGCGCCTGGACATTCCTGCTCCCCGGCTTCCTGGCCCGACAGCCCTTCGCGATGCTGACCATCGGCATCGTTCTGCTCGTCCAGGCCACCACCGGTTCGTACGGCAGCGCCGGCGCGGTCGCCGCCTTCACGGGTGTCGCGATGGCACTCTTCGCTCCGCAGAGCGGCAAGCTCGCGGACCGTTTCGGGCAGCGGGCCGTACTGCTCCCGGGCGTGCTCGTGCACGCCGCTTCCGTATCCGTACTGACGGCGCTCGCGCTGGCGCACGCGCCCCTGTGGGCGCTGTTCCTCGCGGCCGTGCCGACGGGTGCGTCCGTACCGCAGGTCGGGCCGATGGTCCGGGCCCGCTGGGCGGCCAAACTGGAAGGTTCGCCGCTGATGACCACGGCGGCGGCCTTCGAATCCGTGACGGACGAGTTCACCTTCGTCGTCGGACCGGTGCTCGCCACCGCCCTGTGCACGGGCGTGCACCCGGCGGCGGGGCTGATCGCGGAGGCGACGCTGACGCTGGCGGGCGGTCTGTTCTTCGCGGCGCAGAGCCGTACGCAGCCGTCCGTACGCCCGGCGGCGGCGGACGGCCGGCCGCACACGTCCGCGCTGGCCATCCCGGGCGTACGGGTGCTGGCGGTGGCCTTCCTCGGCATCGGCTCGGTGTTCGGCGGAATGCAGGTCGCGCTGACGGCCTTCGCCGAGGAGATCGGCAACCCGGGAGCCAATGGGCTGCTGTACGGAATCTTCGCCGCCGGAAACATGCTGGCGGGCGTCGCGTGCGGCGCGATCGCCTGGAAGTGCGGGCCGCGGCGGCGGCTGGTGCTCGGCTACGCCGGGCTGACGCTGGCGGCCTCCGCGCTGTGGGCGGTGCACTCGGTGGCGCTGCTCGCCGGTCTTGGGCTGCTGGTCGGCCTCTGCATCGCGCCCGCCCTGATCGGCGGCTACACGCTGGTCGAGTCCCTGGTGCCCGCCACGGCCCGTACGGAGGCCTTCACCTGGCTGACGGGCGCGGTCGCGCTGGGGCAGGCGGCGGCCGTGACGGTGGCCGGGCAGCTGGCCGACGGGAACGGCGCGAGCGCCGCCTTCGCGGTGCCGCTGGTGGGCACCGCGCTGGCCTTGGTCACCCTGCTGGCGCTGCGCTCGCGGCTGGTCCCGAAGGCCGTCACGACGCCTTCCGGGCTGATCGCGGCACGTGGGATGGGTCACCGAGTGCCGGTGGCGGTGGACTGATCCAGCGGAATACGTCACTATGGACCGTCGTTAGCACTCACTGAGTGAGAGTGCCAGGAGGAAGACACAGTGCCGACCTACCAGTACCAGTGCAAAGAATGCGGCAAGGGCCTCGAAGCGGTGCAGAAATTCACCGATGATGCCCTGACCGTATGCCCCAGCTGTGATGGACGCCTGAAGAAGGTGTTCTCGGCGGTCGGCATCGTCTTCAAGGGTTCCGGTTTCTACCGGAACGACAGCCGTAGCACGTCGTCGAGCAGTGCCCCCGCGACGGCGAGCGCCACGTCCGCCAACGGGAACGGGAGCGGAAGCGAAAGCGGGAAATCCGCGGAGTCGAAGCCCGCGGCTTCCACATCCTCGGCTTCCACCTCGCCGAGCTCTTCGGGCTCTTCGGGCTCCTCGGGTTCTTCGGGCTCGACTTCGTCGGGTTCTTCGAGTGCTTCTTCCAGTTCCTCTTCGAGCTCCAGCGGTGCCAGCTCGGCCGCCTGACGCCTGATTTCCGGGACCCTGCCGTTGCGTACGGCGGGGTCCTTGGCGTTTTCCCGTACGGATAATGTGATCGCCATGACGACCAATGCGAGCAGCGCGAGCGGCGCGAGCAAGGTGAACGCAGAGATCGGTGTGATCGGCGGCTCGGGGTTCTACTCCTTCCTGGAGAATGTCACCGAGGTCGAGGTGGAGACCCCGTACGGCAGCCCCAGCGACTCACTGTTCCTCGGCGAGGTCGCCGGGCGACGGGTGGCCTTCCTGCCCCGCCACGGGCGCGGCCACCATCTGCCGCCGCACCGCATCAACTACCGCGCCAATCTGTGGGCGCTGCGGTCGGCGGGTGTGAGGCAGGTGCTCGCGCCGTGCGCGGTGGGCGGGCTGCGGCCCGAGTACGGGCCGGGAACGCTGCTCGTTCCGGATCAGTTCGTGGACCGTACGAAGGCGCGTGTGCAGACGTACTACGACGGTGAGCCGCTGCCCGGGGGCGCGATTCCGAACGTGGTGCATGTGTCGCCGGCCGACCCGTACTGCCCCGAGGGGCGCAAGGCGGCGCTGGTGGCCGCGCGCGGGCAGAACTGGGATGCGGTGGACGGCGGAACACTGGTCGTGGTCGAGGGGCCGCGGTTCTCGACCCGGGCGGAGTCGCGGTGGCATGCGGCGATGGGCTGGTCGGTGGTCGGCATGACCGGGCACCCGGAAGCCGTGCTCGCCCGTGAACTGGAGCTCTGCTACACCTCGATAGCGCTGGTGACGGACCTGGACGCGGGGGCCGAGAGCGGTGAGGGTGTCTCCCACGGGGAGGTGCTGAAGGTCTTCGCCGCGAATGTCGACCGGCTGCGGTCGGTCCTCTTCGACGCGGTGGCGGGGTTGCAGGAGGACGGGGCGCGGGACTGCCTGTGCGCGCATGCGCTGGGCGGCTGGGACACCGGAATTGAGCTGCCGTAGGCCGTTTGCAAGCCGCTGGCATAGCCCTTGTGAGTGAGGGAGTTGTCCACAAGGCGGGGGTCGTCCACAGGCCCGAGCGGGATACGCGCGGAGGGTGGATCGTGAGGAGCGGTCAGTCCGATCCACTCTTCGAGCCCTCTGGGTTTTCGGCCTGGAGCTCCTCACGACAGGCGGTGTGTGCCATGACGCTTCCCCCTGCTTCCTCCCACCCCGGTGCCTCCCACCCCGGTGCCTCGCACCCTTCCTCCTCCCACCATTCTTCCTCTCTCCCCGTGCCGGAGCCTCTCGGTGTGCCGCAGTTCGCCCCGCTGCGGGTGCGCGGTGGGGCGCGCCGGTTGCGGCGGGCGGTGCTCCGGCGGCGGCGCGCGATCGCGGCGGGTCTGGCCATGACCGCTGCGGCGCTTGCCGCGTCCGCCGCTCAGGGCGCGCGCGGGGCGGGCGGCGACGAGAGCGTCACGGTGTCGGCGCCAGTGCGTATCGCGGACGCTGCGACAGTCCGGCTGCTGCGCCCCGGAGACCGTGTGGATGTGATCGCCACCGGCAACTCCCGTACGGGGCAAGGGGCTGCGGCGCGAGTGATCGCATCGGGCGCTCGTGTGGCTGAAGTTCCGGAAGCGCGTGAGTCCGCTCAGGATGGCTCCTTGCGGGGCGGTGGGGCGCTGATTGTCCTGGCGGTCCCGCGGGCGACCGCCGCGGCACTGGCCGGCGCGGGCGCGACCTCACGGCTGGCGGTGGCGGTGTGCTGACCCGTACTGCCGTAGGTTTCGGAGCGTTTGGCCCGTTCGGGTCGAGGGACTGCTCATGCGAAAAGAGGCTCAGTGGTGAGCGAGAAGAAAGTCAGCTCCAGCTTCAGCGTCCTGGAGGGTTTCAAGGCTTTCCTGCTGCGCGGCAATGTGATCGACCTGGCGGTTGCCGTGGTCATCGGCGCCGCGTTCACTCAGATTGTGAACTCCGTGGTGAAGGGCGTCATCAGCCCGCTGGTCGGTGCGTTCGGCACCAAGGACCTCACCAAGTACAGCTCGTGCCTCAAGGACCCGTGTGTCATCGATCCCAAGACCGGCGAGGCATCCAGCGGCATTCCGATCATGTGGGGCTCGGTGCTCAGCGCCACGCTGACCTTCCTGATCACCGCGGCCGTCGTCTACTTCCTGATGGTGCTGCCCATGTCGAAGTATCTGGCCAGGCGGGCCGAGCGGGATGCGGCCAGGGAGGGCGCCAAGGAAGTGGTCGAGCTGAGCGAGCTGGAGGTCTTGAAGGAGATCCGGGACGAGCTCGTGGCCCAGCGGGGCGCGGGGCAGGACCACCGGGGCGACCGCTAGAGATACCTCAGATGTGGTGCGGCGGCTTCTCGTCGAGGAAGCGCGCCAGATCGGCGGCACTGTCGCCGCTCGCCGGAGCCCGCTCACCCCACCCGCGGTCCGTATCGTCCGAGGACTGCTGGTCCATCGGATCCTCGAAGATCAGGGTCGGCTTGGGGGACTGCTGCCGCGGCTGCTCCGCATCGCGCGGTCCGGGGGCGGGGGCGGTGCTCATACGCCCAGGGTACGGCCCCCGGGGTACGGCACCCGAGGGTACGGCCGCGTGGACACGACAGCGGGGGCCCGAACCGAGAGAAGCGGGGGTGTCATGAAGTCATGAAGCTGAAGCAGGGGTGCCATGAAACGGAATGACGCGCTCACGGACGTGACCGGACTACGGGTCGGCCACGCGCGGGTGGCCGGTGACCGCGCGCTCAGCGGTACCACCGTCGTTCTCGCGCCTGAGGGCGGCGCGATCGCCGCCGTCGATGTACGGGGCGGCGGCCCCGGCACCCGCGAGACCGACGCCCTCGACCCCCGCAATCTGGTCCAGCGCATCGAGGCGGTCGTGCTGACCGGCGGCAGCGCGTACGGCCTGGATGCCGCCGGGGGCGTGATGGCCTGGCTGGAGGAGCGGGGCCGCGGCGTCCGGGTCGGCCCCGACCCGTCGCATGTGGTGCCGGTGGTCCCGGCGGCCTGCGTCTTCGACCTGGGGCGCGGCGGCGACTGGCGGGCCCGGCCGGACGCCTCGACCGGGCGGGCCGCGGTCGAGGCGGCGGCACGTACGGCCGAAGGCGCACCGGTCGAGGAGGGCGACGTGGGCGCGGGCACGGGCGCGGTGGTCGGGCAGATCAAGGGCGGCATCGGCACGGCGAGTACGGTCCTGGGCTCGGGCATCACGGTGGCCGCGCTGGTCGTGGCCAACGCCGCGGGCTCGGCGGTGGATCCGTCGACGGGCGTGCTGTACGGGCAGGCCATCGACGCTCTGGGGGGCCGCGTGGCCCGCCCCTCGCCCGAGATTCACGCGGCGGCCGAGCGGCGGCTGTCCGCGGCGCGCGAGCGGAACGGGCAGCCCCCGCTGAACACCACCCTCGCCGTCGTCGCGACCGACGCCGACCTGACCCGGGCCCAGGCACAGAAGCTGGCGGGTACGGCACACGACGGCATCGCCCGCGCCGTGCGTCCCGTCCATCTCCTCAACGACGGGGACACCGTCTTCACCCTCGCCACCGGTGCCGTTCCGCTGGATGCCGCCAACCCTCTCGCGCTCAACGAAGTGCTCGCGGCGGGCGCCGACATGGTGACCCGGGCGATCGTACGGGCGCTCCTCGCGGCCCGGAGCGTCGACGGCCCCGGCGGGGCGTTTCCCTCGTACCGGGACCTGTACAACCCTCAATGACATCAGCGACATCAGAGGCGTCAATGGCATCAACAGCCCCGACTGGCGCACAGGCTAACCCCGCCAGCCGGAAAGTACGGGAACTTCTCGGCTACTCCGGTTCGTTTTTCCCGAACCCGGGACACGTTGTCAGACCCAGGGGCTACGTTTAGCAATCACAAAGTGACTTGCGGCAACGGCCTGGAGACCCACCTTGAACGATCCGTACGAGACAACCGAGACGCAACTCGAGCGACTCCTGGGTCGGGCGCTCAACTCCTTCGATCTGCCCGACGCGACAGTCGAGCGGCTCGAATCCGCGCTGGCCCACGCTAGTTCGCTGCATTCCTCGCACCACAGCGCGGCCCTCCACCGCGCCACGTACCGGCATGCCTACCTGCTGAGCGACGGCAGCTCGCTCGTCCTGTGGGAGCTGGTGCACAACACCGGCCGGGACGGCACGGAGCAGCACGAGCTCTACGCCGAGGAGTCGGAGGCCCGCCTCGCCGCCTCCCGGCTGCCCACCCGTTCCCCGGGCTGCGCCGGGTCCGCGGGGGCCCTCGCCGAAGGGCGGTTCAACGACCTCGACGCCGATATCGACGCGGACCTGGACGCCGATCTGGAGCTGCTGTCCTCGCTGCTGACCGCGCCCTCGGCCCCGCTGCCCCGGATGTACGTCCTGGACAACTCCGCGGACCACGCGCGCCGGGTGCTGCGCCGCGCGGAGAACGCCGACCGGCCGGGCCGGGAGATCGCCGGCAGACTGCGGGCGGCGTTCGCCCACCACATCACCCAGGTCTTCGGCCGCCAGTGCCGGGTGGAGGGCAAGGACGCGGGCTTCACCCTGTACGAGCACGCGTTCCTGTTGCTCGACGGGACCGAGACCAGCCTGTGGGAGGTCGAGCACACGGCGACGCCGGACGGCCGCCATATGTGCGAGGTCTACGGCGAGGAGAACTTGGCGCGAGAGGCGATGGAGCTGCGCGGACGGGTTCGCTGACCGTCCCGCAGTCCCGCCCTCGACAAGCGCCGCCGAACCGCCGCGGCGGACGGACGCCGCCCCCGTCAGGTGGGGGCGGCGTCCGGCGGAAGCGGTATCCGAGGTATTCAGCGATTCGGCGTCAGGCCGCAGCGAGCACCTTCGGCTCCTGCTCCGCGGGGGTCGGCTGCTCCGGCTTCACCTTGCGGGCGCCCTTGAGCAGGATGACCAGGCCCGTGCTGACGAGCGTGCCCGCGACGATCGCCACCAGGTAGAGGAACGGGCTGCCGATCAGCGGGATCACGAAGACGCCGCCGTGCGGGGCGCGCAGGGTGCACTCGAAGGCCATCGAGAGCGCGCCGGTCACCGCGCCGCCCACCATCGCGGACGGGATGACCCGGAGCGGGTCGGCGGCGGCGAAGGGAATCGCGCCCTCGGTGATGAAGGACGCGCCGAGCACCCAGGCTGCCTTGCCGTTCTCGCGCTCGGCCTTGGTGAAGAGCTTGGCGCGCACGACCGTGGCCAGCGCCATCGCCAGCGGCGGGACCATGCCCGCGGCCATCACCGCGGCCATGACCTTGAGGGAACCTTCGTTGGGGTTGGCGAGACCGCCGATCGCGAAGGTGTAGGCGACCTTGTTGAGCGGGCCGCCGAGGTCGAAGCACATCATCAGGCCGAGGATGACGCCCAGGATGATCGCGTTGGCCCCCGAGAGGCTGGACAGCCAGTCGGTGAGCGCCTTCTGGAGTTCGGCGATCGGCTTGCCGACCACCAGGAACATCAGGAAGCCGACGACAATCGACGAGATCAGCGGTATCACGACGACCGGCATGATGCCGCGCAGTGGCGCGGGAATCTTCACGCGCTGGATCGCCATGACCGTGCCGCCCGCGAGCAGACCGGCGATCAGGCCGCCGAGGAACCCGGCGTTGATCTGGAGCGCGACCGCGCCGCCGACGAAGCCGGGGACGAGACCGGGACGGTCGGCCATTCCGTAGGCGATGTACCCGGCCAGTACGGGGATGAGGAAGCTGAACGCCAGCCCGCCGATCTGGAAGAGCAGCGCGGCCCAGCTGGTGTGGTCGCCCCAGACGAACACCTCGGTGACGGGCTTGGCGCTCGCGATCTCGTAGCCGCCGATGGCGAAGCCGAGGGCGATGAGGAGACCGCCCGCCGCGACGAACGGGACCATGTAGCTGACGCCGCTCATCAGCCACTTGCGCAGCTTCGTGCCGTAGCCCTCGCCGGGCTCCCCGGCCGCGTCCATGGGCGCGGCCTTGTCGGCCGGGCCGCTGACCTCGCCGCGTTCTGCCTTGCCGCGCACCTCGGCGATGAGTTCGGCGGGCCTGCTGATTCCGGCCTTGACGCCGACGTCGACGGTGGGCTTGCCGGCGAACCGGTCCTTGTCGCGTACCGGTACGTCGTGCGCGAAGATCACGCCGTCGGCGGCGGCGATGACGCGCGGGTCGAGCCGGTCGAACCCGGCGGAGCCCTGCGTTTCGACGACGACCTCGACGCCGTTCGCCTCGCCCGCCTTTTCGAGGGACTCGGCGGCCATGTAGGTGTGGGCGATCCCAGTGGGGCAGGAGGTGACGGCGACGATCCGGAAGGGAGCCGGGGTTCCGCCCTCCCCTTGCTCGTTGGCGGCGCCCGCCGGAGCCTCGACCTCGACCTGGGCCTCGGCCTCGGCCATGGCTGTCAGCGTCGCGTCGCCCCGGATCAGTGCCGCCGCCTGCTCCGCGTCCGTCGACGCCCGCAGCGCGCTCGTGAACTCCTCGTCCATCAGCTGGCGCGCCAGGCTCGACAGGATCGTCAGGTGAGCGTCGTCCGCGCCCGCGGGGGCCGCGATCAGGAAGATCAGGTCCGCTGGGCCGTCGGGCGCGCCGAAGTCGATGCCCGGCGCGCTGCGGCCGAACGCCAGCGTCGGCTCCGTGACGTGCTCGCTCCGGCAGTGCGGAATGCCGATCCCGCCGTCCAGGCCCGTCGGCATCTGCGCCTCACGGGCCGCCACATCGGCCAGGAAGCCGTCCAGGTCGGTGACCCGGCCCAGGCTCACCATTCGCTCGGCCAGCGAACGGGCCGCGGCCTCCTTCGTCGTCGCGGCCAGGTCGAGATCGACCAGGTCCGCGGTGATCATGTCGCTCATCGCGGGCTCCCTTGCTCAGTGAGGATTCGTTCCAGAGGTACATCGGCGGTCACGCTGACCGCCGACAGGTCGAGGTCGGCAGGCGCGGGCATCACGCTGCCGGGCAGTTGGACGGCCGCCGCGCCGTGCGCGACCGCCGCGGCCAGCGCGGCTGGGCCTTCGCCGCCCGCCGCCAGGAAGCCGGCCAGTGACGCGTCGCCCGCGCCGACGTTGCTGCGTACGGCCAGGACCGGGGCCGAGCCGAAGTACGTGCCCGTCTCGGAGACCAGCAACTGGCCGTCCGCGCCCAGGCTGGCCAGTACGGCACCGGCGCCGAGGCCCCGCAGCTCCTCCGCCGCCTTGACGGCGTCGCCGATGGTGATCAGCGGGCGGTTGACGGCCTGGGCGAGTTCGTCGGCGTTGGGCTTGACGACGTCGGGGTGCGAACCGAGGGCCGCGAGCAGCGAGGGGCCCGAGGTGTCGAGGGCGACCCGTGCCCCGGCCGCGTGGGCGCGGGCGACCAGTTCGGCGTACCACTCGGGGGTGAGGCCGCGCGGCAGACTGCCGCAGCAGGCGATCCACGCGGCGGACGAGGAGTGGTCCCGGACCGTGGACAGGAGCGCCTCGGATTCCGGGGCGGTCAGTACGGGTCCGGGCGCGTTGATCTTCGTCAGCGTGCCGTCCGGCTCCGCCAGGGCGATGTTCGAGCGGGTGTGCCCGGCCACCGCCACCGGCGCGACCTCGATGCCCTGCCCTGCCAGCAGCTCCGCGACCAGCGCGCCCGGCGCGCCGCCGAGCGGCATGACGGCGACCGTACGGTGTCCGGCGGCGGCGACGGCCCGCGAGACGTTGACGCCCTTGCCGCCGGGGTCCATCCGTTCGGCCGTGGCCCGCAGCACCTCGCCGCGGTCCAGGGCCGGGACTTCGTACGTACGGTCCAGGGAGGGGTTCGGGGTGACAGTGAGGATCATGCGCGTACGACTTCCGTTCCCGCGGCTTCGATCGCCGCGGCGTCCTTCGGGCTGAGCCCGCTGTCGGTGATGAGCACATCGACGTCGGCGAGGTCGCCGAAGCGGGCGAAGTGCTCCTGGCCGTGCTTGGCCGAGTCGGCCAGCAGCACCACGCGCCGCGCGGCCGAGACGATCGCGCGCTTGACGGCGGCCTCGGCGAGGTCGGGGGTGGTGAGGCCGCCCTCGACGGAGAAGCCGTTCGCGCCGAGGAAGACGACATCGGCCTTGAGTTCGCCGTACGCCCGCAGCGCCCAGGCGTCGACGGCGGCCCGCGTACGGTGCCGGACCCTGCCCCCCACCAGGTGGAGGTCGATGCCGGGGTGGTCGGCGAGGCGCGCGGCGACGGACAGGGCGTGGGTGACGACGGTGAGCGGGAGCTCCAGCGGGAAGTCCGCCGCGAGACGGCCCACGGTCGAACCGGCGTCGAGGATCACGCTGCCCTCCGCCGGCAGTTCGGCGAGGGCGGCGCGTGCGATGCGGTCCTTCTCGTCGGCGGCGGTGGACTCGCGCTCGGCGAGGTCGGGCTCGAAGTCGAGCCGCCCGGCCGGGATGGCCCCACCGTGCACGCGGCGGACGAGTCCGGCCCGGTCCAGGGCCTTGAGGTCGCGCCGGATGGTCTCGGCGGTGACCTGGAACTCCTCGGCGAGCGACAGGACGTCGACCCGGCCGCCGTCGCGGGCGAGGCGGAGGATCTCCTGCTGGCGCTCAGGTGCGTACATGTGGGTTTGGATCCGTTTCAATGTCCGTGTGTGTGGTTTATCTGGAGGCTACGCCCGGATTTCTGCGAAGTAAACAGATCTGGGCAAACGGAAGCAGATATTCGACTCTAGGGGAATGACAGAGGCCCGGCCCCGGGAACTGTCCCCGGGCCGGGCCTCGGCCTGCTACCGCCGTGACGGCCTCAGTGCCTCAGTGGGTGAGCACCGGCTCCCCGTCGGCTTCCGGCGCCTCGTCGTGCTCGTTGTGTTCGTCCGTGCCGCCTTCCAGGTGCTGCTTCGGCCGCGCGGGCAGCGCGAACATCACCACGAAGATCACGGCCAGCACCGCCACCACCCACCACAGCGAGCTCTGGAACGCCTCCCCGAAGGCCTTCCCCGCCTCGCTCGGCGCGCTCAGCTTGCCGAGCGCCCGGTCGAGCGGCCCGAAGAAGACCACCGAGACCAGCCCGAGCCCCAGCGCGTTGCCCATCTGCATGGTCGTGTTGATCAGCCCGGACGCCGAGCCCGAGTGCTCCTGCGGTACGTCCGACAGCACCGCGTCCGTCAGCGGCGCCACGATCAGGCCCATGCCCGCGCCCATCACTGTCAGCGGCAGCATCATCTGCCAGGACTGGATCTCCGTCCCGTACCGCCCGGCCTCCCAGATGTAGAGGAGCAGCCCCGCGGCCATCGTCAACGCGCCCGCCTGCAGCACCTTCCGGCCGAAGCGCGGCACCAGCTTCTGTACGGACATCCCCGCCGCCACCGACACGGCGATCGAGAACGGGACACCGGTCAGACCCGCCCGCAGCGCGCTCCAGCCGAGGCCGATCTGCATGTACAGCGTCCAGACCAGGAAGAAGATCCCCAGGGCGATGCCGAAGGTGAGCTGCACGGCGATACCGGCGGCGAAGCTCTTCACCCGGAACAGCGACAGCTCGACCAGCGGTGAACCGTCCTTACGCGTCTTCCTCTTCTCGTACGCCACGAACGCGGCGAAGACGACCAGGCTGCCGGCCATGCACAGGTGCCCCCAGAGCGGCCAGTCCAGGTCACGTCCGCGCGTCAGCGGGTAGATCAGCATCAGCAGAGCGAGCGTGACGAGGGCGACGCCGACCATGTCGAGCTTGAGCGCCTTCGGGGCACGGGACTCGATGATGTACTTCCGGCCCAGGATCAGCCCGGCGATGCCCACGGGCAGGTTGATCAGGAAGATCGGCCGCCATTCGAGGCCGAAGAGGTTCCACTGGGTCAGCAGTGCGCCGAGCAGCGGCCCCGACACCGCGCCGAGGCCGATGATCGCGCCGAACATTCCGAAGACCTTGCCGCGCTCGTGGGCGGGGAAGGTGACATGGATGATCGCCAGCACCTGCGGCACCATCAGCGCCGCTGTCGCGCCCTGGAGAAGGCGGGAGGCGACCAGCATGTCCGCGTTCGCGGCGAAGCCGCAGAGCGCGGAGGCGAGCGTGAAGCCGGTGATGCCGATCAGGAAGAGCCGCTTGCGGCCGTAGATGTCACCGAGCCTGCCGCCGGTGATCAGACCGGCGGCGAAGGCGAGCGCGTAACCGGCGGTGATCCACTGGATGGCGCCGAACGAGGCGCCGAGGTCCCGCTCGATGCTCGGTATCGCGATGTTGACGATGGTGACGTCGACCAGGTCCATGAAGGCCGCGGTCATGACGATGGCGAGCGCGATCCAGCGGCGGCGGTCTGAAGCGTCGGAGACGGTATCCGGCGGTACCGGTACGGGGGGCTGTGAAGTCATGCGAGAAAGATAGGGGCCATCTAGGTCAGACAATGTCCTAGATGGTGGGCACCCTGGAACGCATGACGGACACTCCGGCACGGCTGTTGAATCTGCTGTCTCTACTCCAGACTCCGCGCGAATGGCCCGGCAGCGAGCTCGCCGAGCGCCTCGACGTGAGCCCGCGCACGATCCGGCGCGACATCGACCGGCTGCGGGATCTGGGCTATCCGGTCGAGGCGACGATGGGCGCGGTGGGCGGCTACCGCCTGGTCGCGGGCACGGCGATGCCGCCGCTGCTCCTGGACGACGAGGAGGCGGTCGCCATCGCGGTGGGCCTGCGGGCGGGGGCGGGCCACGCCATCGAGGGCATCGAGGAAGCGTCCGTACGGGCGCTGGCCAAACTGGAGCAGGTGCTGCCGTCGCGTCTGCGGCACCGGGTCACCACACTCCAGGCGGCGACGATCCCGCTGACCCGGGGCGACGGCGCGACGATCGATCCGCACACGCTGACGGTGATCGCGGGGACGGTGACGGGGCGGGAGCGCCTCCGCTTCGGGTACCGGGCGGGGGACGGGACGGAGAGCAAGCGGCAGGTCGAGCCGTACCGGCTGGTGTCGACGGGGCGCCGGTGGTACCTCGTGGCGTACGACCTGGGGCGGGAGGACTGGCGTACGTTCCGGGTCGACCGGGTGTCGGAGCCGTTCGCGACGGCGGCGCGGTTCACTCCGAGGGAGCTGCCGCAGGGGGGTGCGGCGGAGCTGCTGGGCCACTCCATGTCCCGGCAACCGGAACACGACCTGGACGTCAGTTTCGAGGCGCCGGCGGGGTTCGTGGCGGCGCGGCTGCCGGAGTCTCTGGGCGCGCCGGAGGAAACGGAGGAGACGGGGGAGGGGAAGTGCCGGTTGCGGGCGAGGTCGGGGGACTCGGTGGAGTGGCTGGCACTGCGGCTGGCGCTGGTGGACTGCGAGTTCACGGTGCATGGGCCGGCGGTGCTGCGCGAGTACGTGAGGGACTTGGGAGCGAGGCTGCTGCGTGCGGGGTGAGGGTGCCCCGGTACGGCCTTCGGCCGTGTCCTCAATCGCCGGACGGGCTGGAAATCCAGCCCCGCTGGGGGTCCCCCCACGCCCTCAGGGCGTAGGGGGAGTTTGAGGCGCGGGGTCTGGGGCGGAGCCCCCAGTTCGGGATGGGGGTACCTCCCACGCCGCTAGGCGTAGGGGGAGGGCGGGTAGGGGAGAGCCCGCCGCAGGCGCAGGGTCATCGTCCCCGCACGCAAAGGACCCCAGCACCGGGGGGGAGGGTGCCGGGGTCCGTCTATGGGGGTGGGGTTGCGCGGGCGGGTGTGTTACGCCGCCGCGTCGAAGCCCGTGTCGCGTGCCAGTCGCTTCAGCTCCAGCAGCGCGTGCTTCTCGATCTGCCGGATTCGCTCCCGCGTCAGACCGTGCTCCTTGCCGACCTCCGTCAGCGTCCGCTCCCGGCCGTCCTCGATGCCGTACCGCATGCGGATGATCGAGGCCGTACGGTGGTCGAGCTTGCCGATCAGCTCCTCCAGCTCCTCGCTGCGCAGCAGCGACAGCACCGACTGCTCCGGCGACACCGCCGACGCGTCCTCCAGCAGGTCGCCGAACTGCGTCTCACCCGCGTCGTCCACCGGCATGTTCAGGCTGACCGGGTCACGTGCCCAGTCCAGGACGTCGATGATCCGCTCCGGCTTGGAGTCCAGCTCGGCCGCGACCTCCGCGGGCTCCGGCTCCCGGCCGTGCTCACGGTTGAACTCGCGCTGCACGCGGCGGATCCGTCCGAGCTCCTCCACCAGGTGGACAGGGAGCCGGATGGTGCGGGACTGGTCGGCTATGGAGCGGGTGATCGCCTGGCGGATCCACCACGTCGCGTACGTCGAGAACTTGAAGCCCTTCGCGTAGTCGAACTTCTCGACCGCGCGCACCAGGCCCGCATTGCCCTCCTGGATCAGGTCGAGCAGGGGCAGACCACTGCGCGGGTAGCGTCGCGCCACCGCCACGACAAGGCGGAGATTGGAGCGGATGAAGACATCCTTCGCGCGCTCGCCCGCGGCAACCAGCGCTTCGAGCTCCTCGCGTGTGGCTCCGGCGGCGTCGCTCTCCACCTCCTTGGCCAGGATCTGGTGCGCGTACACACCCGCCTCGATGGTCTGGGAGAGCTCGACCTCCTTCGCGGCGTCGAGCAGAGGCGTACGCGCGATCTCGTCGAGGTACATGCCGACCAGGTCGCGGTCGGCGATCTCCCCGCCCACGGCGCGAACGCTGCTGGCCCGGCCCGTCCCACCGGTAGAGGACTGACGTCGGGCGACGGCACGGGTTGCCATGCGTGCTCCCTTGATAAGTAGGTCGCGACACCCACCCCGGGGTGCCCCTGCTTCCGATGGAAACAACGACTGGAATCCGGACAGAATTCCCACGCTACCCATCGATTTTGGTGACCATGCAGTACCCTGTGCCCCTCCATGGGAGGGGCCATGTCAGAAGAATGCACAGAAGTGCAGGTCAGGGCCGGAATGGCGGCCGATCTCCACTCCCTCGCCGAGCTTTACAACCACCACACGAGTGAGACCGCCATCACCTTCGACCCGTTCGTCTTCCCGTCCGTCTTCGCACCCTGAAGACGGCCCGCACCGCCTTCTGGTTGCCCGGACGTTCTGCGAGACGTCGAGGACGTCGAGACTTCTGCGACTGCGACCAGAGGCCTAGGTCCCCAGCCCGTTACCGTCGCGGGTACCCCGCGCCTAGGGTCCAATTCATGGACACGTTCAGGGATACGACGGGCACGCTCGACGAAGCGCTGGAACGCCTCCACACCCGCGGGCCCGAGCGCCGTGGCTGGCTGACCAATCACGGACCGATGGCCGTCGAGGCGCTCGTACGGCACGGTCAGGCGTCGCTCGTCCACCGCTGGCTGGATGCCTACGCCGACAAGCTGGAGGACATGCCGCAGCCCGGCGCCCCGGTGACGGAGGCCAATTGGCGCGAGGCGCTCGGCGACCCGCGCCGGATCGCCGACTGGGCGCGGTACTTCGAGCGGGAGACCGGCGACCGCCCCTGGCGCGAGGTGCTCGCCGTCTGGTGGCCCCGGCTGCTGCCCGGCATCGCGGGCGGCGCCACGCATCCCGTGATCCGGGTGGGCCACGCCGTACGCACCCTGCTCACCACCGAGGAGACCGCACCCCGCGTCACCGAGCTGGCACACGCCCTGGGCTACTGGGCCGCCCGGCACCTGACCCTCCCCGCGACCGCGACCGCGACCGCGACCGCGCCCGTGACCCTGCCCGCGCTCACGCTGAACGCCGGCGCGCCGAGCGCGGGCGCCGCGCTGGACGCCCTACCCGCCGTGCCCCGTCAGCAGGGCGGCATCCTGGACCGCCTCGATCAGCTCACCGCCCTCCCCGCCTGGCCGCACCCGGCACCCGGCTCCGGCCCCGAAGTGCCCGGTCCCGAAGTGCCCGCTCCCGACGCCGCCCGCGCCCGCCTCGCCGAGCTCGTCACGGCCGCCACCCACCGCTACGCCACCCACGCCCACGGCGAGCCGATCATGCTGGTGCACGCGGCGACCGCGCCCAATGCCGTACTGCGGGCCCTGCCCGCGCTGCCCCGAGAGCTGTGGGCGCCGAGTCTCGCCGCCGCCTGGGCGGCGAGCGCCGCGGTCACCGCCGCGTATACGCCGAAGGGCCCGGCTCCGTACTCCCTCACCCCGCTCACTTCCGAGGAGGTCTTCGAGCGGGCCGCCGCGCACGGCGACGACCACACCATCAAGTTCGCCGACACCGCGCTGGACGTCGGCGACGCGACCGCGCTCGCCGCCGCCGTACGCTCCATCGAGCTCAACGAACCGCTGCTCTAGCCGAACTGAAGGGATCGCTTCGCCATCCCGAGCCAGAATCCGTCGATCACGCTCCGCCCGCTGTCGAGCTCTTCCGCAGCCGCGCCGAGCGTGACGAACAGCGGCGCGAAGTGCTCGGTCCGCGGATGCGCCAGACGGCCGGCCGGGGCCTTGTTCTCGAAGTCCAGCAGCGCGTCCACATCGCCCGCGGCCAGCGCCCGCCGCCCCCAGTCGTCGAACTCCGACGACCAGCCGGGGATCCCGCTCTGCCGCAGCGCGGCCAGGTTGTGGGTGAAGAAGCCGCTGCCCACGATCAGTACGCCCTCGTCGCGCAGCGGCGCGAGCCTGCGGCCGATGTCCATCAGCTTCCGCGGGTTGAGCGTCGGCATGGAGATCTGGAGGACGGGGATGTCGGCGTCCGGGAACATCTCCACCAGCGGGACGTACGCGCCGTGGTCGAGCCCGCGGTCCGGGAAGTCCTGCACCGGCGTGTCGTTCGTCGCTCCGCGCAGCAGCTTCCGTACGGAAGCGGCGAGTTCCGGCGCGCCGGGAGCCGCGTACGTCACCTGGTAGTAGTGCTCGGGGAAGCCCCAGAAGTCATATACCAGCGGCACGGGTTCGGTGGCACCGAGCGCGAGCGGTGCCTCCTCCCAGTGGGCGGAGACCATCAGGATCGCCGTGGGGCGTGGCAGGGACGCCGACCAGGCGGCGAGCTCGCCGGGCCAGAGCGGGTCGTCGGCCAGTGGCGGCGCGCCGTGGGAAAGATAGAGGGCGGGCATGCGCGCTGTGCTGGGGCTGGTGGTCATGGCGGCTCCCGATCAGCTTTAAGTTTCAAGCTTTAACTTTACAGCAATCTAGAGTGGGATACATGAATACGGCATCAATGCACGCGGGCGGTGGCGAACCGCGTTGGCTCACCGACGAAGAACAGCGCGTCTGGCAGGCGTATCTGCACGCCACCACCCTCTTCGAGGACCATCTCGACCGGCAGTTGCAGCGGGACGCCGGTATGCCGCACGTGTATTACGGGCTCCTCGTCCAGCTCTCGCGTGCTCCGCACCGCCGCAAGCGGATGACAGATCTGGCGATGGGCGCCAAGATCACCCGTTCCCGGCTCTCGCATGCCATAGCGCGTCTGGAAAGGAACGGATGGGTACGCCGTGAGGACTGCCCCTCCGACAAGCGCGGCCAGAACGCCGTACTGACGGACGAAGGGCTCAAGATCCTGGAGCGGACCGCGCCGGGGCATGTCGAGGCCGTACGGCAGGCGATGTTCGACCGGCTCACTCAGGAGCAGGTCGAACAGCTGGGCCAGATCATGCGGATCGTGGCCGAGGGGCTCCAGCCGGAGGACTCCGGCGCGGACCTGCCCTGGCTGAGGTAGTCGGCGAGTCGGCGAAAGGCCAGAAGGGCCCTGCCCGGGGTTGTCGACCCGGGCAGGGCCCTTCTGCAGATCTACAGAACCAGCGACGCGGTCAGTGGGCTACGACGGGGATCTTGACCTCGTCCTCGCCCGCGACACCGGCGGACGGCTCGTTGTCCGGACGCCCGGCGTTGATCAACGCGAACGCGATCGCCGCCGCGGCCACCAGGATGCCTACCGCCCACCAGATCGCGGACGAGAAGCCGTGCACCATCGCCTCGAGCCCCAGCAGATTGGCGTCGGTGGCTCCGGCGCGGTGCGAGGCGACGTACGACGTCGTGGCGGAGGCCGCGATCGTGTTCAGCAGCGCCGTGCCGATCGCGCCGCCGACCTGCTGCGAGGTGTTGACCATCGCGGAGGCGACACCGGCGTCCTCCGGCCTCACACCGTACGTGGCCAGGGACATCGCCGGCATGAACGCCGTACCCATGCCCAGACCCAGCAGCAACTCCGCGGGCAGGATCACAGCCCAGTACGAGGTGTTGAGGTCCAGCTGCGTCAGCAGCAGCATGCCGAGAGCCGCGACCAGGAAGCCGGGGGCCATCAGCAGCCGCGGCGCGACGCGGGTCATCAGGCGGGTGCCGATCTGCGTCGAACCGGCAATCATGCCCACGATCATCGGCATGAAGGCGAAGCCCGTGGCGACCGGCGAGTACTCCCGCACGACCTGGAGGTAGATGGTCAGGAAGAGGAAGAGCCCGAACATCGAGATGATCGCGAGGCCCAGCGAGAGGTAGATCCCGCCGCGGTTGCGCTCGGTCAGCACCCGCAGCGGCAGCAGCGGGGACTTGACCTTGGCCTCGGTGGCGACGAACGCGGCGAGGAGTACCGCGGAGGCGACGAAGATGCCGATGGTCAGGGAGTCGGACCAGCCCTCGGACTCGGCGCGCGTGAAGCCGTACACCAGGGCCACCAGGCCCGTGGTGGACAGGAGGACGCCGGGGATGTCGAGCGAGGAGCGGTTGCGCGCGTTCTTCGGCTCGTGGATCACCATGTACGCGCCGACGGCGGCGACGATCGCGAAGGGGATGTTGACGAAGAAGGTCCAGCGCCAGTTCAGGTACTCGGTGAGGAAGCCGCCCAGGATCAGGCCGACCGCGCCACCGCCACCCGCGATCGCGCCGTAGATGCCGAAGGCCTTGGCGCGCTCCTTGCCGTCGGTGAACATCACGGCGAGGAGGGAGAGCGCGGCGGGCGCGAGCAGGGCGCCGAAGGCACCCTGCAGAGCGCGGGAGCCGAGCATCATCGCCTCGTTGGTGGCGGCGCCACCCAGTGCGGACGCCGCGGCGAAACCGATCAGGCCGAGGATGAAGGTGTTCTTACGGCCCCACAGGTCGGCGATCCGGCCGCCGAAGAGCAGCAGTCCGCCGAAGGCGAGGGCGTAGGCGGTGATGACCCACTGACGGTTGCCGTCGGAGATTCCGAGGTCGGCCTGGGCGTGCGGGAGCGCGATGTTCACGATCGTCGCGTCCAGCACCACCATCAGCTGGGCCAGGGCTATGAAGACCAGAGCTTTCCAGCGGCTCGGATCGGGGACGGAGACGTCGGCTGGTTTTGGCATGAAGAGAGCCACCTAAGGGGTGCGGAAAGGCGCGGAAAGGTCAGAACCGGGATGGTCAGAACCGGGACGTGAACAAGAACTTGATCGTGAACAAGGCAACTTGGACGTGAACAAAGCGATGACGTACGTGGTCGATGCGGTGCGGACGCGCTCGGTGCGGGCGGCGCGTCACGGCTTATGGCCCTGTGGCCTTATGTCGTGGCGCGCAGATCCTCCATGGTCACGGCCGAGCCGGGCAGTGTGGAGCGTGCCGGCGCTTCGAGTCCGTCCAGGAACAGCTCCAGATGGCGATGGACGAAACGGTCGAGATTCATGCACGCAGTGCCCGGCAGCGGCCGGGTGAGCTGCGAGAGGCCGATCACCAAATCTCCGATGGCGATGTCGTGGCGGAGACGGCCCTCGTCCTGCGCGCGTGTGAAGAGGGCTTGGACGGCCTCATCGAGGCGCGCACGTTCAGCGGTCAGCTCAAGTTCGGGGTGGTCCCTGCCGATGCTGCCGGACAGCAGTCCGCACAGCGCTCCGACGCGTTCATCGGCGGCGGCGTGGACGAAACGTCTGAGCGCCGCGAAGGCGTCCGCCTCCTCGGCGGCTGCCTCGTGCGCCCGTTCCGTCGTCCGGGACAGAACGAGGAGGATGACCTCGTAGATGAGAGCGGAACGCTCGGGGAAGTGGCGGTAGAGCGTGGCGTTGCCGACGCCGGCACGGCGCGCGATCTCGTCGAACGGAACCTCGGCTCCGTGCTCGACGAACATCTCGCGGGCGGCGGCCACGATCCGCTCGCGGTTCCGCAGGGCGTCGGCCCGTGGGTGGCGGCGCACTGCGGTGTCGGCGACCGGGCTCACAGCTCCACTTCCTCTCGTTCACTCGTACGCATGGTAAATGGGGGCCACTTCCCCGTTTAGCGGGGACACGGGTGTAAACGGGGAAACGATCCCCGGTTATTTCCCCCGGGTCATGTGACCTGCCTCACGCCTGCTTCACAATCGCCTCGGGCCCGCCTCGGGCCCGCCTCGCGCCTGCCTCGCGCCCACCTCGCGCCCGTCTCGCGCGTGATCCGGGGCCTGCCTCGCACGTGATCCGTGCCCGGGAATCCCACTCGATCGGCTCATTCCCGCGCGCGCCCCGCCGCCGCCCGACACAGGCTGATCGCACCGAGCGCAGCGAGGGTCCGGCCTGCTGCCGCGGACCCGAAGGCGATCGCATGGGGCAGACGCGCCACCGGATACGCAGACCCGGCGCACTGGGGAGACCCGGCAGCCGCGGCCGTATCAGCGCGCTCGCCGCCCTCGCCACCCTCGCGCTCGCCGCCCTCACGACGGCGAGCGCCACGCTCCCCGCCCTCAACCGGGCCTCCGCCGGGCCCGTGGCCGGCGGCGACGCATCGGGGCTCGGCCCGTGCCGTATCGCGTCCGCCCTCGGGGTGCAGATGTCGGAAGGGATACCCACTCAGCCCAGCTACGTCCGCTCCATCGGCGAGGTCAGCGCCCTAAATCTGATGATCGACTTCTCGGACGCGCGGGGTCCCGGCCATGCGCTCGACCGGCTCGCGGAGTTCTTCCCGCAGACCTCGGACTGGTTCAAGACCAGTTCGTACGGACGTCTGAGCTACCGCCCGCACGCGCCCGTCACGGGCTGGCTGCGGATGCCGCTGCCGTTCACGGAGTACGGGATAGAGCGCGGCTCACCCTACGATCCGGGCTACCGCCGACTCGTCCAGGACCTGGTGGCCGTCGCCGACCCCAAGGTCGACTTCAGCGCGTACGACCTGGTCAACGTGCTGGTCACGCCCAATGCCGGGCCCTCCGCGCTGGACACCGTGCTGTCGGTGACCTTCTCCGGGAACGAGGAGGCGCCGGTCGCGGACGGGGTGCCGCTGGCCAACACGTCCTTTGTCTACAGCCGCCAAGACGACGGTTCCGGGTCGTACGCGGAGACGGGCTACCGCGTCCTGCCGCACGAGAACGGCCATGTCTTCGGGCTGCCCGACCTCTATACGGGCGAGGGTGGGGACGCGGTCGGCCACTGGGACATCATGTCCGAGGACTGGGGGCCCAACAACGATCTGCTGGGCTGGCACAAGTGGAAGCTGGGCTGGCTGGACGCCGCTCAGGTCCGCTGCGCGTCCGTGCCCGGCACCACGGAGTACGCGCTGACGCCACTGGCCACCTCGGGCGGTGCCAAGCTGGTGGTCGTGCCGCTGGGCCAGGACTCCGGGTACGCCGTGGAGGTACGTACGCGGGCGGGCAACGACGAGGCCGTGTGCGAACCAGGTGTCCTCGTCTACCGCGTGCGGTCCGATGTGGACACGGGCCAGGGACCGGTGACGGTCTCGGACAGCCACCCGGACAGCGACGGCTGTACGCGGCGGCCCAATGTGCACGCGGAGCTCTCGGACGCGCCGTACCGGCCGGGGCAGTCCTTCGCCGACAACCGGAACGGGATCCGCATCTCGGTGGTGGGGGAGGACGCGGGCGGTACGTACCGGGTGCGCGTCACCCGGTCAGCCCTGGTCGACCGGTGACGGCTCTCACGACGGCTCTCACGACGGCCCTCACGACGGCTCTCGCACTCACGCGGCGACGGCGAGCATTCCGTCCGGGGCCAGGGTGACGCGTACGCCGAAGGCCGCCCGGCTCACCCGGTCGAGGGTCGCCCGCAGCCACTCGCGGTCCTCGTCCGGGGCGTGGTGGAGCCGCAGCCGGGCCGCCCGCAGGGGCGCCATCCGCAGAGCGCGCAGCTCGCCGGTCTCGGGCGACACCGATACGAGGTAGAGCAGGCGCAGCTCGTCGCGGTACTCCTCGTAGCCGGTGATGCCTTCGTAGTCGTCGATGAAATCGCCGCAGCCGTAGAGGATGAGCTTCCCGCGGTACACCTCCAGGGGGCGGGGATGGTGGGACGAGTGGCCGTGTAGGACATCGACGCCGCCGTCGATGAGCGCGTGCGCGAAACGGACCTCGCCGCGGGGGATGACGTAGCCCCAGTTGGGCCCCCAGTGGATGGAGAGGACTGCCACATCGCCGGGCCGCTTCACCTTCCGTAGGCGCTGGGTGATCCCGGCCGCGGTGGCGGTCGATGCCTCGGGGACGAAGTCGACACCGGAGCGGTCCTCGCGCGCGGCCCAGTCCGGGGGAATGCCGCTGGACTCCATCCCGCAGGAGAAGACGAGCACCCTGCCCCGGCCGTGGTGAACGTCGAGGGCGGCGGGGTGCTGTGCCTCCGTCAGGTCCCGCCCCGCGCCCACCGCCCGCAGGCCCGCGCCGGCCAGGGAGCCGAGGGTTTCCGCCAGCCCTCGCCGTCCGAAGTCCAGGACGTGGTTGTTGGCGAGCACGCAGGCGTCGGGCCGGGCCGCGGCGAGGCAGGGGAGGTTGGCCGGGTTCATCCGGTAGTGCACGGCCTTGCCCGGCGCGAAGTCGTCGCTCCGCGTGACACTGGTCTCCAGGTTGATCACCCGGACATCGGGCGCGGCGGCGTCGAGTACCTCAAGGGCGTCTCCCCAGGGCCAGGAGTAGTCGACGGGGCGGGGAACCGGGCCGTTCACCGCCTCCGCCAGTTCGACGTAGCCACAGGCGTCCCCGATGAACCGCTCCCGCAGATCCGGGTCGCCGGGGTGCGGGAGGATCTGGTCAACGCCACGGCCGAGCATCACATCGCCGCAGAGGAACAGCGTCACCACGTCCTCACGCATATTTCCACGGTACCCACCTCGACTGGGTAAACGAGGTGAACGGTCGACGGAATCGTTGACAATCGTGTTGGCCACCTGGGAGCGCACGATGCAGAAGGAAGCAGCCAGTCCCGGCACCGGAGAACAGGCCAAGCAGCACGCGCTGACGCAGCTGCGGCAGGCGATTCTGCGCGGGCACATGTCACCGGCCCAGCGGCTGGTGGAGAACGAACTCGCCGAGCAGTTCGGTGTGACACGGGCCGGCATCCGCGCGGCGCTGATCGATCTGGCGTCGGAAGGACTGGTCGAGCGGATCCGCAACCGCGGCTCACGGGTGGGGGTGGTGACCGTCGAGGAAGCCGTGGCCATCACCGAGTGCCGGATGGCCCTGGAGGGGTTGTGCGCGGCCAAGGCGGCCATCGCGGCCACCGAGGGGCAGTTGGCCGAACTGGCCGAGGTGGGCGCGGTGATGACGAAGGCGGTCGCCGACGGCGACCCGGTGGCGATCCGGTGACGTACTCCGAGCTCAACCACCAACTGCACGACCGGATCGGGGAGATCTCCGGCCGGCAGGTGGCCCTTGCCGTCCTTGAGCGGCTCAACGCGCAACTGGTGCGCCATCCGGCCTGGAGCGCCTGGGCGACGACGTGAACGCCGCGATGTACTGGGACACCGGGCACGTAGCCAACGAAGATCCGGCGGACTTCATGAAGTGGATCGGCGAAGTGACGGGCCACACCAAGTAGAAAACCACTCGTTCCCGACACTCCGTCGGGAACCAGCGGCCCCACCTGCTACTCGCCGACCTCCCGGCGCCTGCTCCGGCGCACCGCGACGACGCCCGCTGCCAGAAGCGCGGCGGCGGCCCCGGCCGCGGGCAGCATGCTTGCTCCGGTGGACGCGAGGCTGCCGCTCGGGCTGCCGTTCGGTGTGATGCCGGTATCGCCGACCGTGCCCCCGGAGGCGCCGGCCGATCCGGAGCCGCCGTCACCGCCGGGCTGTTCGGTACCCGGGTCTTCGGTACCGGGATCCTGTGTGCCGGGGTCCTGCGTGCCCGGGTCTTCGGTTCCAGGGTCTTCGGTTCCAGGGTCTTCCGTGCCGGGATCCTCGGTGCCGGGGTCCTCGGGACCCTTGGCGGTGACCGTGAGGGTGACCGGATCGGTGAGCGCCACACCGGTGTCGTTGCTGAACTCGGCCCGGTACCGGCGCCCGTTCAGCGTGGCCTCGGCGGTGAAGGCGTACGTGTCCTTCGCCGCCGCGTCGCCCTCGACGTTCTGCCAGGTGGCCCCGGAGTCGGCACTGCTCTGCCAGCGCACGGCGGGGGCCGGTGTGCCCGCCGCGTGTGCCGCTAGTTCGACCGCGCCGCCCGCCGCCGCGGTGACGTCGGCGGGCTGCCCCGTGACCTTCGGGGAGACCTTGCGTACGAACTTCATGACCTTGGCGACGTCCAGGTTGGGATTGGTCACGAAGACCGCACCCCCGCCGGGCGTCACCGCGACCGCTGCGTTGCCGTACTGCGAGGAGCTCTGCGGGATGGGCACCGACTCGGCGGCTGCCGCGAGGGTCTCGGTGTCGTACACGCCGAGCGATCCCACGCCGTTGGCGTCCGATCCCTCGACGCTGTCTGAGTCGCCGTCCATCCACACCACGTACGCGCGGTGCGTGACGGTGTCGAAGGCGACGTCGCCCGCGAGGTCCACGCCCTTGAGGGTGGTACGCAGGGCGCCACCGGCGGCGAACACCGAGACGGTGTTGCCCCGGCCCACCCACACCGAGCCGTCGGCCGGATCGACCACGACGAACCGGGTGGAGCCCAGGCCCGCCGGGATGTCGTAGCTCGCCATGACGGTGAACGTGTCCTCGTCGACGCGATGCAGGCGACCGGCGTCGAAGTCGCCGAACCACACCGCCTTGCGCGCGGTGTCGACGGCGAACAGTCCGATGCCGCCGGGTGTGACGCTCCGCTTCACCGTCCCGGTCGCGGTCTCCGTCTCCGACAGCACGGCACCCTGGCCGACCAGCGTGGTGCCGGCGCTGAACCCCTGCCCGACACCCGTGACCGTGGCCCCGGCCAGCCACACGCCCTGGGCCGCCGCGTCACCGTCTTTGGCGGAACCCAGGCCCCGCAGCGGATAGTTGAACACGACGCCGTCCGCTGCCCCGGGCAGGGGGCCGGCGAACCGGGCCACCGCCGCCGCCCGCGGCAACCCGTTCGGTCCGGGCGCCTGGGGGACATGGCTGAGGACCGCGCCCGTGGCCGGGTCGAGGGCGTACAGGCCGCGCTCGTCGGTTTCCGGTGCGGCGGGGAGGATGTCCCCACCCACGTACAGCTTCCCGGAGACGGGGTGCATCAGCAGGTCGAGGGGCTTGCCGACGCCGGTGATGTCGGCGGCGGCCCGGGCGTAACTCACGGTCCCGGGCGCGGCCTCCGCGGCGGTCGCTACGCCCCCCGGCCCGGTGGCTGTGGTGGCAGTGGCCATCAGTACGACAGCCGTGGCGCGGGCCGCGCTCCGGGCGGAGGGGAGGCGCGTCACTGGAAGGTGATGGGGACGTGGACGTCGTACTTGCGATCGCCGGAGTCCATGTGGTCGGCGCGCGTCACGACCGAGCAGGTGACGGTGTCCCCGCACACGTTGCCGTTGCCGAGGTCGGCCTTGACGTGGATGGTGGCGGTGAAGGTGCCGCCGGCGCCGAAGGCCGAGCTGTTGGGCAGCATGCCACCGCCGAAGTTGGACACCCAGTACGAGGCCCCGGTGGTGCCGGACTGGTCCTGCCCGCCCAGGCACGGAGAGGGCTTGACGGCCCCCGGTACGCCGCTGACCACGCACAGCCCGACGTAGACGCCCTGGGTGGTGTTGTAGCCGGACCCGGTGACGGTGATGTTCGCGCCCGCCTCGGCGGCGGTGTCCGGGGCGGTGAGCGACAGGTTGTAGGTGGTCCCGAGGTCGGTGACCGTACGGGTCCCGGTCGCGGCGGAGGCGGTGGACGCGGCGGAGACCGTCAGCGCGGCGGCGGCCAGGGCGGATATACCGACACGGGCGGCGGCGCGGCGGGACAGGGGGGTCTTCATGAGGGCAGGAGCCTTTCTCGACAGACCAGGAACCACTTAGGTAAGGCAAACCTAAGTAGATCGTGAGTGTGTGTCAACTGGCCTGAGTCGGCGTGCTGTTGGTGATGGCCGCGGGAAGGTGAGGCCCCTTCGCTGTGTGCCGACCCCAATCGGCCCGCCGCGCGCCCTGGCGGTACGATCGGCGTACGATTTGAACCCGTTCAAAAAGGGGGGCCAGGTCATGCCTGAGCCGACTGTGCCCGACCGAACCGACACACCCGCCGTCGCTCTGGGCCCCACCGCACTTGTCCTCGGCGTCATCTCCGCCGCAGGTGCATGGGCGCCCGCGCTCGCTTTCGCCGCGCTCCCGTGGGCGATCATCGCCGGAGCCCTCGCCGTCACCTTCGGCGCAGCGGGCATCCACTACGCCCGCCACGGCACCGGCCGCCTGTGGACCGCCATCGCCGGAACCACCCTCGGCGCCATCGGATTCACCGGCGCCACCACCCTCATCTGGGCGCTCAGCGCTTAACCCCGGAGCGGGGGCGCTGGTGCCGACCGGGACCGGGTGCGGCGGTGGGAAAGCCCAGGCGCTGATCCGGTGTCAGGGGCGCTGTAGCAGCTTCGCGTAGCAGCGGCTGTTGTCGTACTCGCGGTA
Organism: Streptomyces sp. NPDC052236; assembly: GCF_044548015.1. NCBI lineage: Bacteria > Bacillati > Actinomycetota > Actinomycetes > Kitasatosporales > Streptomycetaceae > Streptomyces > Streptomyces sp. NPDC052236. The sequence goes on along the minus strand of NZ_JBIUBL010000039.1, from coordinate 13,357 downwards.
GTGACCGAACTTCCGCGCGCAGGGCTCATAGCCGGTCGACGTATACAGCGCGATCGCCTCGGGCTGCTTGGTGCCCGTCTCCAGGACCATGCGGATACGGCCCGCGGCGCGGGCGTCCTCCTCGATCGCGGCGAGGATCCGGCGCGCGAGGCCCAGGCCGCGCGCCTCCGGTATCACGTACATGCGCTTGATCTCGGCGTCGCCGTCGCTGTAGCCCTCGCCGCCCGCTTCCCCCATCGAGCGCCAGCCGCCGGTGGCCACCGGCTGGTCCAGGGCGTCGTACGCGAGGAGATACAGACCGCGCGGCGGTACGAACATGGTGGCGTCGAGGGGTGTGACATCGCCCTCGGTCTCACCGTCCTCCCGGTACCGCTCGGCGTACTCGAGCTGGACACGGTCGTTGAGCTTGACGGCATCGGGGTGGTCGAAGCGCACCTGCTGGACATGCATGCGCGCAAGCGTACATGCGTGCGATTGGCACCTAACGGGTCGGCGGTCGGTAGGGTGCCGGGATGCTCACCGTGACATCCGTGAATGTGAATGGTCTCCGCGCCGCCGCCAAGAAGGGCTTCGTGGAGTGGCTGGCGGGCACCGCCGCCGATGCGATCTGCCTCCAGGAGGTACGGGCCGAGGCCCACCAGCTCCCCGACGAGGTGCGGGAGCCGGACGGCTGGCACGCGGTGCACGCACCGGCCCTCGCGAAGGGCCGCGCGGGCGTCTCGCTCTACACGCGGCGCGAACCGGACCAGGTGCGCACCGGGTTCGGGTCGAGCGAGTTCGACGCGAGCGGGCGGTACATCGAGGCGGACCTGCCGGGTGTCACGGTCGCCAGCCTGTATCTGCCGTCGGGCGAGGTGGGGACGGAGCGCCAGGACGAGAAGGTGCGGTTCATGGCCGAGTTCCTGCCGTACCTGAGCGAGCTGAAGGCACGCGCGGCGGCGGACGGGCGCGAGGTCGTGGTGTGCGGCGACTGGAACATCGCGCATCAGGAGGCGGACCTCAAGAACTGGAAGGCCAACAAGAAGAACTCCGGTTTCCTGCCGGAGGAGCGGGAGTGGCTGACGCAGGTCTTCGCCGACGGTGAGTATGTGGACGTGGTGCGGGCGCTGCACCCCGAGCAGGAGGGGCCGTACTCCTGGTGGTCGTACCGGGGGCGGGCCTTCGACACGGACACTGGATGGCGCATCGACTACCAGGTGGCGACGCCGGGTCTGGCGGCGCGCGCGGTCAAGGCGTGGGTGGAGCGGGCCGCCACCCACGGCGAGCGGTGGAGCGATCACGCGCCCGTGACGGCGGTGTACGAACTCTGACGCGTCAGCGGACGCGTCAGCGGTCGTCGCCCGGGGCGCGCAGCAGCCGGTCCAGCGCCATCGACAGCTCCGCGGCCACGATGGTCTTCGCCAGCGGGCGCAGCCGGTCCGCCTCGCCCTGCGGGGTGTGGGTGCGCAGCACCTCGACGAAGAGTTCGGCCAGCGCCTCCGCGTGCGTGCGCACCCGGCGGCTCGCGGCCATGACCGCCGTGAGCGGTATGCCCTCCCGTACCAGCGCCGCCGAGGCGTCCAGCAGGTTCCGGCTGATGTGGACGATCTCCTCGCCGTCCTTCGCCAGGTAGCCCAGCTCCAGCGCGGTGGCCAGGTTCTCGGCCGTGACCTCGCCCTCGAAGTAGTCGGCGAGCGCCCCCGGGCTGAGACGTACCGGGGTCTCCTCAGTGGGTTCGCCGAGACCGAGCACCTCGCCTACGTCGCGTCCGCTCTCGAAGGCGGTGGCGAGGTCCGCGATGCCGTTGAGCGTGTGGCCGCGCTCCAGCAGGGCGGCGATCGTACGGAGGCGGGCCAGGTGATCGTCGTCGTACCAGGCGATACGGCCCTCGCGGCGGGGCGGCGGGATCAGCCCGCGCTCACGGTAGAAGCGCACTGTGCGCACGGTGATGCCGGCCTCCTCGGCCAGCTCCTCCATGCGGTACTCCCGCTTGTCCGCCACGTGAGCAGCCTATGTTGTACCGCCGGTAACCAGTCCGGTGCGGCCTCTACCCATGGGTAGGCCGCTGCTCTACTCTCCCAACCGTGCCAGTAATTGCTGGCGCGGTCATGGCGTACAGGCGTACAGCGGGAGGCAACGGCATGGGACAGCCCGAGCACGAGCACGTACGAGTGGCGGTGATCGGATCCGGCTTCGGCGGTCTGGGCGCCGCCGTCCGGCTGCGCCGCGAAGGGATCACCGACTTCGTCGTTCTGGAACGCGCGGACTCGGTCGGCGGGACCTGGCGGGACAACAGCTATCCGGGGTGCTCCTGCGACGTGCCCTCGCACCTCTACTCGTTCTCCTTCGCGCCCAACCCCGACTGGCCGCGCACCTTCTCCGGGCAGCGGCACATCCGCGCGTATCTGGAGCACGTCGCGGACACCTTCCGCCTCCGCTCCCACATCCGCTTCAACCACGACGTCCTGATGATGCGCTGGCACAACGACGAACTGCGCTGGGAGATCGAGACGTCCCAGGGGACGCTCACCGCCGATGTGGTGGTCTCGGCCACCGGCCCGCTCTCCGACCCGAAGATCCCCGAGATCGAGGGGCTGGTCGGCTTCCCGGGCAAGGTCTTCCACTCCGCCCGCTGGGACCACGACTACGACCTGCGCGGCAAGCGCGTCGCCGTGGTCGGTACGGGCGCGTCGGCGATCCAGATCGTCCCGGCGATCCAGCCCCACGTACGGCAGCTGACGCTGTTCCAGCGGACGCCGCCGTGGGTGCTGCCGCGCGTGGACCGCGCGATCAGCGCGGGGGAGCGGTGGCTGCACCGCCAGTTGCCGTTCACCGGGTCGGCGCGCCGCGGACTGCTCTGGGGAATCAGGGAGTTGCAGGTCAGCGCCTTCACCAAGCATCCGAACGAGCTGGGCCTCGTCGAGGCGGTGGCCAAGTCCCATATTGCCCGCGCGATCAAGGACCCCGCGCTACGGGCCGCGCTGACGCCCTCGTACCGCATCGGCTGCAAGCGGATCGGGCTGTCGAGTGACTACTACCCGGCGCTCGCCCGGCCCAATGTGGACCTGGTGGCCTCGGGCCTGGCGGAGGTACGCGGGAACACGCTCGTCGCCGCCGACGGCAGCGAGACCGAGGCCGACGTGATCATCTTCGGTACGGGATTCCATGTGACGGACATGCCGATCGCGGACCGGGTGGTCGGCGCGGAGGGCAGCACGCTCGCGGAGCACTGGAACGGCGAGAGCGGCATGCAGTCGCTGCGCGGCGCGACCGTGGCCGGGTTCCCCAACTGGATGACCATCATCGGCCCGAACACCGGGCTCGGGAACTCCTCCATGATCCTGATGATCGAGTCGCAGCTGAACTACCTCGCCGACTACATGCGCCAGCTGAACATCCTGGGCGGTCGGGTGGCGCTCGCGGCCCGGCCGTCCGCCGTACACGGGTGGAACCGCCGGGTGCAGGAGCGGATGCGGCGGACCGTGTGGAGCACCGGCGGCTGCACCAGCTGGTACCTGGACTCCAGCGGGCGCAATACGACGCTCTGGCCAGGGACGACGCGGGAGTTCCGGGCCGCGACGAGCCGGGTGAACCTCTCGGAGTACGAGGTCGTACGGGCTCCGGCGAGGGTCGTCGCCACACCCGCCGTCGGTTCTGTGGAGGCCGTGCGATGAGCCTGGAGGGCCAGGTCGCGGTCGTCACGGGCGCGGCACGGGGCGTGGGCGAACTGCTGGCCCGCAAACTCTCGGCACGCGGCGCGCGGGTGGCGCTGGTGGGCCTGGAGCCCGGCGAACTGAAGGCGGTCGCGGCGCGGCTGCACACCGACGCCGACTGGTGGCACGCCGACGTCACCGACCACGAGGCGATGGCGCGTGTAGCCCAGGAGGTCAAGACCCGCTTCGGCAGGATCGACATCGTTGTGGCCAACGCGGGCGTGGCGTCCGGCGGGCCGTTCCTGGACTCGGACCCTGTCGCGTGGCGGCGGGTGATCGAGGTCAACCTGATCGGAAGCGCGGTGACCTGCCGGGCGTTCCTGCCCGCGCTGCTGGAGAGCCGGGGTTACTTCCTCCAGATCGCGTCGCTGGCGGCGATCACGGCGGCGCCGATGATGACGGCGTACTGCGCCTCGAAGTCGGGCGCCGAGGCGTTCGCGCACAGCCTGCGGGCGGAGGTGGGGTACAGGGGGGTGCGGGTCGGGGTCGCGTATCTGTCCTGGACGGACACGGACATGGTGCGGGGCGCGGACCGGGACGGGGTGATGCGGGAGCTGCGGCGGAGGCTGCCCTGGCCGGCGAACAGGACGTACCCACTGGGCCCGGCGGTGGACCGGCTGGTGGCCGGGGTGGAACGGCGGTCCTCGCATGTGTACGCGCAGTGGTGGCTACGGGGGATGCAGCCGGTGCGGGGGTATCTGCCGTCGCTGATCGGGACGGTGGGGCAGCGGCAGATGAGGCGCTTCGAGGGGCGGCTGGAGGGGGTCGAAAAGGGGCTGATGGGGGCGGGTGGCGCGGCGGACGAGGAGGCGCGTACGCAGCGAAACCGTCCCACCTCACCCCGCGCGAACACCAAGCGCTCGCCCTGATGGCCGAGGGCCACGACAACACCACCACCATCGCCGACCGACTGGCCGTCACCCACAACGCCGTCCACGAACACATCGGGCGCATCTTCGCCAAGCTCGGCCTGCCTTCCGTCAACAGCGGTCACCGCCGGGTCCAGGCCGTACTCACCTACCTCGACCACCGGCAACCAGGCTGAGAAGCCGCTGTTCAACCGATCGTGCCGGTGGGGCGCGGCGATAGCCGCGCTGAGGCAGCAACGGCAGAGAGGCAGCAACGGCAGGGAGGCGGTAAGGACTGCCCTCCGCCGCCCGGTTTCAGGGCACTGAAGGCATCGTGAAACCGCGCTGAATGCGCTCTGCCGCAGTCTCTGCGGCATGACGACAACGACATCGCACTCACTCGCCATCGCGGCCAAGGGGATGCACAAGGCCTACGGGGACAAGACGGTCCTCGACGGCATCGACCTGGCGGTGCCGGCCGGTACCGTCTTCGCTCTGCTCGGTCCGAACGGCGCCGGCAAGACCACCGCCGTGAAGATCCTTTCCACTCTCATCACCGCCGATGCCGGCGATCTGCATGTCGGTGGCCATGACTTGGCCGCCGATCCGCAGGCGGTGCGGGCCGCGATCGGCGTCACCGGGCAGTTCTCCGCTGTCGACGGGCTGATCACCGGCGAGGAGAACATGCTTCTGATGGCGGACCTGCACCTGCTCTCCCGCAGCGAGAGCCGCCGCAGTGCCGCCGAGCTTCTTGAGCGCTTCGACCTGGTGGAGGCCGCGAAGAAGCCCGTCTCCACCTACTCCGGTGGCATGAAGCGCCGCCTCGACCTGGCCATGACGCTGGTCGGCAGCCCGCGGATCATCTTCCTCGACGAGCCGACCACCGGACTCGACCCCCGCTCCCGCCACAACATGTGGGGGATCATCCGCGACCTGGTCTCCGGCGGCGTCACCGTCTTCCTCACCACCCAGTACCTGGAGGAGGCCGACGAACTCGCCGACCGCATCGCGGTGCTCAACGACGGCAAGATCGTCGCCGAGGGCAGTGCCGACGAGCTGAAACGGCTCATCCCGGGCGGGCACGTGCGGCTGCGGTTCACCGACCCGGCTACGTATCAGTTGGCCGCCCTCGCCCTGCGCGAGGCCACCCGCGACGACGAGGCTCTGTCACTGCAGATCCCCAGCGACGGCAGCCAGCGTGAGCTGCGCTCCATCCTCGACTGGCTGGACTCCGCCGGCATCGAGGCGGACGAACTGACCGTGCACACCCCCGACCTCGACGATGTGTTCTTCGCCCTGACCGGCGACACCAACGTCCCCAACCAGCCCAAGGCGGATGTCCGATGAGCGCCCTCTCCCTCGCCGTACGCAACTCGAACACGATGCTGCGCCGCAACCTGCTGCACGCGTGGCGCTACCCGTCCGGGACCCTGAACCTGCTGCTCACGCCGATCATGATGCTGCTGCTCTTCGTCTACATCTTCGGCGACGTGATGAGCGCGGGCATCGGCGGTGGCGGCGCCGACCGCTCCTACTACATCGCTTATATCGTCCCGGGCCTGTTGATGATGACCATCGGCTCCACCGTGATCGGGGCCGCGGTGTCCGTCTCCATGGACATGACCGAGGGCCTCATCGCCCGCTTCCGCACGATGGCGGTCTACCGCGGCTCCGTGCTGGTCGGGCACGTCGTCGGCACCGTGCTGCAGTGCGTGATGAGCGTGGTGCTCGTGGGTGCCATCGCCGTGGCCATCGGCTTCCGCTCCACGGACGCCACGGCTCTGGAGTGGCTGGCGGCGTTCGGACTGTTCGCGCTGTTCGCCCTGGCGCTCACCTGGATCGCGGTCGGGATGGGCATGGCCAGCCCGAATCCCGAGGCGGCCGGCAACATGGCAATGCCGCTGATCCTCCTGCCGCTCATCTCCAGCGCCTTCATCCCGGCCGACACGATGCCGGGCTGGTTCCAGCCGATCGCCGAGTACCAGCCGTTCACGCCGGCCATCGAGACCCTGCGCGGCCTGCTCCTCGGCAGCGAGATCGGCAACAACGGGTGGATCGCGATCGCCTGGTGCGTCGGCCTGACCGCGCTCGGCTACCGCTGGTCGACAGCGTTGTTCAACCGCGACCCGAAGTAACCGCCATGACAGCGCGGGCCGCCTCCCGCAGCTCGTCCCGCCCCAGGGCGGCGTACGCCGACACCGCGTCGGCGTACGCCGCCCTATCGGCGTCGACGGCCGCCTTCCGGGCGCGGTCCGCCGACATCGTCGGCTGGAAGTCGCGCTGCACCCACAGCCGTTCGGCCAGCGCGATCATCCGTACGGCACCGGCACCGGCACCGGCACCGGCACCGGCGTCGCCGGAGGCGAGCCCCGCCATGCCAAGGGCGTGCAGCACCGTCCCGAACACAGGGAGCTCCATGGGCGAGCCGGACGGACCGGAGAGCAAAGTCCGCAGCTCCTGCCGCAGCCGGTCGACCGGCTCCGCGACCAGCTCGAGACGGCCGACGTGCGCGTGCGCCGTCACCGCCGCCGACTGGATCTTCAGCGCCCACCGGTCGAGGAAGGGGTCGCCGCTGTGCATCGAGCCGGCATCGGGGAGCCACTCCACGGCGCTGCGCCACAAGCCGAGCCCGACCTCCGTCAGTCCGCGGGCGAGCGCGACCTCGGCGCGACCGCCGAGGTCCCAGCTGGAGAAGGCGTCTTTCTGCTGGGTGTTGTCGCCCTCCGCCTGCCGCAGCCAGTACTCGGCCTCGTTGGGGTCGCCGCGCTGCAGGCAGGCGAGGGCGAGGCCCCAGCGGACGCCGATGGAGTCGTGCTCGTCGCCGAGCCGCGGCAGCGCCCCGAGCGCCTCGAGCGCCACCTTGAGGTGCCCGTACGCGGCCTCGCCCTGCTCCGTCTGCAAGCACAGCTCGCCCAGCCGGGCGTGGCCCATGACCTGCAGGAACGGGTTGTCGACCGGCGTCAGTGCGGTGATCATCCGGCGAGCCGAGGCGAGCGCGCGGTCGATGTCGTGCTCCTGCTCCCAGACGTAGGTGGCGATGCACTCGGCGACGCCGGCGAGCAGCGGCTGCTCGCTGTCGCAGAGCCCCCGCAGCACGTCGTAGTCGGGAGGCAGCATCTCGGGGACCGCGCTCAGCACTACCGCGGTGGCGCGCAGCAGCGTGTCCGGCGGGGCCGGGGGCAGCCGCCGGAGGGTGACGAGCTGACGTACGACGTGCGGGCCGTAGCCCATGAACAGGCTCGTCGTGCACAACACCGCGGCGGCGCGGGCGACTTCGACATATTCGGGCTCGGGGTAGTAGTGCGACAGTGGCGGGCCGGTGTCTGCGGCGAGGGCGGTGAGGCGGGGGTAGTTGGAGTCGGTGGACCACAGGGCGGCGAGGACGGCGGTGAGGGCGGCGAGGGTGGGGCCGTCCGTACGGGCCAGGGCGTGCCGCAGGGCCAGCACGAGGTTGTCCTGCTCGGCCCTGATCCGCTCCCAGGCGGCCCGCGGTTCCGAGCCGAAGAACCAGTCGTGGTACGCGACCCCGAAGTCCCGTGCCCAGGCGAGGAACCGGCCGACGGCCTCCTCGTCCTCGCCCGCCTCCGCGCGCCGGGCCGCGCTGAACTCCCGTACGGTCTCCAGCATCCGGAACCGCACACCGGCCGGGGTTTCGGCGACGGTGATCAGCGACTGATCGGCCAGCTGCTCCAGCAGGAACAGCGCGTCCTCGCCCAGGACCTGCTCCGCCGCTTCGCCCAAGAAGCCGCCGGGGAAGACGGACAGCGTGCGCATCGCCGCCCTGGCGTCCTCCGCGAGCAGGTTCCAGCTCCACTCCACGACCGCGTGCAGCGTGCGGTGCCGCTCCGGCACGTCCCGCGCCCCGCCGCGCAGCAGCACGAACCGGTCACCGAGGCGGCGGGCGATCTCCGGCACGGAAAGCACCCGCACCCGCGCCGCGGCCAGCTCCACGGCGAGCGGCAGCCCGTCGAGGTGGCGGCACAGCCCGGCCACCGCGTCCGGCGGCAGTTCCACGCCGGGCCGGGCGGCCCGGGCCCGCTGCGTGAACAGCTCGACCGAGGTGTCGAGACCGAGCTCCGGCAGCGCGTACACCGCCTCCGACGTGAGGCCCAGCGGGGCCCGGCTGGTGGCGAGCACCCGCAGGTCCTTCGAGGACGAGACCAGAGCCTGTACGAGGTCGGCGGCGCCCCGGACGACCTGCTCGCAGTTGTCCAGCACCAGCAGTGCGGGCCCGGAGCCGAGCACGCCGAGGATGCCGGACACCTGGGCGGCCGAGCCGTGGCCGCTCATGGCGCCGGGCCGCCCCTCGCCCGCGCCGAGCGCGGAGGCCACCTCCGCGGCCACGTCCGCGTCCGCGGTGACGCCGGCGAGCGGCACGAAATACACCACGCGCTGCTCGGCCCGGCGGCTGACGGCGTGCGCGAGCCGGGTCTTGCCGAGTCCGCCGGGGCCGACGACGGTGACGGCGCGGGAGGCGCGCAGCAGCCGCTGCACCGCCGCGATGTCCTCGTCGCGGCCGAGGAGCGGGTTCGGCTCGTGCGGCACGCCGTGCCTGGCCACGGGCGCCTCGCCGCGCAGCAGCTCCTGCTGTACGGCCTTGAGCCCGGCGCCCGGATTCGTGCCGAGCGCCTCGCGCAGCTCACGGCGGTACGCCTCGTACCGCGTCAACGCGGCGGACGGGCCCGCCGTCGCCGCCTCGCCGCGCAGCAGCTCGGCCAGCACCTCCTCGTCGCGCGGATGCTCCGCGGCGACCACGGCCAGCGGACCGGCGGCCTCCGCGTGCCGCCCGAGGCGGGCGAGCGCGAGCGCCCGCGCGCGGACGAGCATGCCGCGGACGGGGGCGCGCTCGGCGCGCAGCGCGGCTACGGGGTCTGTGCTTTCGCCGGGCCCGCCGCCCGTGCCCTCCCACAGCGCGAGCCCGGCCTCGGCCGCGGCCAGGGATCCCGCGTGGTCCCCGGCCCTGGCCCGGTCCGCGCCGGCGGTGGCGTGCAGCAGCAGGGCGGAGCTGTCGACCTGGTCCTCGGCGAGGGTGAGCCGGTACCCGGTCGGCGTGATTGCGAGGACGTCGGCGCCCAGCTGCGCCCGGGCCCTGGACACGAGGACCTGCAGCGCCTTTCCCGGCCGCTCCGGCAACTCGTCCGGCAGCCACAGCCCTTCCACAAGCCGCTCGGTGCTGCAGCCCGTGCGCAAGTCGCCCGCGAGCAGCGCGAGGAGGGCGCGGAGCCGGGGCGCGGTGACCTCCTGTCCGCGATAGGCGACACGCGGCAGCAGGGTCAGGTCGGTGGTCACCCGTGCAGATTAACGGAGGCGCCGGCCGCCGGAACTCCCGCCGCGGGCCGAACTCCCGCCGCGCGGGCGGCCTCGCATCAGGACGGCCGGGGCTTATGACTCCCAGGATCTTTCACTGCCCAGCGCTGGGGTGCGTCCGCCGTACTGCTCGGCGGCAACTCCGCCGTGCGCGCGGCGCGCAGTTCCAGCCGTAGCTCGGCCGCGCGTGCGCAGTCCCTGCCGACCGTCTTGCACTGGTTGGTGCACTGCGCGACGTGCTTGATCCATGCGGCCCATACAGCCTCCACGGCGCTGCTCACTGTCGTACCCCCCAGGGGCTGACCCGCTCTCTCCCCGTCGCGCCGTTCGGTCCGCCTCGCCCAGGTAGCGCACCACGTAGGGGCGGACCAGCGCCCCCGTGGTCTCCCAGTTCGCAGGCGGAACCCATGCGGCCCCGGGTGGCTGCGGCTGCCGCCAGTGGCCGTTGAGGCACACGCAGGCCAGAATGCACGGGCCTCTGCCGAGGATGACGTTCCGGTCGACCGGGGATGTGGGGGTGGAGTGGGGCATGAACAACTTCCTTGGTTTCGGCAGAGGCTGGTCGGCCCGAAACTGTGGGGCAACCGGAGCTGGTGCCCCTGGGCGGGAGGGCCACCCGACGCGACTGGCCGCCCGTCCCGCCCAGGAGTTCAAGTGGCGGCGCCGCGGTGTTCGGGCTGCCGGGGCGCGGTGTCCAGCGCAGTAGTGCTGGCCTGATCGCCGTAGGGCACGTGGCACACGATCTGCTTGCCCAGCGGGGTGCGTACCGTCTGCCAGTCCGGCGCAAGGAAGTCCACAAGGCCCAGACCTCGTCCATTCTCTGACTCAGCGTCATCCAGCGAGACCGGTGTGCGCATCGGCATCCGCTCCCCTTCCGGGTCATGCACTTTGACCGACACCCCGGCCCTCTCGGCGTCGACCTCCACGACAAGGGGCACCCGGTCACCGCAGGCCCGCACCCCGTTCCCGACCAGTTCGGAGATGACCAGCTGCACGTTCTCGCACGTCCCGGCATCCACCCCCGCCTCACCAAGCGTCCGGGCGGCCAGCTCACGCACCATCCGCAGATGCTCCGCACAGGAGTTCATGTAGAGGGAGAAACCCTGCGGCCGGGGCCTTAAGTAGAAGGCCCCGGCCGGGGCGGCCTGCTGCTGGGACATGACGGACACAACTGCCTCCAACCTGCGGTGCTGCGACCGCACAGCGGTGAACAAGTAGTCATGAGCGAGGGCGTGTTACCGAGGCATGGGTTCGCCTTCTGTCGAGGATGGACTCACGCGACAGTAGGTCGCAAGCTTTCTACCTATCTCGAAAGAGTGATTCGATGGTCGGCATCTCATTGCGGCCCAGGGCGGTGTAACACTCCTGTCATGCCGAACTCCCCCGTAGTGCCCACCATCCGGCGCCGCCGACTTGGATCGACACTGAGGCGGCTGCGCAACGAGGCGTCGCTGACATTGGACGAAGCAGCCGCTGCCGTCGGATGGAAGGCCCCGAAGCTGTCGAAGATCGAGAATGCTGCGCAGTCGATCCGCCCGGCCGATGTCAGCAGGCTGCTCCAGACGTACGGAATGAAGGACTCTGAGGTGTTCTCGGCCCTCGAGAGCTTGGCCCGAGACGCCAACAAGCGCGGCTGGTGGCAGACCTATCACGGGGTTGTCTTCCTGCCATACGCGGACTACATCTCGCTGGAGACCGACGCCGAGCAGATCTGCGAATGGTCACCGCTACTGGTCCCCGGCCTGCTGCAGACCGCCGCCTATGCCCGGGAGACCATCGGTGGTACCACCACATCCCGCACCCCGGAGGAGGTCACGGCGCTGGCCGAGGTCCGGCAGGCACGTCAGGCCGTGTTGTCACGTCCTGGGAAATCTCCTCAGCTGTGGGCGATCATCCATGAGGCCGCGCTGCACCAACGGTTCGCGATGCGCCCGGCCACCATGCGTGAACAGCTCCAGAGGCTGCTGGACGCTTCCGAGCTGCCCAACGTCACGATCCAGGTGATGGCTCTGGACTCAACCGTCCACCCAGGCATGGTGGGGGCGTTCAGCCTGGTGGGCTTCCCCGGCCCGATCCCGGACGTTGTGCTGCTGGAGAACATCAGGGGCGCCACCTATGTTGAGGATGATGACGGCACAGCCCACTTCACCAAGGCATTCGAGCGCATCCGCGCATCCGCACTGTCGGTGGAGGACTCGCTGGCATTGATCACGCAATTGAAAGAAGGACACCGGAAGTGAACGAACGAAAGGCTGATTTGCTCGCACGCGATCTCTCTGCTGCGTCCTGGCGCAAGTCCTCACGCAGCGGGCCGGAGAACAACTGCATAGAGATCACTGACCTCCCCGGCGGCATCGTCGTTCGCGACTCCAAGGACACCGGTCGCGGCCCGCTGCGGTTCCCCGTCGGCCCCTGGGGCGCCTTCCAGCAGGCCGTGGCAGACGGAGGACTCTGAGCAACCCGACGGTGGCTGGCTTTCTCCGTCGGCAACAGGGAAGTCAGCTGTCGTCAACACAGCACTATTACCGATCAGCTGACGGGCTGCCTGTTGTCGGGCCCGTGCGCAAAGATGGGTGCATGACCAAGCAGAGCCCCGGGCATGCCGCTCCCGCAACATCGAACGTCCCGACGATCGTGGCCGGTGAGCGGATCCGGTGGCTGCCGCGTCGTCGTGCCTCGGACATTGCCCTGCCGGGTAACGACTTCTGGCTCTTCGATGGCCGATGGGTCCACTGGAACCACTTCGCAGGCGACGGCTCATCGACGGGTGAGGAGATCAGCGACAATCCGACTGCCGCGAAACTCTGCGCCGAGGCATTCGAAGAGGTCTGGTCGCGCGCGGTTCCGCACGATCAGTACGAGATCCGGCTGTCCTAGACAAGTGGTCTAGGACGCGCCATCGAGTGGCCGGAGGAAGCGGCGCTCGTACCGCTTGATGCAGCCGGAGCTGCGAGCCAGTTCGAACGCGTCCTGGCACTCCGGGTCGGACATGCTGTCTGTGCGGTACTGCTCGTACCTGGCGAGGCTCGGAAAGGAGAAGAGAGCGTAGGCGATGTCGCTGTCGCCCTCACTCGGCAGGAAGTAGCCGTGGTGCGTCCCGCCGAGGCGGTTGACGAGCCCGACCCAGCGGCGGCCGTACTCCTCGAAGTCCTCAAGCTTGTCGGCGTCGATCTCGTACTTCAGATGAATGGTGATCACGCCTCCATGATGCCGCGCGACTATTCGCGTTCGACGGGTAGGTCGGCGGCCACATTCACTTCGGTCACGTGTGACATCGGGTGCCTGGAGCCGATGCATCGCATCCGACTTCGGTGGCTGCCTGTGCGCTGCGCTGACACGCGGCCACGCGATGCCTCCCGCGGCCGCGAGATCTTGGCCTACTCCGTGATGGTGATCCGGGCAGGGGGTTGTGGATTGCTGCCGAAGTAATGAGCGGTGGTGACTTCTGGTGAGCGTGAGTGAGTGCTTGGGTTTGGGTCTGGCCGTTCGAGCCGGTCTTCTTCTGTGTGC
>NZ_JBIUBL010000038.1:0-66996 GCF_044548015.1 Streptomyces sp. NPDC052236 | reverse complement strand
GCATCACGCGTGACTTACCTGACCCGCGAAGCCGCCCGGCAGGACATCACTCGATACATCGAGTTCTGGTACAATCGCAAACGCCTCCACTCGGCGGTGGGATACCGCCCTCCGCACGAAGTCCACGCCGAGTACGAGAAGTTGCGAATCGCCGCGTGAAATAGATCGTCGGAATCCTGTCCGGAAAACGCGAGGCCCCTCAGGAGGGGAAGTGGGGCGTAGCATGCGCGCACCGGTGGCAGGTTCGATGACTGCGGCGGGCGAAGATGGGCCGATCCTGCGTACGACCCCGCCGTCGGTTTACCTCGATCAGTGGGTCTGGGTCCGTCTGGCCCAGGCGGCTCTGGGCAAGCCCCGGGAATCGTTCGACACCCAGGTTCTTACCGCTGTGCAGGAAGCCAGCGCTGCCGGTGTGGCCTTCCCTCTCTCCAGTACCCACTACTTCGAGACGAGTCAGATAACCGACCCTCGCCAGCGAATGGACGTCGCGCGCGTCATGGCCTCGGTGTCTCTCTGCCGGACGTTGCGCTCGCATGCCGTGCTGTTGCGTCATCAACTCCTGCACGCGATGCATGTGAGCTTTGCCAGGCCGGCTTTCCGACCGACTGCACCTGAGCCGCTGGGGGTCGGCGTGGCGTGGGCTTTCCAGGGTGAACGTTCATCGATGGACCTCTTCGACGCGTCGGGGAGGGTGGACTCGTCATCGATTCCGGGGCTGCGGCCCTGGCTACGGAGAGTGAATCAGCTTGTCGAGTTCCAGGTGCTGGCTGGACCGGCGGACAGCGAGGTCGAGGAGCTGCGCCGTCTAGGCTATCGGCCGGAGACCGTTGTTGCCTCCGATCGCAGCCGCCTTGCCTGGGAAGAGTTCTTCACAGACCTCCTGAAGGGCGAGCGCATGAGCCGTGAAGAGCTGCGTGTTCGTGTACAGGCCCGGGAGCTGGTGCACGAGTACATGGACGTCTTTGGCAAACTCCTTGCCGAGTACCGGGTAGACCTGTGGCGGGCGGTGGGCTTCGACCCTCGTAGGCCGCGGTCGGGCAGGCCTGGGATGACGGCGTTCGCCGACCGGGTGCCTTCTCTCCGGATTACCGTCGATCTCAAGGTGCAGCTGTTCCGTAACCCAAGCAAGCCCTGGAAGGCGAGCGCCATCCACGACATCGACGCGTTGAGTATCGCTGTGCCCTACTGTCACGTTGTGGTCCCGGATAGCGAGATGGGTGATCTGCTGTCCCGTTCGGCTGCAGCACAGCGCAACGACACTCGGATCCTTCGCCGCCTGCGGGATCTGCCGGACGCCCTGGCCGATTTGACGGCATCAGCGGCTGCTGACCGGTCTTCAGCAGCCGGAGCTGGTTTGCTCGAGCCTGGTGAGGTTTTCTGCACTGACATGGAGACGCTGCGCAACACCGCGCCGCATCTGCCGAAGGACTGGCACACCGCCCCCGGCCCCTGAGGCGGGCATCGGAAAGGCCGTGTGACCGGCGCTCACCGTGACGCGGCCGGACGCGATCTGTGGGGCGTCTTTGCTGCCTGGCACCGCGCGCGGCCCGCAGAGCACTGTGTGATACGACCTCCTGAGGGCGACCGGCCCCACCGATGCGCTGAGGATCTTGAGAGGTGAGCAGGATCGCTGCTCCGGACTATGACTTTGCGAGCTTGTCCCCCTACGACTTCGAAGTGTTCGTCCGTGATTTGCTCTCTGCGCAGGATCGCTTGATCTACTCCACCTACCGGGTGGGCGCCGACGGGGGGATCGACCTGAAGGCGGTCACGGACAAGGGTTGGGTGGTGGCGCAATGTAAGCACACGCCCTCGGCGGACAAGAGCTCTGTTCTCCGGGCTGCCCGGAAAGAGGCGGGCAAGGCGGCCGGTATGGGTTTCACACCTGTCCGGTATGTCTTCGTCACGTCTGCTGAACTCACCCCTGGGACCGAGAAGGAGACGCAGGAGGCCCTGGCGGGGGTCGCCGATACGGTGGAGGTATACGGACGGGGCTGGCTCAATGCGGTGCTCGCCTTGCACCCCGAGGTTGAGCGGCGTCATTTCAAGCTGTGGATCTCCTCGACGCAGGCAGTGCGCGCCATGATGCAGGACGGAGTCTTCCTGCGCGGTGAGTCCAGGATCCAGCGTATCGAGCGCAACTACTTGCGCTTCGTGCATCACGCCACATGCAGCGTCGCCGAGCTGGCACTTGAGGAGCACGGCTGTGTACTCCTGAGCGGGGCGCCCGGTGCGGGCAAGACGACGATCGCCGAGTATCTGCTGCTGCTGTGGTGGCACCGCGGTTTCCGGGTCGTCGTTGACCCGCGGACCGTGGATCAGTGGTGGGCGTGGCTGGGGGACGACACTCCCACGGTGTTCTTCTTCGACGACGCGTGGGGCCAGACCCGCCATCAGGACCACGGTTCACGTCACCATGACTCGGACATGTCCGAGTTCATCGAGTCGATAGTGGAGCGGCGGAGCGGCAGCACTGCATCCAAGGTTTTGATCATGACGAGTCGGGCGCAGGTGCTGCAGGACACGGTGCGGCTCAGTGACGCCTCCCGCCGCGCGGTCGAACGGCTCGCGCACTGTCACGTTCCGGTGGAGCGCCTGCCCTACGACGTCCGCGGCCGCATGCTGTTCAACCATGTCCACCTGTCCATCACCAATCCCCAGACTCGGCAGGACCTTTCCTTCGGATCCTGGTGGCACCGGGTGGCCGGCCACCAGAACTACTCTCCTCGTCTCATCGAGATCGTCGTGCAGCGCAACAAGGCGAAGAGCGCCCAGGATCTGATCGCCGACCTGGAGGACGCTCTGGAGAACCCTCACGAGATCTGGGGGGCGAGTTTCCGTGCGCTTGCGTCGATCGACCAACAGTTGCTGCTGACCATGTCGCTGATGGACTCGCAGTTGGTGCAGTGGCAGGAGGTCGTCCGGCGGCTGGGAGGCATCCCGTCGTCGGAGCCTCTCGTCGATGCCGCAGTCGAGCGGCTCAACGAATCGTGGATCACGAAGGCGCTCCATGCCGGAAGCCACAGTCTGGCTTTGGCCGATCCCAGCCAACGGGACTTCCTCGTCCGGTATTTGTCCACGAGTCCCGGCGCGATGACCGCCATCATCAAGAATGCAGTGAAATTCGATGATCTGGCTCCTGTGTGCAGGCGGGGAGAGGCTACAGAGCTGGAGATCAACCTGCGGCTGTTCTCCAGCGGCGAAGACCTGTTCCGCAGTGTTCTCGACACGTGTGCCCGGGAGTTGCTGGCCCGGCTGCGGGAACTGTGGGACCTCTACCCGTGCGATGTGGCAGAGCACGTCCACGGGAGTCCTGGGGAACTGACCTCACTCGTCGAAGCCCTGACGCTGACCGTGCGCTATCACGCTGACCGCCACGCAGTTGTCGGGGCAGCGCTGCCGGCCGACTGGTTCGCCGCTGCCCTCTCGCGTGTCACGCTGCTCGTGGACGGCCTGGGCATGACGTCCATTGAACCGCTGGCTGAACTGGTTACGGAACTCGCTGTGGCGATCGAAAGCGCCACTCCCCCCTGGTCGGCACGCCATGCGTTCCTCGGTCCGATCTCCCAGCTCCGCGACGTAATCAGTCACGCCTGGGCCCGGCATGAACCGCGGATCGGCCGCCACCAGAACACTGGCTACGAAGCAGATCTGGCCGAGGCGCTGGTCCAGTACGCCAGCTCCCTGGCCGGTCTCGGTCTCAGACCCACGGTCGACACGTACTCGCCCGCCGACATCGACGCCTACCTGGCACGTCACCTCGAGGACTACGACCCGGATGACGTCGCTGAGCAGATCGACTCGATCGAGGATGTCGTCGGATGGAACTTCACCGACACCCGCGAGCACCTGTCCCGTCTGCTCGACGACGAGGACGAGCCGACGCCGCCCTCCCCCAGGCGGGCCCCGGTCGCACCGCCCCGTCACGCTCCGGTGACCGCGCCTCCTGCTGACAGCACCGCCTCCGTGGGAGCCTTGTTCCGGTCGCTGGGCACATCATCGACGCCTGGAAGGATTTGACATCCTCCCCGGCCTGAAGGCCTGGATTCCTGTCTGCCCCCGCCGACTGGGGGGCTTCGGGTGAGCCCTGTTTCGGTCGACGGCGTACAGGGCTTTTCTACGCCGTGGCCTGGGCGGCCGGTGGGGCCGGCGAGCAGGACGGTGTGGTCGCCGATGGCGAGGGATGCGGTGGGGGTGAGGGGTGCGGGGTCGGCCCAGCGGTCGCGGGGGCAGCGCAGGCCCTGGTCGAGGTCGGTGGTGACGCTGTAGCCGCCTCCGGCAAGGTACAGGGTGCCGGTCGAGGTGAGGGCGGCCTGGTGGACCTCGCCGGCGAAGTCGACTTCGTGGGCCTTGCTCTCGTGCAGGGCCTGGCCGAGCCGGGTGAGGGTGTGGCCGCCGTACCCTCCTGTGGTGCGCGGGCCGGTGCCGGAGAAGACCCATGCCTCTCCTGCCGGACCGGGCATGAGGCCGCTGCTGCCGGTGAGGCCACCGCCGACGATCTCCACATCGTCGCCCCGGAAGCGCAGTGCGGCACCTTCGGCCAGCATCGTGGTGGTGTCGGCGCCGGTGAGAGCCGGGCCGTGGCAGAGGGCGGGCGCCGTGGTCCAGGCGGTAGTGCCGGTGGCCGGGTCCCACGCGCAGGACGCCGTCGACAGTCGTCCACAGCAAGTGGCCGCTCGCATCGGCCGCCAAGCCGCCACCTGGCCCGCCGTCCATGCCCCGTCGGCGGTGAGCAGCTCGGCAACGGTCACCCCTGGTTCGGGGATGGCGGGGAAGGCTTCGCCGGGTTCCTGGACGGGGCGTAGCTGCGGGAGCGGCTCGCTGTTCGCTGCGGGGGTGGGCAGGAGATCCGCGAGGGATACGTAGGAGCCGGGCCGGCGGCTGGTGACCGCCAGCAGGTCCTGGAAGAGGCGGCGGGCGGTGAACAGGCCAGCTACCGCCGTCGCCGCCACCACCGACCCGGAGATCCGCGCCATGACCGCCCCGCTGATCACGGCGACGTTCGGCTGAGGACGGCCTGCGGCGGCTTCCTTCCGGCTGCTGCACGATCAACAGCCGTGTGCCGCCTGGACCCGTGAAAAGGCTCCACGGCGGCCGGGGCGTCAGTCGATGCCGAGGGCGTCCCACGTGGCCTTGCGGGCGCGGTCAACGTCGGAGTCGGAGATCGTTTCGTCGTCCTCCACGCTGCGCAGCCACTCGGTGATGTCGTTGGGGTGCAGCCGGTCCAGGTCGGTGGGGATGTCCAGCGGGCAGGCGTCGGTGGTCACGGTCTTCCTCCTTGAGTCGGTCACCCGGTTCAACAGCCGTGGCCGGCGGTGGTGTCGCAGAGAGTCCGTACGGCACAGGGGCGCAGGGCGGCTCACACCTCACACCAGGACTTACGCAACGCGTCTACCTGGTAAAACGCCGTGCGAGGCTCATAGCTCATGCGCCAGGTCGAGGTCTTCGCCCATCGCGTCGCACAGCGGGGCGAGGACGTCGGCGGCTTCGCTGTCAGAGAGGTAGACGGGGCGAGTTCGAGCATGAGCTTGCCGATCGCGTGCGTGCTGACGCCGGGCGAGCTTAAGTAGTTGGCCACCGGCTGATCGCGAGCAGTGGCACCGGGCTGCTTGTGCAGCACCAGCTGCTGCACAAGCAGCAGCCCACTGCACACCACGGCGAGCAGCGCGACCAGGAGCTGCGGCATCTCACGTACTTCCGCTAGATCGACAGCCTCGCCGACACCGGAGCCTCCACTGTCGGGCAGTCAGCACACCCGCGGCCCGTATCGCAGTCCTGGGCGCAGGCCCGTGCTCTGTCAGCGTTTACGGAACCGCGCCACAAGGTCCAAACCGCCAGCAACCAGGAGGAGTCCGCCGAACAGCACCTGCGCGATCCCCCAGGCAACGCTGCTTGTGGCCCCGTTCGCGTGCTGCAGATCTGCCACCCCGTCCCCGGCCTTGAACACCCCAAAGAGCACAGCGAACGGCGGCCACCACCACCCGGGCCCGCCCCCCGCCTCATGCCGCTTGCCGCTCCCCGCATTCATCCCGCTCCCTCCCCTTTCCGGTCCATGGGCGATGGCCACCACGATGACGACCGGAATTGGTTCATGAGTCAACAGCACGCCCCCGCACGGCAGGACAGGGGGACCACTCACGTAAACACCGCAAGCTCCTGATACCGCTGGCAACGCGTATCCACTGCCACGGGTACCGACGTCGCTGGCACGGCCGTGCCGGCGTACGCCACCAGCGTGCCGGGGGTCTTCGCCGCCGGAGACGTGCGGTACCGCGGGGTGCGTCGCATCGCCATGGCCGCGGGAGAGGGAGCGGCGGCCGCGCTGGCCGTCCACAACTACTTCACCGGCCGCGCCCAACTACTGCAGATGGATGGCGACACGGCCAACGCGGCGCTGTGCGCCTACTACGCCTAACTAGGCCCGGGCTCTCGTCGAACGCGGCATGGCACGGCTGAAGTCCTGGCGCATTTTCCGCAGGTCACGCATCAGCCCCAAGCGCATGACCGTCATCGCCAAGGCCGTCCTCACCCTGGAGAGGCAACGCTGAAAAGGGCTCACTGATTACGCCCGAACGGTGGGTTTACCGACAAGATCCCCGCTGCGATAGAGCGGAATGACAGCGCCATATGCAAGCCTCGCGCTGAGGCCCCTCCCGTGATCCCCAGTGGATCACGAGCGGCGTCAGATGTGGTCAATCACAAAACGGAGGGTGGTCCTCGTATGCGACGTACGCGGATAATCCGACAATGCGGTGAGTGGCCGCAGTTGGCGGCGGGACCCGCTGGGGATCGCGGGAAGCCCTTAGCGGTTCATCGGTGGGCGCCGCGATACTTGCTTGCTTTAGTTCTCCAGCTTGAACTCGGATCCTGAGCTGGTTCTCTATTACTAGTGGCAGCGACGGGCCTCCCATAGTCATTTAATCACCATCCATTCTGACGGCAGGTCAGGTCTGTTCACCGGGCTGTTCCGCCCGTTAACCGGGGTGAGGTCACCCCAGACGCGACAAGGGGCATCAATGACGTCTTACGACGATACAGACCCGGTGATCTTCCCAGCCGGTGCCGCGACGCAGACCAGCGCCGCAGAGGCTGCGCAAGGCGAGTGGGATGCCGTTGTCGTCGGTGGCGGCATGGCAGGTTCCATCGTCGCCGAGCAGCTGAGCCAGGCAGGCTACAGGGTGGTGATTCTCGAAGCCGGCCCCGGCAAGGACCTGGACCTCGCCGAGTACGAGTCGTACCTGTCGCGGTTCTACGGCGCGGTCATCAAGGACAACCAGTCTCCGTACCCGTTCAACCCGAATGCCCGGATGCCCAGGAGCACCGACACCATGCCGGTGCGTCCGAACACACCCCGAGACGACTTCTACCTCGTGCAAGAGGACAAGTACTGCACGGACACCACCTTCACCCGGGTCCTCGGCGGCACCTCCATGCATTGGGAGGGGAAAGCGCTGCGCATGCTTCCCGAGGACTTCGACCTGCGCACCAAGTACGGCCAGGGCCTGAACTGGCCGCTCAGCTATGACGACCTGGAACCCTACTACCAGCAGGCTGAGGCCGAACTGGGCGTAGCCGCCGAAGTCGAGGACCAGACATACCTGGGAATGCATTTCCCGGAGGGATACGTGTTCCCGATGCACCGCATGCCGCCGTCCTATCTCGACCAGACGGTCGCCCGGGGCGTGGACGGCATGCGGGTCACCCTGGCGGACGACGATTACACACTCCAGGTGCGGAGCTTTCCGCAGGCCCGTAACGGCGTGCCAAACGCCGCGTACGACGGCGGCACGGGCTTCGTCCCGGTCGGTGCGGTGAGCACGAGCCAGGTGGAAGAGGGCGAGCGCTGCCAGGGCAACACCAACTGCGTCCCGATCTGCCCCGTGCAGGCCAAATATCACGCGGGAAAGACGCTGGCCAAGGCGCTCCGCAAGGGCAACGTCAAGATCGTGACGCAAGCCGTCGCGTCCAAGGTCGAGATCGACGAGCATGACAAACGGGTGACCGGGATCACCATTAAGAACTACGAGGCGCTCGACTCCGACAGGTACGAGAAGTACACGGTGAAGGGCGCCGTCTACATCCTGTGCGCGCACGCCATCGAGAACGCCCGGCTCATGCTGGCCTCCGACATGCAGCGTATGAGCCGCAGCAAGCTGATCGGCTGCAATTTGATGGACCACGCGTACCTGCTGTCCTGGGGCCTGCTGCCCAAGCCGGCCGGCACGATGCGAGGCACAACCTGCACGAGCGGGATCACCGACCTGCGCGGCGGGCGATTCCGCGGCACCCAGGCCGGATTCGGCGTGGACATCCACAACGACGGCTGGGGGTGGGCGACCGGCTCGCCCTACACGGACCTGGTCGAACTCGTGGACAAGCGGGGCCTGCGCGGGCCGGAGTTGCGCAGGACACTCGGGAACCAGATCTCCCGGCAGCTTCTGCTGGCCTTCATGATCGACCTGCTGCCCGACAGGGACAACAGGGTCACCGTGGACGACCGATACAAGGATGCCATCGGCAACATGAAGCCGGTCGTGTCGTTCAAGATCCCGCCCTACACCATGCGCGGCGCCGCGTTCGCCCGCAAACTCGCGACCGACATCTTCGAGAAGCTCGGCGCCGAGGACAGGACCACGTACGACAAGGACCGCTACAGCGCCGTCGAGCACGACGGCCAGTGGTACAACATCGTGGGCGGCAACCACCTGGCGGGCACTCACATCATGGGGACCGACCCGGCGAACTCTGTCGTCGACCACACCCAGCACTCGTGGGACCACGAGAACCTCTACCTTGTCGGGCCCGGCAGCCTGCCCTCGATCGGGACATCCAACATCAGCCTGACCATGGCGGCGCTCGCCTTCCGCAGCGCGGCCCACATCGTCAGGCACCTGCGTGCCGTGAAGGCGCCGGCCGCCGTCCGCAGGTAGACGGCTCACAGGTCGGCGGATTGAACGCGACACCGCCCACCGTCCACCGCCCACGATTGAGAGAACATGTCCGTTCCAGAATCAGACCCCGCTCCGGACCCCAAGATCCAGACCATCGAGGAGCTACACGAATACCTCTACAAGGGGCTCCAACTGGAGCATGCAACGCTCCCGCCCTACCTGACCGCGCTCTACTCGCTACATCCGGGTAAGAACTCGGATGCCTGGCATGTCATCAGGGTCGTGGCCGTCGAGGAGATGCTGCACCTCACCCTGGTCGCGAACGTCATGAACGCCGTGGGCGGGACGCCGGACCTCACCAAGCCGAACTTCGTGCCGAATTATCCGACACGCCTGCCGTGTGGTCCCGACTACTTCAAGGTGCATCTCCGGCCCTTCTCGCACGAGGCTCTCGACACGTTCCTGAAGATCGAGAAGCCCGCGCAGGCAGATACCGAGGAAGACAGGTTCGTACCGACGGACTGGACGGCCCTTGGACTGACGTCCGACGGCGCGGCGCCGCCACCGGAGGAACTAGCGGAACTCGAGGAGTCCGGGACAATCCTTGGCCTCGTCCCCGGAGAACCCACCAAGCGTTTCTTGAGTATCGGTGAGTTCTACGAGGAGATCATCCGGGGCATTAACCACTTGGAGGACCAGGCCCGTAAGGCAGGAAAGACGATCTTCACCGGCGATCCCGCTCGCCAGGTGACTCCCGAGTACTTCTACTCCGGTGGCGGCGATGTGATCAAGGTGACCGGCCGCGACACCGCAGTCGCGGCGCTCACCCTCGTCGCAGAGCAGGGCGAAGGGCTGCACGGCGGCATCTTCGACAGCCAGGACGAGATCGCCCACTACTACAGGTTCCAGCAGCTGGACAAAGGGAGGTACTACCAGAAGGGCGATAAGCCAGGCGAGCCTTCCGGCCCGGATCTGAACGTCGACTGGGGTGCCGTCTATCCAGTGAAGCCGGACATCAAGTTGGCGGACCTCGCGGGAGACCCGGAAGTCCTAGCGGCGGCCAAGGAATTCAACCAGTCCTACGTCACCTTCCTGACCAGCATCAATCTGGCCTACAACGGTCAGCCCGACCTTCTACTCAAGGCGGTTTGGGAGATGTTCCGTATCCGCGACAGTATGAACCGACTCGTCCGCAACCCGCTCACAGGGCATCCAGGGGCGAACGCCGGCCCGACATTCGAGCTGTAAGACCGTCGACGGAGGCGGGATCATGACGCAAGGAACGAACGCAGAAGAGAAGCTGCGCAATTTTGTGAAGTTCTCTGCCGCTGTGACCGGATTCAGCGAGTTCGACCTATGGGGAACTGGTCAGGCGGAGGTGTACTACAAGACGGCGGTGAATCAAGAAGGGCCGGATGCGATCGAGAAGGCGATGGCATCCGATCCCTCTGTTGCCCCCGCCGATCCAGTGGTGGGAAGCATCATCAAGCTCTGGTATGTCGGCGTCTGGTATGGCCCGGAACTGGCGGGACGCATGGACGTGGCGGCCTGGACGGCGTCCGGGCGGAGCGGAGCGAAGCCCGCCGTCCCGGATGACAGCCAGCCCGAGGGAAGCCGGTCCTGGCAGGCCATGTCCGGACAACACCAGGCCGGGGAAGATCGCGCGCACGGCAGAGACGGACGCAAACCCCCGTTCGTCGTCTCCCCCGACGCCTACGCCGAGGGGCTGTTGTGGCGGGCCATCGGCGCGCATCCATCCGGCGCGAAGGCGCCGGGCTACGGGTCGTGGGCCAATCCGCCCACATTCGAGGACTGCCAAGAGGAGGAAGTGTCATGACCAGCACTGAGGTCTTCTCGGTAACGTCTCGTGACGGTTCGTGATCTTCGTTCAGGTGGTGCGTCCGGTTTCCAGCTGGAGCAGGACGAGGGCCGCGCGGGCGATCCTGGTGATGGCGGTGGGGTCGAGGCTGACCCGGCGCAGGGCCTTGAAGGTGACCTTGAGCAGGGCGTTGGCCCGTTCGGCGACGCCGTGGATGCCGCGGATGACCTTGTTGAACGTCTTCTGTCCGGTGGTGAGTTCGCGGCCCTGAGGCTTCTTGGCCGGGTGCCGGAAGCCGGGGCCGGCGTTCTCGTAGCCGAGGTCGGTCAGGGTGGGGATGTCCAGGATGGTCGCGAGCCGGTTGAGCGCGGCGATCAGGCCGTGGGCGCGGGCGCAGGTGGTGTCGTGTTCGCGGCCGGGGCGGACCGGGGAGACCCAGAGGGGCCGGCCGTCGGGGGCGAAGATGACCTGGACGTTGCCGCCGTGGTGTTTGTGTTTTCCGGACCACCAGAGGTCGGCTTTGTTGGGGCCGGGTGCGGCGACGCGGTCGGTGCGGATGACGGTGCCGTCGAGGTTGAGATGGGTGTATCCGGCGGCAGCGGCACGTTGCAGGGCGGTGGACAGGTCCGGGGCGTGATCGGCCAGGGTGGTCAGCCCTTCGTGGAGGTAGCGGTACGCGGTGGGGAGCGATATCCCGTTGTCCCGGGCGAGTTGGGACAGTCGCGCGCCGTCGATGAACCAGCGCAGCACGAGCACGGCCTGTTTGAAGACGCCCAGAGAGCGGGTGTTCTTGCGGGTTCCGAGCCGTTCGCGGTGCTCGCGCAGGAGTCGGGCCAGGGTCTCGGCGGTCTCCCTGCGGACATCGAGTACAGCGGTGTAGCTGATACTCAACGGCGCGGCGGAGCACGAGGAGGACCGACCACAGGGCATCCAACTCCCACGCGGGCAGGGGCAGCAAATGGCCTGCGAGCCTCGCAGATCTCACAGGTTCGCCCGGCCTGCGTGACACCGCTCCTGGGTCACCTGGATGGGCCAAATGGTCTTCAGGATGTCCAGCAACGGCATACAGGGGATCTGGCACGATGGTCACAATTTCGCAGATAAGGGGGAGATATGACGGGACGAACGCAGGCATGGGTCGGTGGCGCAAGTTTTGTGGTGACCGCGGTCGTGATGGCGGTGTACCTGGCCACGGTGGGTCTGGAGAAGGCAGGCATGTGGGCCACGGTGCTGGGGCTGTTCTTGAATTTGGCGTCCTTGGTTGCCACGGTGAGCGGGATATGGCGCGAACGCCGCGCTCCCAGCAGGCAGTCGGTGCACGGCAGCGCTGTAGGCGGGGGAATTACGCAGGTCTCCGGGACGGGTGGGAACGTACGTATCACCCGCCGCGGCCCCGCTGTCGCGCCCTCGGGTCCTGTGTCTCCCACTTCGCCTTCCGGAACGGTGGCACCGGAGACCGACGGGCAGTCGGTGCGTGACACGAGCACGACGGGCCCGGTCGATCAGGTACAGAACACTGGCGGAGACGTCGATATCGAGGGCCCATGAGCGGTCTGGCCCGTATCCCCGGGTGGGGACCGATTCGGCGTAAACAGGTCCCGCCGTCCGCTCCGGCGGCGCTGGTACGGGGCCGCGGGCAGTGGGTAGCCGGCTCGGAGGTGCACGGGCCGGTGGTGCAGGTCGGTGACACGACCGGCGACGTGAACATCATGGTCAGCACCGAGCAGGAGCTGTACCGGGTGGATGCCTTCCCCTTCTACCGGCCCTCGCTGACGGTAGAGCGGGCCCGCACGCAACCGGCCCGGCTCCTGCAGGCCCGCTACGCCGTGGCGGACTTCGCCGGGCGCAGCACCGAGCTGGAGCAGCTGGCAGCCTGGCGCGACGATGCAAGTGCGGCCTCGATTCTCCTGCTGCACGGGCCGGGCGGGCAGGGCAAGACCCGGCTGGCCTCCCATTTCGCCCGCCTCAGTCGGGAGCACGGCTGGCAGGTGCTCCAGGTCCTCCATGCCAGTGACCCCCCATTCCCCGCAGGCCGGGCAGGCCCGGTGGCTGACGGGGCTAGCGGAGGCGGGGCAGGCGGAGGCGGGGCAGGGGTGCTGCTGGTGGCCGACTATGCCGAGCACTGGCCGACGGCGGAGTTGCTGACGATGCTGACCGACGCGACCTTGCAGGAGCAGCAGGCCCGGGTGCTGCTCCTGGCCCGTCCCGCCGGCGTCTGGCAGACGCTCGCCTACCGTCTGGACCGCCTTGATCTGCCCGTCGCCGCCCTGCCGCTGGGTCCGCTCGCCGACGACCCGGACACGGATCCCGAGACATTGTTCACCGCTGCCCGGGACCGCTTCGTCGCCGCCCTGGATCTCCCTGGCAGCCAGAACGTCGCCCCACCCGAGGCCCTGCGGGATGGTCCCGGGTTCCGGCAAGCCCTGTCGGTGCACATGGCCGCCCTCGCCGCTGTCGACGCCCACCACAGCGGGGCGCCCGCCCTGCTGGACACCCCAGAGCGGGTCTCCGCCTACCTGCTGACGCGGGAGCGTGCCCACTGGCAGACCCTGCACGCCAACGGCCGTGTCCGTACCACCGCCGATGTCCTCGCTCATGCCGCTTACACCGCCGCCCTGACCGGCGCGGTGTCCTACGACCACGGCCGGGACGCTCTCACAGCGATCGGAACATGCACCTCAGACCAGGCCGACCAGGTCCTCACCAACCACGCCGTGTCCTACCCGACCGCCTTGCCGCGCACTGTTCTGGAACCGCTGCACCCCGACCGGCTTGCCGAGGACTTCCTCGCCCTGACCACCCCCGGCCACACCGTGGACAGCTACACCCCCGACCCCTGGGCCACCACGGCACCCCAGCGCCTCCTCTCCGCGGTCTCACCTGGCAGCCCAGGTGAGATTGCGGAGACACCCGTATGGACCCGCGCCGCTCTCACCTCCCTGATCGCCGCAGCCGCCCGCTGGCCCCATCTCGCCACAGGCCAACTCGCCTCGCTGCTCACCGCACACCCGCAGCTGATACTCCATGCTGGCGGCGCCGCACTGACTGCCCTGGCCGACATCGAGCACCTGCCCACGGACGTCCTGGAAGCAGTCGACGCCCACCTGTCGGAATACCGGCAGACCGACCTCGACCCCGGTGCGGCCGCTCTGGCCGCCCGCCTCGCCCCCCAGCGGCTCGCCGCCGCCAGCGACCCCGCCAAACGCGCCCGCGTTCTCCGCAGACTCGAAGCCCGCCAGTGGCGTGCCGGCCTCCACCATCAAGCTCTCGCTACCGGCCAGCAGGCCGTCGGCATCTGGCGGGACCTCGCCCAGCGCCATCCCGTCGCGTACGCCGATCTCGCCACGGCTCTGTCCAACTTCGGACTCCACCTGAGGGCGGTAGGACGACACGAGGAAGCCCTGGCCACTGAGGAGGAAGCGGTGGTAATCCGTCACCGCTTCGCCCAAGCCGACCCCGCTGTCCACGGCCCCAACCTCGCGGAGTCATTGATCAACTTCGCACTGCACCTAGAAACATCAAGACGACACGCTGAGGCTCTAGCCACCACCGAATGGGCGCTACGCGTCTACCGGCAGCTTGTCGAGACCGACCCCGCCACCTACGAACCCGGCCTCGCCACCGCCCTGAACAACCTCGGCGTCCACCTCGCGGGAGCCGGGCGGCACGAGGACGCCTTGGAGCCCACCGAGCAGGCCGTCGCCATCCGGCGCCGCCTTGCTCAGGCCAACCGCGCAGCCTACGAGCCCGACCTCGCCACCTCCCTGTCCAACCTCAGTGCGCTCCGGGCCGTGACCGGGCAACGGGAAGGAGTCTTGGAAGCCGTGCAGGAAGCGGTGAGGATCCGTAGCCGCCTCGCCCAGGCCAACCCCGCCGCCCACGGCTTTGATCTCGCCTCCGATTTGAACAATCTGGGCGTTCACCTGGCAGCGGTCGATCGGCGAGCCGAGGCCCTGGCCGCCTCCGAAGATGCGGTGAAGGTCTTCCGGCAGCTTGCCGAGTCCAACCCCGTCGCCCGCGAGCCTGACCTGGCGAAGGCGCTGCACAACCTCAGCATCGACCTGGCCGCGGCCGGGCGGTACGAGGACGCCTTGGACGCCACCGAGGAGGCCGTCGCCATCCGCCGCCGCTTCGCACACCGCCTTCCCGCAGCATACGAACCCGACCTCGCCCGGTCGCTGGGAATGTCCGCCCGGGTACGGGTGGAACTGGGGCGAGACCTGCGCGCCGCGCTGGAAGCAGCACAGGAGGCCGTGGAGATCTACCGACGCCTGGCCCAGGCAGAGCCTCTCCCGTACGACACTGACGTGCGTACCTTCCTGAACGTCCAAGCCGACATCCTCGATCGGCTCGGCCGCACCGAAGAAGCCACCCGCATCCGCCCACCACAACCATGACCCTCAACGGCGAACCGACGAAATACGGGCGCCGCAGTGACGAAATACGGAGGCCAGTCTGCGGCCGGTCCTGCCGCTGCTGAAACCAGTGACGTCTCGCAGTGAAAGTTGAGCGTTGTCAGCGAAGATTGGTGACCGCTAGGTTTTCTCACCGAAGGTTGAGTGATCGTTTAGGGCTGGCTGTCTGGGAGACGGTGGGGGAACCGGTACGCGCGTACGGCGATCCCGTGCTCAGCGCCCGTGATGGGAGACTCTGATGGGCTCGTTCGATGTGCCGTTGGATGACGAACGCACCCAGCTCGATGCGTTCGTCAAGGAGTATCGGAGCGCCCTCGAGGTAACCCTCGACGGCCTCACCGAGGAGCAGGCCCGCCGCCGACTCGTCTCGTCGGCGACAACGTTGCTCGGGCTGCTCAAGCACGTCACGTGGATGCAGCGGGTGTGGTTCGAGGAGTGCGTCGGCGGCACATCCCGTCGGGAGCTCGGCTTGGTTCAGAGCCCGGACGAGTCCTTCCGGCTCGCCGACGACGACACCGTCGCCTCCGTCACGGCGGCCCACCGGGAGGCCTGCGCGACGGCCCGGGCGGTGGTCGCCGACCTGCCGCTGGACACCGTCGTGACCGGCCACCGTGCCGGGCCGCGCACGCTGCGCTGGGTGTACTTGCAAGTCCTACGCGAGCTGGCCCACCACTGCGGGCACGCCGACATCCTGCGCGAGCAGCTACTTGCCGCCGACTGAGTTCTGAGACCGGACCTAAACACTACCTGCGCGAGAAGGCGCGGTTCCGTCAGCAGTCCGCGAACGATGTTGCCCAGGAGCAGTCACTCAACCTTCGATGAGAATCGCTTGACCTTCGCTGCGACAGGTCAACCAGGCACCGGGTTCCCAAGCTGCAGGGGCGGCTGCTCTTCAGCTCCCCGGCATGGTGCGTTCCGAACGCCGGGCAGTCGAGCGCAGACTCAATGGCCAGGGGATGAAAGGCTGACTACCGGATTTGCGCGTACGCCATGTGGTGTGCGAGCCGTGTGGTGGGATGCATGGGGTCATGAAGAGAAAAGACCGTCTCGGCCTGCACAGCACGTGCGCCGCCTTGGCCAGGCTCATCGCGCCCGCGGAAGAACTCTGTCGGGGGAGTGCGTGATCGTGGAGCGTCCTGCCCCGCCGGTAATGTTGGTGATGCATCCAGAGGCTGCTCTACGGCAGCGGATTACCGAGCTAATCAGAGACTGGTGTGACGCGAGCATCCTGGTCCTTGGCGTGCCCAACTACGGCGAGCTCCGAAAGACGCTGAAGGGTGGGATCAGAAAAAGAGAGACAAAGCAACGTCTCCGTGTGGTGGCCGTCCTAGCCAACCGCACCTCCTGGACCACTGATCAGCAGAAAAGCACTAGGAGGCTTATTAAGGAATCGCTTGGCTACAAGAGTGTGCTTGCGGAATTGCCCACTGACGATAAATTCAAGACGCCCCTTCCTGTAGGCGGAAGGGTAAGCATCTTCCTTGAGGATAGCGAGGAGTGGAAGTTTCAGCGGGACATCGAGGAGTTGTTCCGCGACTGGACTCCAGACGATTATGAGGTTTCCTTCGAAAGGAAGGGAGGGAGCCCGTCGGCACATCTACACAAATTTCTCTTTCAGGCAGGAATTTCCTACGAGTGGAGGGACATTCCTGGTTCCGACGGCGATTCCGGCATCACCGCGAAACTCAACGACGAAAAAGCGGAGCCGTTTCCTGCGACGCTCGGCGAGCTCTATCAACGCCTGATCCTAGGGGGAAAGGTTCCCCCTCGCCTGAACCGTCCGTTCGATCTCGTCATTGTGGGCGCGGGGCCGGCGGGTCTCTCCGCTGCGGTGAGCGCGGGGATGGCGGGGCTCAGCACGCTCGTGATCGAGTGCGAGCGGCCGGGTGGGAGCGCGGCGCTGTCCATTAACCGCATCGAGAACTACCTTGGATTCCCGGGTGGGGTGACCGGAACGAAGCTGGCCAAGCTGGGGGTCGAGCAGGTTCAGGATCTCAAAGGGGTCGATCTCTGTCCCACGGTTAAGGCGATCGGCATTGTGGAGGACGACCCTCGGTACCGCATCAACGTGACGGGCGCCGACGGGACGTCTGACGTGTCCGCGGGGATGATTCTCATTGCCTGTGGGCAAACGCCTCGCCGACTGGAGAAGGATGTCGACGGAAAGCGTACGGAACTGAATCCCCTCGGTCTGGACGTCCGATACCTCATTGAGGCCCATCATGCGATTGACGTCGGAAACACCACGGACATCGTCATCGTGGGCGGCGGCGATACGGCGGGCCAGGCCGCCCTCCTCTACAAGAAGGCCGCATGCAACTCAGTGCACATTGTGACCACCGAGTTCGACATGGCTGGCAAGCTACTCGACGAACTCCGCGACGAGCAAATCCCCGCTGAGGATCAGATGAGCGTCGTCGATATTGTCGACCAAGGGGGGAAGGTCGAAGTGCAGGTCCTCCCTTATGGAGAACCAGCGAGCTCTATGAGAAGACTTCAGGCTAACCGCGTGCACGTGTTGATCGGCGGCACGCCGAATACGGGGTGGCTCAAAAAGGACGAACTGTCGTTCGTCGAGATGGACGAAGAGAATTACATCAGGACCGACAACTACCTGGGGAAGCCACAGTTTCCATTCATGACCAGCCGCCCAGGTGTTTTCGCCGTGGGGGACGTACGCGTTCATGCACGGCGGCGGGTAGGGCAAGCCGTGGGACAGGGGGTGGCGGCCGTGTCGGCGATGGAGGAGTGGCTGGACCGGAAGGAGGGCGGGGTCCACACCTGGGAGCGGGTCCTGTCAGTGCAGCAGCCGAGCTTGTGGCGCAAATGGCGTGAAGCGAAGAAGCAGGTGGAGGACAGGCCGGACGCCGATCCGGCTTAGGGCGCCGGACCGGCCCGGCAGTGAAGCGTCAACCAGGGTGCGCGGTCGGGCGCGCCTCATGCGGGCTGACCGGTGCAATGACGACGACCTCGTCCGCGTCCCTCCAGGGAAAGGGAATCTGCCTAACTCAACACGGGACCCTCACCAGCCCAGGGCCACAAAACCGCAGGTAGACGATCGTCGGTAGCCCTCAACGGCTCACCCATCAAAGCTCGAAAGGCCACATGACGGTTCCCAAGGGGGAGCGCCGGGCCCGCTGGCTACGGGTGGATACGAGGGTGGATATGCGTTGCTGCCCGGGTGGCAACCGGTGGCTACGGCGGTGGCTACGATGCGAAACCCCCCGCCCAGCTGCGATGCCGGGGACGGGGCGCTGCGCGCTTTGAGGTGGACCTTCAGAGAGTCTGTCGGAACTGTTCGCGGCGCTGTTTGCGTGCTTCACGATGTGCGGCACGTTCTTCGGGCTGTACGTAGATGAGGAACACGGCCTCCTCGATGAGGGATGCCACGTCGCTGACCTCTTCGTCGGAGAAGATCAAGCCGTCGTGAAGGCTCCAGTTGCCCAAGAGGCGGGCCTCATCGAGATCACGTACAACCTCTGCCGTCGCGCCGTTGTTGGCCAGGTCGGCGATCTTCTCTTTGAGGTTCTTTCCCGTTGCGCCTCGGTCTTTGCAGATCACCTCAACCGCGGCTCGGTACATTGCGGCCGCGGCCCGGAGAGCCCCTGCCTCCTGGCATCGGGTGGCCTCGCTGAACAGACCACGTACCTCCTCCGGGGCTGCGTTGTTCAACAGGTTCGCGTCGCGCCTCGGGTGAACGAGGACCACGAAACGAGCCTTGGAGTCTCCGTTCTTGATAGCGGCGGCAAAGGCCTCGGCGTCGGCTCTCGGGGGCAGATCGGGGCCCCAATGCTGGTGAAGCACAGATGTCTTGCGGCATCGCTGGCATGACAGAACATGTTCGATCACGCGGAAGACATCAGGTTTCACAGGTGGGACGTGCATGGCGGGCCCGCTGAAGTCGGCGCCGCTCCTGCCAGGGCCGAGGGGGCTTTCCACCAGGGTGGGCGCAGGACGAACTGGAGGAAGCTCTCCAGGACGCTGCCGAGCGCAGCGCCAACGGCGAGCTACCCGAGATCACCGCCCCGCTGTACGACACCGCGCCGCCCAAGCGCCAGCCTCAGCCCCTCCGGGCGGTCCGGGCAGCCGGATAGGCCGGCTCTCCAACGTCCGCGCATCACCACGGCGCCGCCCCCACGGGAGCGGCGCCACCGGCTGCAGTTTGCAACGCCGTGGAGGAGCGGACCCGGCCTGATGGCCGGGCCCTTCGTCATCCCTACGCCGATCGCTTCCGCAAGGTGGGCGGCCGGTCAACGGTGCTGTTGGCGAGCATCCGCCGGACGGTCTCCGGGTACTTGCCGAACTTTCTGCCGACGTGCAGCATGATCGACGAAGGCCCCGGCACCGTGGTGGTGTCGAGGCCTTCGGGAGTGTCTGGTGCTACCGCGCCATCAGCCAGGCGATGATGACGCCCGCTCCCCAACTTCCGAAAGCGCTGACGGCTCCGTAGAGAAGCCTGAGGCGGATCTCTCGCCGATGGCGTTCGATACGTTCTCGCAGGTCAATCCGGGTCATGACCCAGTCGCGGGCCGCTCGCGCCCTATCTGCGCAGAACTTGCTAACCTGTTTCACGTGCAACGCATACTCCTTAAGTGCTGGGTGATGTGTTGACGCGTAGAGGAGCCCTCCCGACCCACTGGCCTAGGAAACCGAGTCGGGGCTGCAGGGCTCTTTCTGCGTGTTCGGGAGAGTCTACTGGCGACGTGCGGGCAACTTGTAACGCTGATTCCCTCCAACGCGGGCAGCGCGGCGGGCCGTTGGTAGGCAAGGTGTAGTAAGGCCGGGGCGCGGCCCAGCCGGAGTGGTTTCGGGAGTAGTCAGAGCGTCGGCCCGCGCTAATCCATGTGACCCTCGCCACGTATGGACGGTTACAGAGTGCTACACGCCACCTGGCCGTGGGGGCCCGGTTACGCGGACCGCTTCCGCAAGGTGGGTGGGCGGTCGGTGGTGTTGGCGAGCATCCGCCGGACGGTCTCTGGGTGCCAGTGCTCCCCGCGCTTGGGCCGCTGTCCCTCGGTGCCGAGTGCGGCCGCGATCTCGCGGCACGACAGCTCGTCCTCGTCCCGGAGTTGGCGGGCGCGGCCAGGCCGGGTGCGTACCTGGCCCAGGCGGTCGCCCAGCCGCATCCGTACGTCAGCCAGCCGAGAGGAGTCGTCTGGGCGGGCGGCTCTGCCCCGGTCCGTGCCCCGTGACGCGTGTGGCGGTCGATGGGATCCGAGTGGAGCTCGCGCCGAATTCGGCCACGGCGGCGCGTCTGCGGATCGACCGGTTATCGTCATCATGACGAGATGATGCGGTAGGATCAACACCCGTACCGGGCAGTGCCTTTCGCCGTACGGGGGCACGACTGCCGGGCGGAAGAAAGTGTGCCGTGGGAACGGATGACGCCGCAGGCCGCAGCGGAGCGATGGCACCAGGAGCCGGGAGTGTGCTGGATGCCCGGATGTCGCTCGCGCTGAATGTGCACACGTGCCCTGGGGTGTACGCGGTGCTGCTGGGCGCCGGGATCTCCATGGCCTCCGGCGTGAAGACCGGTTGGGGCATCGTGCAGGACCTGATGTCCAAGGTCGCAACGGTCCACGACCCTGACTCGCCCGACGCCGGTGCTGCCGCTGCCGCCGACCCAGAAGGCTGGTGGGAGAAGAAATTCGGAGAGCCGCTGGGCTACTCGCGGCTCCCGGCCGAGACCGCACCGACGCCAGCGGCCCGCCAGGCCGTCCTCGCCGGATATTTCGAGCCTGCGGACGGCGAGGACAGTGGCAAGGAGCCCACCGCCGCGCACCGGGCGATCGCCCGGCTCGTCAAGCGCGGCAGTATCAGGGTCATCCTGACGACGAACTTCGACCGCCTCATGGAGCGGGCCCTGGAAGGGGTGGGCATCTCACCGCAGGTGGTACGCGACCACCAGATCGATGCCATGAAGCCCCTCGCGCACAGTCAGGTCACCATCATCAAACTGCACGGCGACTACGCCGACCTCGAGCAGCGCAACACCGTCGACGAACTGGGTGCCTACCCCGAGGCGCAGCAGCAGCTGCTGCAGCGGGTGCTGGACGACTACGGGCTGATCGTGTGCGGCTGGTCGGCCGACTGGGACAAGGCTCTGGTGAGAGCGGTGGAAGGGACCAGGTCCCGGCTATACCCGATGTTCTGGGGCCAGTTCGGACGGATGAGCGAGTCAGCCAAGCGGCTGACCACGCAGCACTCCGCCGCCGTCATCGACGGCGTGACCGCCGACGAAATGTTCACCGACCTGGAGCGGAGGGTCGAGGCGCTGGACCGCATAACGGTCACCCCGATCACCCGGGACACGGCCGTCGCCCAGCTCAAGCGCTTCCTTCCCGACCCGGTGCGCCGCATCGAGATCCACGACCTGATCGACCAGACCGTCTCTCAGGTCATCGACAACTCCAGCGGGAAGAGGCGCCCACCGACCGGGCCCGTCTTCGCGGAGAGCATCCGCGGTTACCGCGCCGACTGTGACAGTCTCCTGCACCTGCTGGCGAATGGCGTCTTCCACGACGACGGCACGTACAACGCCCTCTGGCAGCGCGTCGCCGAACGGCTGAACCGGCTGCGCGGCAGCGACGCTGGGTACCAGGATCTGGAGAGGCTGCGGCAGTACCCGGCACTCCTTGCCACATTCACCATGGGCATCGCCGCGATCCTCAGCCGCCGCGAGGAGTTCCTGGCCCCTCTCCTCACCCAGCCGACCTGGGTGCCGCCCATCTCCAACGGGCAGCGCCAGACACCAGCCATGTACCTCAACCCGCTGGACATCATCAACAGCGACTCCATCAACGAGGTCTACCGCTTCCACGGAAACATGCCCCACCACTACCCGCAGAGTCACTGGATCTGTGAGGAGCTACGCGAGCCGTTCCAGCTCGTGGAACCGGATGACGACGCATACCGTGCCGCCTTCCACCGCTTCGAGTTCCTGGCCTCCATGATCGCCATGGACACCGAGCGCCGGTTTTTCGCCCGCCCGTGGACCGGCGAGTTCTTCCTGGAGTCGGTCTGGGGACACGACGGGGTAGGCCTGGCGCCAGACATCACCCGGGAGATCAACGCTTCCTGGCCACTGCTCCAGGCTGGGGCTTTTGGTGGCGAGGTTGAGCGTGCTGAGAAGGCCCTCGAGGCGCTCACGTCGGCCCGGTCCCAGCGGCCTCGGGGGTGATCCGCGCGGCGTACGGGTGCGCCGACACTGGTTCGTCAGTCGATGCCGAGGGAATCGTTGACGGCCTGGCGGGTGCGGTCGACGTCGGCGTCCGTGATCGCTTCGTCATCCTCCACGGTGCTCAGCCACTCCGTGATCTCATTGGGGTGCCATCGGTTGAGGTCCGCAGGGATCTCCAGGGAGCAGGTGTCGGGCACGGTCTTCCTCCATGGTGTGGTCTTGGTGCGGTCGCCCGGTTCAACGGCCGTAGCCGACAACGATGCCGACGTTGGCCCGTACGGCAATCTCTCGGCAGACAACCCCACATGCCTACCGCATAACGCGCCTACTTGAGAAAACGGGATGTAAGGCACACAACTTCTCAGCCCTCGACGGGCTCCAGGCGCTCTTTGCGCGGGTGCGACACGGTCACCGTGGGACGCGTGGGCAGGTGGCCTTCTTACGCAGGGTTTGGGCGCGGCTGGTGCACCAGCGTGAGCAGAACTCGCGCGGGGGCGGGTGGAGTCGGGCAGGGCGCACACCAGGCAGTGCCCGGGGGCGATGACCGGGGCCAGGCGCTCAAGGAGACGCCGGGCGCGGTCTTCTTCCTCCCGGTCATACGGGACGACGTCGGCCGGGCAGCCGACGAGTAGTTGGGCGAGGACAGCGCGGAGGGCGGCAGGCCCCGAGCAGGTCTACGTACTCTTCGACCGGCCAGGTGGCCAAGACACCGGAGCGCGTGAAGTAGAGACCCAGGGTGTCGATCCGGAACCGGTCGCGGGTGTAGAGCAGCAGGTAGCCGAGCAGCTGCCACGCGACGTCCTTGCGGAAGACGTGCGGGTGCCTGGTGCTCTTGAAGTCGAGCAGCAGGCCGTCGACCACAATGTCGGTGTCCGCGGTGATGCGGGTGCCGGGGAACGTCGGCCGGGATAGAACCTAGGCAGCATGAACAGCGCTGCGGATGGCCATGTCGACGCGGCGGTCGTCCGCAAGCTCGCGCAAGTGGCGGGCGCCGTGCGGTTGCGCGCGCAGCGCAGAGGCGACGACTGCCGCGGCGTGCCCAGTCAGCGTCGACATCCAGTTCTTGATGTCGCTCTGTGGTTTCCACCGGTCCCAGCGGCCGTCCCAGTCGCACATGCCCTGGACGGCCGTATCGAGCAGGTCCCACTGGTCCTCGCCTGCGGCGAGGCGGGCCACGTCGAGCAGCCACCACACCGCCCGGTCGGCCTCCTGCCAGCTGGGCCAGTCGCCGCGGTCGCCTACGGCGTGCCCGGTAAGGGCCCGTACCACGGCAGCCGTCTGCTGGCGGTTGGCGAACAGCACGGTTTCGGCGGTGCTGACGCTCAGCTGGGTGACGACGTCCAGGTACAGCTCGTAGCTGCCGGGCTGGTCGGCCGCGAGGGTGAGCAGCTGGGCGGCGGCGGTGTCGTCTTCGCCGTTGGCCTCTTCCAGCAGTCGGTGGGCGCGGGCGATGGGCAGTTCGCTGTGGGGGCTGGTCTCGCGTGTGACGAGGTCGAGGAAGGCTGCGATGTCCTGGGGCCGGTGGTCGGGGTCGAGCTGAGTGGCCTGGCGTACGACGCCGTACCACGGTCCGGGCGGTGGCAGCAGCGGCACGACTGCTGACCGGCGGCGCGGTCTCCTCCCCGGTCATGCAGGTCCCAGAGATCAAGGCCGCAGAACCCGGACGCTTCACCGAACAGCGACGGGCGAGGTTCGCCGCCCAGATGGCCAACCTCGCCCCCACCGGCTGAACGCCCCGCCGAGGACCCTCCCAGGCTCTCCAGCGGGTTCCTGACCTCGCGAAGACCCCAAGGCGCCGCACTCCCCGTGCGGCGCCTTCTTCATTCCCGCCCCCACCCGAGCCGGTAGCACTAGGTAAACCGGCTTGTTCTGGGGGAGCAGAACAAACGCGAGGCGCTCCGCCGCCGTGCCCGACCGCGATCGGCGGGCGGGCGGTAGCACCAGGTGAACCGGTTTGTTCTGCTCCTCCAGAACAAACCGCGACTACTCGGGCCGCAGCCGATCCATGCAGCAGCTGTGCATGGATCTCGCCCGGAACATCGGCCTCAGGGACCAGCGGAACAGTGGTTGGCGGTAGCGGCTCTTCCGGTTCGCGCGTCTCACGAACGACCGGCTGTGAAGAGATCGTGGTGCGGGTCCAGACGAGCGTTGACCCGAAATCCGTGGCCCTCTCGGGTGCCTCCCGGCATGCTCTGGAAATGAATGCTCCCCTCACCCTGTCGTCTACGCGGACGAGTCCTCGAACTCAGGGCAGAACCTGCTTGACCCGGATCAGCCCGTGTTCACGGTGGCCGGGGTTCACCTTTCCGACCGAGCTGGCTGCGTCCATCGTGGACGAGGTCCGTGCCCAGCTCCCACCGACCCAGGGAGAGCCCAAGTACGGCTCCCTCGCTCGGTCGTCGCGGGGCCGGAAGGCTCTGATGCGGGCCTTCGAGCAACTGCCCGAGGGGAGCACCCGAAGCTCCCTGGTACACAAGCCATTCATGGTGATGACCAAGCTGGTCGACGTCCTCGTCGAGCCGCTGGCGCACGCGGATGGATTCAACCTGTACGAGAACAAGCAGGCACTGGCTCTGGCGCAGCTGTTGCACATGTGCGGGCCGGTCTTCGGGGATGCCGCTGCCTACCGCCAGATGCAACAGGCCTTCGTGGACTGGGTGCGTCAGCGTGTCTCGACCGACGACCTGTTCGCTGCCGTGGCTGCGTACAAGAAGTCGATCCCGGTGCAGCACAGCGACTTCGCCCAACAGATAGAGCTACTGGAGTACTGCCGGGGCGTGGCCGATGAGACCGCGGCCGACCTCGCTGCTGGCGAGCAGCGCGATCTACTCGACCCGGCCGTGACCTCGATCTACTGCCTGTGCGTCAGCTTCAGGGAATCTCTGGGGCAGTTCCGCCTCGTCCACGACGCGTCAAAGGTGATCGACCGCCACGCGACAACGCTGAGTAGGGCGCATCTGCTCCCGGACCCGGCCCGTACTGGGCACCTCAGCCGGCCCGCTGCCACTCAGATCGACTTCGCGGACAGCAAGGCCCACCCGCAACTTCAGCTGGCGGACTGGGCGGCCGGCGCGGTACGGCAGTGGGCGGCCCACTTGGCTGTGGGCGGCGGCGACCGGTTCGCGCAGGACTTGGAAAGGGTTGTGCGGCCCTGGGTGGTCGAAGCGATCTGGCCGTCCGGTCCGGAGAGCTGAGCTGTCCGCACGGCGCGCAGTGTGCTCGGCCCCCCGGATACGCGGAACGGTCTCTCAGGACCCCGTTGCAGAACCTGGCGGTTCTGAGAGGAGTTCCGAGATCGGCGACCAGCGCGAACGCGACCATGCGGCGGTCGAGCGACCCGGTCTCTCAACCGGTCATTTGCGAGAAGTCGGCGACGGGCCTGAGAGGGAGGCAGTCTGCGCGGGCACACTCTCCAGCCGCACCGTGCCACTCACATCGTCGCGATCACACTGTTCTCACCGGATTCTTGGCGGGGTGCGGTGTCGATGTCGTGTCCGGAGCAGGACGATCCGCGGCTCCGCTCGAGTGCTGCGGGTCAGGGCTGGTCGCCCACGAGAGCAGTTGCGCGCGTCTCGGGAACTCCCAGCATCAGCAGGCTCGTGATCGTCGCTGCTCGGGCGCCGAGGGTCCCGTTCGACAGGTCGCTGTCCGCGATGCTGAACACGACGCCGTAGGCAACCTGGCTCAGAATGCCCGCCGGCAGGTGCTGTGCGAACACGTCGCTGTCCTGGCCCCGTTTCACGAGGTCGGCGAGGAGCTCGTCGACTGGCCCGAGCAGGCCGTGGATCGCCTCGCCGTACTCGCCACGGCGCAGCGCCAGCAGCACTCGGTACCGGTGCGCCACCGGCCAGAGGCGGGCGATGAATTCGGCCCACGCCGCGTCCGCTCCTGCGTCGGAGGCGTTGACTTCGGTGAGCACGGCTGTCATCTCGGTGACGGCCCGTTCCGTGAGTGTCCGAACCAGGTCGAGGCGCGAGGGGAAATGGCCATAGACGGTGCGACGGACGACGCCGGCAGCGGAGGCGATGTCGCCCATGCCGGCGTCGGGGTTCTCTCCCAGCAGGTTGAGGGCGACGTCGAGGATGCGTTCGCGTGTCTCGTTCATCGAGCGCACACGGGAGGACTCGGTGGGCACGACATCATTGTTGCACACCACTGCGCAATGAAGTACGTTGCACACCAGTGTGCAACGGAGAGTTGCGCTGTGCTTCGAAACCCAGGAGAAGAAGGCAATCGCCCCGGAGGGGGACTGGGCGGACTGCGGGCCAACATTGGCCGCGAGCCCTCGGTCACCACCATTACCGACGACAACACACCTCGCTATGTGAATGAAAAATCACATCTGTGGGACCAGGCTCACCACGCATTGGTTACACAACTGGCCAGTCTGCGAAGGAATCCAGAACAGTCTGGCCCTCAGGGAAGCAGGTAAGTCAATGGAAAATCTCAGCAGGCGAAAAGCCCTGTCCTTCGGCGTCGCACTCGGCCTCGTGGGCGTGGCGAACCCCGCCCAGGCGTGGGCGTCGACGGGCTCGGTGACTGGAGCCGACGCGGGGACGGCCCTCGTCCGCCCGTTCACCGTCTCGATCCCGAATTCGGAGATCAACGACCTGAAGCAGCGACTGGCCAGGACTCGATGGCCGGATCCGGAAACGGTGGGCGACTGGTCGCAAGGGGTTCGCGTAGAGAACGCCAGATCTCTGGTCGACTACTGGAAGCGCGGCTACAAGTGGCGGCGCTTCGAGTCCGAGCTCAATTGCTTCCCTCAATTCCTGACCGAGATTGATGGGCTGGACATCCACTTCATCCATGTCAGGTCCAAGAACCCCAACGCGATGCCGCTGGTACTCACGCACGGATGGCCGGGCTCGATCGTCGAGTTCCTGAAGCTGATCGGCCCGCTGACGGATCCGGTTTCGTTCGGAGGAGACGCCGCCGATTCATTCGACGTCGTCGTCCCGTCGCTCCCCGGGTTCGGGTTCTCCCAGAAGCCCACGGAGACCGGGTGGACCGTATCGCGCATCGCAAGCGCGTGGGTGGAGCTGATGAAGCGTCTCGGCTACACGAGATGGGCCGCGCAAGGCGGCGATTGGGGTGCCGTCGTCACCACCGCCCTCGGGGCCATGCAACCTGAGGGACTTCTCGGAATTCATCTGAACACCCAGTACGCCTTTCCCGCACAGATACCCGACACCTTGTCGCCCGAAGAGCGCTACGCCGTGGAGACCCTCGCCCTCTACAACGGCGATCTCGGTGGGTCGAACCACCTTCAGCGCACGAAGCCGGAGACTGTCGGATTCGCCCTGGCGGACTCTCCCGCTGGTCAGGCAGCCTGGATCTACGAGAAGTTCCAGTCCAAGACCGACAACCACGGGCTCGCCGAGGACGCCCTCAGCATGGACGACATGCTCGACGCGATATCCCTCTACTGGTTCACCAACAGCGCGGCATCGTCCGGCCGCATCTACTGGGAGAACAAATCGGGCACTCTCGCCGGCCCGAAGCTGACGCTTCCGGTCGCGGTGACCGTCTTCCCGAGGGACATCCCACGCCTGCCACGAAGCTGGATCGAAGACACCTACAGCAATCTGATCCACTACGGCGAGGCCGACAAGGGCGGGCACTTCGCGGCCTTGGAACAACCCGAGATCCTGGTCAGCGAAATCCGCACCGGCCTGCGCACCCTTCGTTCCTGACGCCAACGCGCGATCTCAGGAGCGCACGCGTATCACTCGGGCTTCACTGAATCGACAACCCGCGTCCGCGGCCGCCGCCATCTGTTCGGCGCGGGCGCGGGTGGCGGCCAGCCGGTAGGAGTCGGTGCCGGTCTCGATGATGTTGCCGCCGAACGTCAGTCGGTCCACGATCGCCGCGCAGAGCCTTGGATCCGTAAAGGTTTTGGTCCAGCCGCCAAAGGATTCGTCTACATCTGGCCCTTGCTCGTCGGTCTCGGCAGCGGCATCGCGCAGGCCGCCATTCCGGTCCTGGTCACCGGCTCCGTCCCACGCGAACGGGTGGGCGAGGCGAACGGGGTCAACACGATCATGCGCAACGTTGGTTC
Organism: Streptomyces sp. NPDC052236; assembly: GCF_044548015.1. Lineage (NCBI taxonomy): Bacteria > Bacillati > Actinomycetota > Actinomycetes > Kitasatosporales > Streptomycetaceae > Streptomyces > Streptomyces sp. NPDC052236. Next base: position 38,630 of record NZ_JBIUBL010000038.1, on the reverse strand, counting down.
GGGCGTGGCCGGGCAGGTGTCGGCGGCGATCCTCACGGCGAGCGCGGTCGGCGCGGCTCCCCAGGACTCCGGCTTCGCGATCGCGTTCGCCGTGGGCGGGGCAGGCTGCCTGATCGCCCTGGTCACCGGCTTCGCGATCCCCGGCTCGCACAAGCGGCGGCACTCGCTGCGGGCGGTGCCGGCGGACGTCGGCGCCCAGGAGGTCAAGGCGCCGGCCGCGCTGCGGTCCGGCGTCGGTGGCCGGGGTCAGGCGGCGGTGCTGCCGCTCTTCTCCTCGTCGGACTCGTCGACCGCGGCCAGCACCGCGTCCAGGAGGCCCGGGAAACGGGAGTCGAGATCCTCCCGGCGCAGGATGTGCAGGATGATGCGCCCGTCGCGGCGGGCCCACAGGACGCCGCTCTCCCTCAGTACCTGCCAATGGCGGCTGGCTGTGGACGCCGAGACGTCCGGCAGCACGGTCGAGCAGGTCAGCTCCTCACCGCCGGCGAGCCGCTTGACGATTCTCAGGCGCAGCGGATTGGCGAGCGCGTCGAGAACGGACTGGATGAGCAGGTCCTCGCGAGCGGGGTGAGCCAGAGCCTTCATACCTCAATTGTACGTGACCTTGTGAACAGGCGGACGAACGGGACGGTCGGCCCCCGGGTCGCGGTTGTTGCCCGTACACCCCCATGGTTCAATAGTTCACGAGTTCGCGAACAATGGAGGTATTACATGAGCGCTTACATGGTCATCAGTGTGTCCCCCGAGGACCAGGAGAAGATGACGGAGTACGAGACCAGGACCCTCGCGGTCGTGGAGAAGTTCGGCGGCAGGCCCGTGGCCCGGGACACCAGTCCCGAAGTGTTCGAGAGCGACCACCGCCCGGCCATCGGTGTGATCCTCGAATTCCCGGACAAGCAGGCCGTGCTCGACTTCTACCACTCGGAGGAGTACCGGCCCCTGAAGGAGTTCCGGCACACCTTCGCCCGGGCGAGCGCCCTGGTCGTGGAGGCCTGAGGCGCGGCCGGCCGAAAGTCCCGAGGGCTCGGGTCCGCGGCACCGTTCGGTGCCGCGGACCCGAGCCCTCGTCCGTGTGGGCCGGAGTACTCCGGCGCCGCGCTCAGGCGGACCGGGGCGCGCCCGCCCAGACGGCCGGCGTGCGCTGTGCCCAGGGGACGGCCTTCTCCAGCTGCGCGGCGAGCCGGAAGAAAACGTCCTCACGTCCGTAGCCGGTCGTGTCCCGCGTCATGGTGTAGGCGATCAAGCGTTGCGGGTTCCGGTACGAGGCCGCCGACGATCTGGGCAGAAACGGCGCTCCACGAGGCGCCCCGCTGAGGCGAGTTGACCACCCAGCCGCAGCGGACAACCGTCCTCGACCTGCGGATTCCGCTTCTTTGATCGGCTACACCACTCGGCGGGACGCCATCGCAGACCATGGTGGTCGGCCCTGGCTCGTTGGGCCGCTTGGTCTCCCGTGGTCGGGAATCTCTTGTCAGCAGGGCAGATGCCCTGTGCCACCGGTGGAGCAGTCAAGTATGCCGATCAAGTCTCGATCACGGCGTCGCAGTCTGGGCAGACCACGGACGCGTATTGCGCGGGGTACCAGGGCGTCCCGCCATCCTCGGCGGTCGAGGGGCCTGTTTCCATGGCGAAGGTGTCCTTTCCGCACAGGGTCCGCGGCCCCGTGGCGGCGGGCTCCCCGGGGGCGGTGGGCGCTGCGTGCACCTTGCGGACATGCCGTTCCTCGCCGCCCTGTATCTCTGGGGAGGGGCGTGCGGGCACCGGCTTGTCGAGCTCGTACACGACGACGATGGTGCTCATGTACCCACCGTAGGAGCAGGAAGGGCGGATTCCCTGCAGCCTTGAGGTCGGATGGCGTGATCGGCTGGCACCGCTCTCACGTCTGCCCCGTGCGCGGCGGCGATCCGGGTCCGTCCGCCGGCTCAAGCCTGGCCACCTCAAACTCCACCCGATCTTCTCCAGCCCTGGTCACAGCCGGTCGGTGAACACGCAGCGGGCGTGCACGGCGAGCAGACGGGAAGGGTCCAGGGGCGCTGCGGGGGTCAGGCCGAGCGGCCCATACAGCAGGGCCGATCCCCTTTCGCGGGCGGTCTCCAGCCACGCGGCGGACACCGGCTTCGGCTCCGGGGCGCTCCAGAGGATGACGTCGTACGCATCGGGGCGCCATTCCCAGTGCGGCTTGTCGGGCAGGAGGGTGGCGTCCAGCAGCCGGACGATGCCGAGCAGGGTGCCGTTCGTCTCGTGGACCTTCAGCACCCACGCCGGATCTTCTTCGGGCAGCCCTTCGGGAATGTAGGGCTCCCAGGCCAGGCGCTCGTGCAGGTCGTCGTAGCCGGCCTCGGGACTCTCGGGGTCCGGGACCAGCGCGACCGAGGCGAGGCGACCGAACCCGGTCAGCGTGATGTCGGCCCGGACGCCGTACCGGGCAGGGTGAGCGAGACCCGAGAGGTCGAGCACCGTGCCCGGGTCGGCGTTCTTGGGATCGCTGCCCGGGACGGTGAAGGTGAAGGGCGACGCGTTCCTGTGGCCGGTGTTCTGGCCGCGCATGAGTCCGGGGTGCTTGTGCCCGTAGAACGTCCACAGGTCCAGCGCGTCCTCGAGGAGCGCCGAACGTTCCTCGGCGTTCAGCAGCTCGACGCAGCGGACCATGCTGTGGCCGTCGCCCGGAGGCGACGACTTCAGGGCGCGGAAGAACACCTGGGCTGCATTCGAGGCGAGGGAACCCGCATCCGGCTCGTCGGCGGCGTGAAGGCTGTAGACGGATCCGGCCGTCACGGCGAGCACGATCGGGTCCTCGGCGAGGAGCTTCGCCGCCAGGGACTGCTGGCACGGTGCACACCGCTCGAGGCACGCGCCGATCAGCGCGGACGCGGTCCGCATGTCCGGCGCGCCTTCGACTCCCCAGCCGCCGGGGTTGCCAGGCTGGAGGTCCTTGTCCGACGGTCCGCTGTTGTGCTGGTGGAGGGTGCTGGCGTTGGCGGCGGCGTACGCGGCGCCCCGGGACCGGCTCGTATTCCGCGCCCGGCTCTTGCGACCGTGGCTCTTGGACATGGCTCTCTCATTTCCCGCGCCCGGCCCCATGATCCGATGCGCGCGACGAAGAGCAGCATGCGGAAGGCTCAACGGCCGTACAGCCGTCGGAAGTTGACGTACACCTCGCACTGATGCTGCACAGACCGGACCCTCGTATGAGAGGCCGCGGGCACCTTTGCCGTGGTGCGCCCCGGTCATGGGCCGGGGTGCGGGCTTGGGCCGATGCGTCGGCCGCTGCCCGCACCCTACCGTTCCTGGACCGGGCCGGGAACCAATGGCCCAAGCAGCACACAACGTCTCGTTCTCGCCCAGGGGTCAGTGGATGCGGGAGTCCAGGTAGGCATTGATCCGCACGGCGTCACGGTGCATCAGTTCCGCCAGTTGCGGGCCCGCCCACAGTGCGAACGTCAGGGCGATCTCGCGGGCGTCCTCGACGGCGTGGTCCTGCCGGACGTAGTGCAGGTACGGCACGCCGATCCGGACCAGGCGCTGCCCGGCGGGCCTGTCCGATCGAGTAGCCAGCTCATCCGCGACGACCGACATGATCTCCACGGCCGTGGGGCCGGCCGGGTGCGCGTGCGTCTGGCTCCGGCACACCTGGTCGCCGAATTCGCGCAGCCACTGGTCGAGCTGGCCTCTGTTCTGGTTGAGCTGGCCGTAGAGGTAGCCGCACAGTTCGGCCGCGAGCCATTCGGCCAGCAGCAGTGAGTCCTCCCGCAGGGTGTCGGCCGCGTGCCAGTTCTCCAGGACGGAGGTCAGGTCGCTGTACATCTCCCGGTTGGGCGGTGGCGGTTCGTTTTGGCGGTGGTCGCGGGCGGCGTGGTCAAGCGCGGTCGCCCTGATCAACGAGAAGGCTGTGGTGCGCGGTTCGGGTCGGATGGTGGTCTCAGTCATCGCGGGACTCCGGTGGATGGGTGTCACGGTGTCGGTCGTCATTGCGCGGGCCGGCGCGGCGGCTGGTCGTCCTGCTCGGCTGTCACAGTGCGCGGTTCGTCCGTCGTCACCGTCCGGCTGTCTGCTTCTGGGTGGGGAGCGCCGCGAGCGGGGACCGGCGGCCCTTGGGGGTCGCGCGGACGGCGCGCCAGTCGATGCGGCGGCTTCGAGTGACGCGGTCCAGGTCGGCCTGGCGGTAGAGCAGGACGACGTCGTGCTTGTTCCACGAGGAGCGGGCGGTGGCTGCGTGGGTGAGGAGCCCGGCGCGGACAAGGTGGTCGAGGTCCGACTCCCGGATGCCGAGGATCGTGGCGGCGGCGTCGCGCATGTGGAGCTGCCCGGCGGCAGAGGCGCGTTCGACTTTCCGGCGGTCCGTGAGGTTCTCCAAGGTGAGCCCGCAGTACAGGGTGTTGCCCTTGTGGTCGCCGACCACGGGCAGGTGGCCGCGGCGGGCGAGTTCGGCGGCGGTGCCGGAGTGCACGGTCATGTTGAAGCGTTCGGCGAGGTGTTCTTCGGCGCGGGTGGCGCCGACGTCGGGCATCGTGCCGACGGCCTGCTTGATGGCGTCGATGCGGGTGATCGCGTCGTCGAATACGGCGGCGGACCAGCGGTCCCCGGCGACGTCGGGGCCGGGTAGGAGCCCGAGGCGCTGGGCGCGGGCGAACTGCCACAGCGTCAGGCCGGCGCGGTCGGGGAACTGCAGGGGGCCGTATGTCTTGAGCGAGCTGACAGTGGTGGTGGTCATGGTGTCGGTTCTCCGTTCGAGGTACTACGGCTGAGGGTGGTCGGGGGCGCCGGTGATCGAGCTGGGGTTCACCGGTAGGCCCCGTCCCACATCTCCTCGTCGGCGTACTCGCCGTCGTCGTACGCATCGGAGCCGTCCGTCTCGGCGTCCCGGTACTCCTCGTCCAGCGCGTCCAGGACCAGCTCCTGGTGCTTCTCCTCGTACGGGTCGTACGGTTCGCGGGCCTCATCCGCCATGTCCGCCCAGTACGCCGCCTCCTGCTCGGCTTCCCAGTTGGCGCGCTCGGCTGGGGTCAGGGATGCCAGCCACGCATCGTGCTGCGCCCGGCGGGCCTCGTCAGCGGCGTGGTGGTAGCCCTGCCAGATGTGCGCGGGCAGGTCGTGTTTGGGGGAGCACCAGGACCAGGTGCCGTCGAGCTGGTGATGGCCGGCGGCGCGGGCGCACCGGCCGCCGTCGATGGGATGCGCCAGGCCGGGGCAGAGCAGGACGAGTTCCGTCGAGTGCCGCGGTGTCGTACGGGGTGTGCGGCGCAGCTCGGCAAGGACGTCGGGGAAGCGCCGGCCGCTGGTTCGGGCGATCTGGCGGGCCTGGCGTTTGAGGTGGTCGCTGCCGGATTTGGTCACGGTCGTCTCCACAGCGGGACCCCACGCTTCCCGCCGGACGTCGCGTGAATTGGGCGCAGCCGGACAGACGGGTTCTTCGGGTGGTGCTGCGCGGGACCCTGGTGCGGTCCTTGTCCGGCGGCGCTGCCCCGGTGCGGCGTGGGCGCGGGGCAGCAGCGGAAACGGCGGTTCGCGGCATGCCGTTTACTACGGGATCTACCGTAGTGGGTGCCACTGACAATGCGGGGCGCGACCGTGGTGAGCAGGCTCTTTGGCGCGGGTTTCACGCTGGGAGGACCGTGAGCCGTTCTGCGATCCAGCCCGGGAGTTCGAGGATCGGGACGTCCCGGGTGATGGCGTAGGGCATGCCGTTCACGGCGGATCCGGGTCCGATGAGGTACCCGCCGCTGCGCCGGCCGGGACCGCGGACGTCGATGCCCAGCCCGAGCGCCGTCCGGCCGCCGGAGACGCTGGCGACGCTGGCGACGGTGCAGTCGCCCGGGGCACGGAAGTACAGGTGCAGGCCCCCGCTCGGGGTCCGCACCGTCAAGGTATCGGGCCAGTCCTCTCCGACCCGGGCGGCGAGGGCAGCGAGCACGGGCCTGGCCGTCCCCGTCGACGTCCAGGTCCAGCCCGACCACGTGGGAGGCGCGGCAGCCGACGCCGATGTTGTCGCCGCCGCGCCACACGGCGCGGATACGGGAGGGCTCGGTCAGGCAGCGGGCATGCCATCCGCCCCGGGCCGGCCGTCGACCGCCGGCCGGGAGCGGGAACACCGCCAGCCCGCGCCGGACCAGGTCGACGGCCGCGGCCGCGGCCGTGGTCGAGGTCGGCTCAGCACACACAGTGGTACTCGTGGGTGGCGCCGCACTCGCAGCAGTGGAATCCGGTGCCGAAGAACCCGCACTCCGCACAGCTGTACTCCCGGGGCTCGTCCGGTTCGTCGATGCCCAACTCATACATGTAGACCGGCCGTTTGGCTTTGTAGGTGACAACCGACTCCATCGGTAGGTCAGTTCTGACTCCACCTGTCGCCGGCGCAGTGTGCGACATCCCGTGGGTTCCCGTGGTTCTTGCCGGAACCCTGAGCCCCTGGCCTGGGGCTTCTCTCTCGTTCGCGTGATCGGCCGGTCAGTGACGTGACTTCGGGATTCCTGAAGCTTTCTCGTCCGGTCTGATCAGTCTGCAGTCTGGTCGAAGGCGGGGAGGCGCATGCTGTCGACGCTGGCGGTGGTGAGAAAACTCGGCAGAGTTCTGGAGAACTCACGGGATGTCGCACTGAGGCGCTTGAGTCTCCAGCCGCCGGAGGGTTCAGGATCTTACTCATGGACGACGAACGCCCCGAAGTGCTCACCATTGGCCGGCTCGCGCACCGCACCGGACTTCCGGTACGTACCCTGCGCTTCTGGTCGGACGAGGGGGCGGTGCCGCCTGTGGGCCGTTCCGCGGGCGGCTACCGGTTGTACGACGCCGAGTCCGTGGCCCGCGTCGAGTTGGTCCGCACCCTGCGGGAGCTGGGCCTCGGGCTCGACGACGTGTGCCGTGTCCTGAGTGGCCGCACCACGGTCGCCGGGGTCGCCGACGCGCATGTGGCCGCGCTCGACGCGCAGATCCGCTCCCTCAAGGTGAGCCGGGCCGTCCTGTCCACCGTGGCGAAACGGGGTTCGACCGTTGAGGAGACAGCACTGATGAACCGGTTGGCGCGGCTTTCCGCCGCCGAGCGCAAGCAGATCATCGACGAGTTCAAGGAGGAGGTGTTCGGCGGCCTCGACGACCCGCGCCTGCGCGACCGCATGCGCGCCTTCAGCATCGAATTGCCCGACGATCCCACACCTGAGCAGGTCGACGCCTGGATCGACTTGGCCGAATTGGTTCGGGACCCCGGGTTCCGCGCCCGGTTGCGCACATGGATGGAGCTCAACACGCCCGTACCGGGGCAGGGCCGTCCCCCCGGGGCGTCCATCTGGTGGGCCAGGCAGATCGTGCAGACCGTCGCGGAGGTCAGAAAAGGCGGGGTCGCTCCCGAGGGGCCGGCAGCGGCCGAGGTGCTGTCCGAGCTGTTCGGTGACGCCGATCGGGCCGCCGTGCTGCGCAGCCTGGAGGCCGGGATCGAGGCAGGAGCAGAGCACTACCGCAGGCTCGTCGGCCGTGTGCGCGGGCAGAATTCGTCGCCCGACGCGACCGAGGAGCTGGAATGGCTGGCGCGGGCCCTGCGCGCCGCGGATCAGACCTGACCTGGTGCTCGACCTCGGCACGGGGCAGGCCGCGACCTCGCGGTGCCGCTCGACCGGGACGAGCTGATCGCCTACGGGCCGCGGCTGTCCGACAACGGCGCCACCCGGCTGGGGACGACGGCGTTGGTCCGGAGGCCGGACCCGGACACGGCACGCGCCATCCCGACCCCGGACCGGTACGCCGACCCTGGGTGCACAACTGGCAGTTCGGCAGGCGGTCGTGATGACCAAGGACATCCAGGCCGACGTCACCGCGGAGACCCTTCGGATCGCTCAGCATCCTCGCGTTTCACCCGAACCCACGGATGCATCGGCCTGACGCACACCGATGGACCCGTGGGTTCGCGCTGAAGGACCTCCGGTTTCCCTGAACCCACGGGGATCAAGGCCCTGCGCTCGGGTAGCTACGGCGAAGTGACAAGTAGCTCTCTGTAGCCGATGTGACGGCGTGTTGTTCCGGGTTCGGGTGACCGCAGGCCGTTGGGACTGCGGACCAACGAGGCACGGATGCTCGATCTGGACGACGTCCGGTGGGAGTTTGGCCGGTTCGGCAAGCTCAACGGACGAAATTACAGACCTTGTCGGGCGGGCACGGCTCGCCAGTGCCGTGGTAGGTGTGCGCAACAATCACGCCGAGCACCACCAGCAGCAGCAAAAAGCCCCATATGACGATCGTTATCGGATGGAGGCTAAACCAAGCCGTTATCTTCTGGCGCCGGGTGCGGCGAGCTGGGCTGGCCGCACCGTGACGGTCACCCGTCATGATTCCCCCCTGGATTGCTCACTCTGCGGACATGAGTACCTGGGCTATTCTCACCTCTGCCCGACCGCATGCGTACTCGCCCGGGGCGAGTAGTAGCCGTACGGCGGTTAACGGTGAGATTGATCATGGTGGCCGGAGCGGCTCGCGCTGCCGGTCGGGCTTCAAGAAACCAAAGCCACGTTGACTACAGGCCGTTACTTGTCACTTCGTCGTAGCTACCCGAGCGCAGGGCCCAGAACGATGTCGACGAGAGCTGGAACCACCCCGCGCGCAGCGCGGATGCTCGTCTGTGGTGCCCGAACCGACCGACGATCCGTCCATTCGGAGATCGCGAATGGCGTCAGAACTCAGCGACATCTGGCTCCCGAACCCACCTACGAAGCCAGCCGTTCGAGCACCTCGACGGCCGCCGCGTACGTCGTGACGTCGGTGTACTCGGTGAGGACCTGGCAGAGCGCGTCCCGGCGGGGATCGTCCAGGATGGCAACCGCGTTGTGGTGTCGGAGGCCGAACGTCTCTTTGAGGTCGGCGAGTTCCTTCTTGCGGGCGTGGTTCTTCGGCATGGCGTAACCCCTCCAGCACCGCGGCGATCCCGTGACTCGCCGCGCAGGAAGCGTCGGCCGAAGAAACTGTCGAAGAAAGGCTCGGCGCGGTGCACCTTCGGAGGAACGTCCGGTCACGGGCCGAACGGGTTCCGGGCCTTCGAGCCGGGCCCACGGTCTACCGACCGCCACCTCATACGGTAATGGACGCCCCTGACACTGAACGGGGCGTCGCGGCGCGGTGCGCGAATACGCGCCTCCGTACGGCGCCGTGCAGCGCCCCGCGTGTCAGCCGGTCGTTGTCCCTGACCCCGACGGCCGCATTCGGACACCGCCACCCGTACGAGCCGACGTCCCGTGCCCCGCACGCCCGGCCTACGCGCCAAGCGAGTCGATCAACTGGCCCTGCACCAAGCGGAGGCGCACCTCACCCTGGGCCGCCCCGAGCAGGCCCGCATCGCGTGCCCAGGCATCCGCGGCCGCCTGCACCTCCGGATGGGCCGCCGCCACCCTCGTCCTCGCGCAGGCCGGAGCCTCCGACCAGCCGTCCGATGCTGGACAGCGCGCCCTGGACGTCCTCGACCGGGTGCCGCCGAGCCGCCTGCGCGCCACCGCCCGCACCCGGCTGGATCGCCTGGAGGGCCTGCTCGCCGCCCGCCCCGCCGAGTACGTGGCCGATCTACGCGAACGCCTGCGCACCCTGTCGCCTCCCGTTGAGCGTCCGGTGCCGCATCGGCGTGACGCGCCGTGCATCCGACGGCGGACTGCCCTCAGGGGTGGCGGAATCCGCGGTCGGGGTCGCGGGCCTGATCGGGGTCGAAGGCGGCGAACCAGTCGTGCGGGGCAAGATTGACCATGCCCAGTGCCTGATGGATCTCGTTGTCAGGCTGCTCGATGCCGTCGAGGGAGTGGTCGAACAGCATCAGCACGTCGTGGTCCTGGAAGAGGACGTCGGAACAGGCGTCCCAGTCGAAGTCCGCCCGGTCTTCGGGCAGGCCGGCCACCGTGTCCCGCACGAGACGCGGCCGGTTGCGCGTCAGGTCCTGGGCGCGGGCGATGCCGAGGTGCAGGGCCATCTCCTCGCCGGTGCTACGCGGTTCAACCTCGGCGTTGGCCGAGCAGTCGGCGGCCAGGTCGTCGAAGGCCCGGGCCATCTGCCGCCGCCAGGGACCGTCTTGGTGCCAGGTCACCCGCGGCAGCGAGCCGAAGAGCACGCCGGCGCTCCGCTGGGCCGGTTGATCCAAGGCCGGGTAGTTAGCGCTGGTGACCGGGGCGCAAGGCAGCGGCTGTTGGCGGTGCGGCTGCCGCGTAGCGGCCTGTACGGATCCTCTTGATCAGCCCTTTCTCGGTCCAGCGGGCGAGTTGCCGGTAAGTGGCGACGAGGGTGACGTCGCCGAGGAGCTCGGCGATCTCTCGGGCCCGCCACTGCCGCTCGGGCTCTTCCTGCAGCACAGCGAGGACGCGCGCCATGCGGTTGCTGGTCTTGCCGGCACCGACGTACTGGGGGACCGTGGCCGCCGGCAGTTCGGGGCGAGAAGGCGGGGGCTGTAGGAGCGTGATCGTCACGGCAGTCACCGTCTGGCTCGCGTCCGGGCGGCCGTCCAACTTCCGTTCCGGATAACGGGAGATGGGCGATTTCACCTTTCGGGTGCTGACGCGGGGTCGGCGTGCCGGCAGCAGCGCTGCCAAGACCCTGCTTCCCATTGTCCCGAGGCCCTGCTCGAGGATTCCTTCCGCGCGTACCAGCAGGTCGCGGGCTGTGTGGAGGGCGATGGTGAAGCCGCAGCGGTCGGGATCGGTGCCCGGCCGGGACTCCGCCGCCTCGACCATGGCCCGGCGCAGCAGCTGGTAGAGGACCAGCAGGGCCCACATCTCCTGCTCGACGCCGACCGGGTCGCACGAGCGCAGCACGCGCCCGTTGAGGATGGTGTGACGCAGCGCGTAATAGGCGCTCTCGTGTTCCCAGCGCTCGTGATAGAGGCGCACGTGGCGGTCGGCGGGGAAGCGGTGGGCGTCCAGCAGCGTGGTCACCAGGCGGTAGGTGCCTGCGAAGCCGCTGCCGTCCGAGCAGGTGACGCTGACCTGGGCCTCGATGATGCGTACCGGGACGCCGCCGATAGCCGACAGGTAGGAGGCATCTGCGAGGGTCTTCAGCACTGGTGGGCGGCGGCGCCCACTAATGCGGCCCACGATGCGGGCGCCGGTGGTGTGTACGGCGGCGAGGAAGTCGTTGCCGTCGAAGCCCCGGTCCCACAGCACCAGCATGTCGGGGCGAAGGTGCGAAAGCAGCCGGGTGGCGTAGGAGGTCTCGCCCTCCCGGGTGGGCCCGAAGATCGCGGCGATCACCGCCCGGGTTCCGGTCTCGACCAGCGTCATCAACTCGAGTTGGGGATAGCCGCCGTGCGGGCATCGGCCCAGCCGGCCCCGGTTGCGTTCGCTGTCGGCGGTCTTGATGGAGCTGCAGCCGTCGAAGGAGACGGTGCGGTAGGGGCCGAAACGGGCCCCGGGGGTGTGTGGTTGCGCCAGTGCTCCGGCCACCACATCGAACAGGGTCTTCAGCGGGGCGCAGCCTACCCGGCGTCGAAGGTCGCGCAGGCCCTTTGTGCTCGGTGCCGGGAGGAGGCCGCCGAGTCCAGCCGTCATTTTGTCCCACACCAGCCGGTATCCGACCTCCGGGAACAGGCACATCGCCAGGAGGAAGTACACCCCGACTCGCGAAGGCAGATCCCGCAGCCGCTGCTGGACCGCACGGGTCTCCTCCAGTACGGCGTCCACCAGTTCGAAAGGCAGGAAGGGTGTCAGTCCGCCCAGGTGCCCGGCGGCGAAACGCCCTGCGGCCAGGGTGATTTCCCGCGAGAGGGTCGCCAGGGCGGGCGGGGAGGCAGAATGGACAGGCAACGCGGCTCCATGGGCAGGACGTCTTAGTCGACACCTGCTTCAACGGGGCCGCGTTGATCACGTTCTGCACACCGCGACGGGCCCCGCCCCGCCCCGCCCGCCTTGCACCCCGGCCGGAAACCTTAACTACCCGGCCTTGCCGGTTGATCCCCCAGCGTGGACACCTCCTGCCACGCCTGGTCCGACAGTTCCTGAAGGGCCAGGTGCAGCACCGCTCGCGTGCGCGCGGTGAGGACCTCCTCCCCTTCGTCGTCTTCTTCGTCCCAGTCCTCGCTCAAGGGGTCGGCTCCGCCGTGGCGGGCGCGGGAGCGCAGCTGCTCGCGGACACGGTGCGCGGCCTCTTCGGGGGCGGCGAGCGACGTGTCGATGATCAGCAGTTCGTCGGAGAACGGTTCGGCGCTCAGCAGGACGGCGGCCTCCGTGAGGAGGGCCGTCTCCGTGTCGCCGGAGACACGGGGGAGGACCACGGCGTACTGGTTGTCGGTCAGCCGGTCGATGATGCTGGAGGTCAGCCCGGCGACGATCCAGGGGTCGTCCCAGGGTGTGGCAATGTGGAGGTCGTCGACCACGAGGACGTTGCCCGGCAGGTCGACGAAGTTCTCGTACTCCGGGGTGAACTGGCCGTCAGTGTCGAAGAGTTGTTCCGCCACCACCGCGGGGAAGGAATGCTCGTCGGCGATGCGCTCGTGAAGGTTGTGGGCCTTCCAGTACAGGCCGCGCGTCGCACGCACACGGGCCACCGTCTCGTCGTCGGCGAGGAGGGAGATCAGCCAGGTCTGCACGCCCTCCGCGGCAGGATCGATAAGCCGGTGGGCATGCCGGAACTCCAACTTCAGGGTGCTGGGATCCGCCTTGGCATCAGACCTGGTTGCCTGCTCGGTCATCGACTTCCTCTCGCAGTTCAGCCGCCCGCGACGGCGCGAATCTAGGCTAGCCAGCACGGAGGCCGCCCCGTGCGCCATCAACACAAAGCCCCCGAACCCAGCGGCTCCTCGGGGATGTTCGGGAGATGTGTTCGGGAGTCACCGCCGCCTTCACGGCCACGTCACGAGAAACCATGCTGGCCTGAAGGTGGCGGTGATGCCGGTGGACGACAAGCCGAGGCAGCGCCGATGCGCGTACAAGCGCTGGCGCCGTCTGCTGCCGAAGAGCGCGTCGCCTCGCCGCCGATACTGTCGCTGGCATTCAGTCCCGCGCTCAACGGCGCGATTGATCTTCACTTATCTGCAAGGTGTCGGGAGAGTTTGACTCCCTGTCACCTTTTTCGTTTGGGTGGCTCTCGTTCCCGCGCGTTCCCTCGGCTTCGGGAGGCGGGATTCAAGGGGCGTAGGAGCCCAGAAGCACGCCGGCGAGCGTCCCGGCGGGCAGGAACGGACCGAACGGGATCCTGGTCGTCCGGCCTGCCCGGCCCGAGAGGATGAGGCTGATGCCGTACAGCGCGCCGAGCAGGTACCCGGCGAGGGTCCTGACCAGGACGATCGCCCAGCCGTACCAGCCCAGGACAGCACCCAGAACGAGGGCGAGTTTCACATCGCCGAAGCCGAAGCCCTTGCTGAGGAGGAAGAGCGCGAAGTAGCAGGCGCCGAGGATGAGGGAGCCGAGCAGCGCTGATGTCCAGCTGCCGCCGGCGTCGGGCAGCACCGCGGCGACGCCGAGCAGGACGAGTGCGGCCGCCGCGAGCGGCAGGGTGAGCGCGTCGGGTAGCCGGTGCGCCCGGTAGTCGACGGTGGCGAGCAGCACGGCGGCCGGGGTGATCAGCAGCCAGACCACCAGCTCGGGGCGGGCCCCGGTGGCGGCCGCCAGCAGGGCGCAGACCACGGCCGTGGAGGAGGCGACGGGCAGGGTGCTCGGCCCGTAGGCGTCCCCGGCGGCGCAGCGGGCACGCCCCCAGCCGCTGCCGGTCCGGGTGCTGGTGAGGTGTTGGCCTGCCGGGCACGCCGACCGCCAGGGCTCCTGGGGCGGCACGGAGAACCGGTACGCGGGACGGGGTATGAACACGCCCGTGCCGCAGCCCCACAAGGCGGCAGCCGTGATGATCAGCAACGTCTCCACCGGACGGAGCCTATGCTCAGCTGCGCTCGGTCCACTCCTTCAGGGCCGTGGCCAAGGCGCGCACGTCCAGGTGCCCGGCGGACACCTGGTCGGCGAGGTCGGCGGCCTCCTTGGCTGTGAACCGTACGGGCAGGCCGGAGGCGTGCAGGTAGCCGGCCGCGACCGTCGCGCCGAAGAGTTCGTTGCTGTTCCAGGGCCGGCACCCGCGCCAGGGAGTGGAAGAGGGCCGCGGCTCGGTGATGCGGCCGCGGATATACGGGTTCGTCCAGGACGCGGAAGGCGTGCCGTGCGCGGGCCGCCTCCAGCGCTCCCCAGTCCGTCACATCAGGGTCGCCCAGTTGCGTGCGGGCGATCTCCATGAGCCACGGAAGATCTACCGAGAGGTCCACTGAGTCGCTGCCCGCCCTACGCCGCGGAAGCAGCGGTACCGGGCTGCGGGCCGAACCGGCTGGCGAACTCCTCGCGCACGCCGGGCGTGGCAAGGAAGAGGGCACTGCCCTCGAGGAACCGCGCCTTGTTGAGCTCCTGGGCCAGGACGCGTCCGGCGTACACCGTCGGATCCTCGTGCCTCTCGTGCGCCTCGCGCTCAAGCTGCGCCCACTGTTCGTCATCGAGCTCAATGCGAAGTTCCCTGGCCATGCCCTCCACGGTAGCGGGGCCCGGTCCCCGCCGGGAAGGAATTGGCTGGTGAGCTCCGTCGAGGGGCGCCGTCACGATGTCTCCTTCGTCTTCCTGCGGCGTACGCGGTGGCCCCGACTCCCGTGGGGACGAGCGGGGATCAACGGAACAGTCCTTCAGGTGCCAGGGTGGTGATCAGGAGTGTCGCAGCGCGACGGAGCAATCGGCGGCAGAACGTCGAATCACACGTTCAGCTCAGGCACCGGCCCCGTCAGCCCCGGCGCACCCGGCGGCCGGGGCAGCGTGGACGGCGGAGCCCGCCCGGGAGCCCTTCGCACGTCGACCGGGCGGGCCGCCCCTTCTGTGCTCTTCGTGACCGGCCTGCTGATGACCGCTTTCCCAAGCTGGCTGCTCCGCATGCCCTCACCCCCGCGCAGCAGCGTCCGGCCACCGCGGTTCGGGGGACGATCGGCAAGCCCCGAACATGAGGCCCCGCATCGTGCTCTCAGACGATGCGCAGCACGGCGACAACTTTGCCGAGGATGGCCGCCTCGTCGCCTGGGATCGGCTCGTACGCCGCGTTGTGGGGCATCAGCCACACCCGGCCGTCCTTGCGCCGCAGGCGCTTCACTGTGGCCTCGCCGTCCAACAGGGCGGCGACGATGTCACCGTGATCGGCCGAGTCCTGGCGACGGACGATGACGTTGTCGCCCTCACAGATGGCCGCCTCCACCATGCTGTCCCCCACCACCTTCAGCGCGAACAGTTCACCTTCGCCGACCAGCTGGCGTTCTGTGTACGGTCCGCGTGTTGTCAGAGGTCGTGTTGCCGTTACAGGGGGCGTGGGTTGTGGCCGAGTGGCGGCTGTTCTGGGTGGGTGACGGCGGCACGCCGACGGCAGGCTCCCCGGGACTGCTTGGGCGCTGGAGCGATCTGGAGGCGCGTGAAGGGTCCTTAGGGTTGCGTGAGGGGATGCCGATCCTGGTCTCGCCGGACGGACGAGTCGATCCGCGGCTCAGCGCAGTGCTTCGGCATCGCGACTTTATGGGCAAGGCGGAGGGCACTCGGGAGACTTACGCGCCATGCTTTCGAGTGTTCTTCACCTTCCTGTGGCGCCGGGGCCGGAACTGGGATCAGGCCACCCGGGCTGATCTGGAGGATTGGGAGGACTGGCGGCAGAGAGGCGATGGAAACCCGAGCCTGATCGTCGGCTCGACGTGGAAGAAGGAGCTCGCAGCTCTCCAGTTGCTGTACGGCATTGCGAAGAAGCTGCGGTTCATCGCCGAGACGCCCGTGGTGACGCGCCCGGTGGCGCTGCCGAACGGGATGGTGGTGGAGTCGCCGGAGCTGGCCCCGGGGGACGTGCGGAACTCGTGCGTGAAGTGGCTGACGCCGCGGGCCTTCCGGTTGTGGCGTGACGTTGGGCTGGCCGGGATGCTGCCGGACGGACTGGAACGGCCGGGGTGGCCGGGGCGCAATGACGGCCGGGACGCCGCGTTTGCGGACTTCGTGTACTCGTCAGGCCTGCGGCGTCGGGAGGCTGGCACGGTGCTCACGTGGAGCTTCCCGAGCTGGGGGCTCGGTCGTATTACTCGGGTTGGGTGGGCAGGGCGGTCGCCAAGCGGGCCGGGCGGTTCTACTACGTCAGCCATCCAGCCCTGCAATCGGTTGAGGTGTACCGGGCCTCAACCCGGCAGGCCTCGATCCGGCGCGCTCAGCGCGCGGGATCGTACGAACGCATTCCCGGGCTGCAGGTCGTTGAGGAGGTCGGGCGGGGCCGGCGGGTGCGGTGGACCGAGTCGGACGGCCGGCTGCGTGAGGGGCACGCGAACGAGCTGACGGCCGCGCAGCGGATGCGGATGTTCGTTCGCGGTGAGGACGGACTGGAGCCGGCGATGGTGTGGCTGACCGAGACGGGGATGCCGATGGCGTATCGCAGCTGGACGAAGACGTTCGAGCGGGCAAGTGACCGCTGCGCGGCCGCGGGCGTGAGGCTGTATGCGACCCCGAAGATGCTTCGGCATTCCGTGGCCTGGTTCATCTACCGGCAGCCCGGCGGCCGGATCGCGCTCGGTCTGCAGTACGGGCACGTCGGCCGTACCCTCGCCGCCGCCTACGGCGGACGGACCAAACAGGACATGCTCAAAGTCCTAGACTTCGAACGGCAGCTCGCCCTCGCCGACACCCTCGCCGAGGCCAGCGACCGCCTCGC
Organism: Streptomyces sp. NPDC052236; assembly: GCF_044548015.1. Lineage (NCBI taxonomy): Bacteria > Bacillati > Actinomycetota > Actinomycetes > Kitasatosporales > Streptomycetaceae > Streptomyces > Streptomyces sp. NPDC052236. The sequence continues at coordinate 21,998 of NZ_JBIUBL010000038.1, read as the reverse complement.
TGACGGCGAAGGCGTCAGCGGCCCGGCCGCCGAGCGGTACATCGACGCCGCCCACGAGTTCGACGCCCGCTACGCCGGCGGCTTCGCCACCCGCGCCCAGCTCCGCGCCTTGATGAACAACCCGCGCCTGCAGGTCTACGAAGATCCCGACGCGCTGCTGACCTGCAACCACGACCCGTACAAGGCTCTGTGCGACCCGCAGCGGGGCCGGAGCACCGCGCTGCGTACCCCGAGCTTCGACCGCTGCCACGCCGCCTGCGCCAACATCTCCCGTACCGACACGCACATCGAGCGTGCCCACCAGGAAGTCGAACGGCTACGCGGCGAGATCGCCGACGGACTCAACCCGGCGCCGCTGGCCAAGCGGCTCAACCAGCGCGTCGAAACGCTCGAGACGATCATCCACCAGCACCAGAACACCCGACGCATCCCCCGGCAGGCCCAGCCATGACCCACCCCACCGACACGGACCCGGGCTCGGATCAGGCAGCGCAGATCGGCGCAGTCATCGGCGCAGTCATCGGCGCAGTCATCGGCGCCGCCATGGCCGCCTCCGGCTCAGGCGGGCGCAGCCCGTCCGACACCACGGAGATCCTCGCCATCACCGACGCCATAGTGCGGCTGCTGATCGGTCTCCCCTTGCGCTCGGACGGACAGCTCACCATCAAGTCCCTCGCCGAGGAAGCGGGGCTGAAGCGCAACAAGCTCACCCACAAGCACACCGGGCTGAAAGACCTCTTCTATGCGCTCGTCCGTGCCCAGCATGGCCGCCCGCACAACGTTGACGCCCTTCACAAAAAGCACGAAGAGCTCAAGGCTAAGGCTCAGGCCCTAAGGGAAGAACGCGATGACCTCGTGCTCCAGGTCCAGCAACTGGTCCGCGTCGTGCAGGTCCTGGAGCTGGAGAACGAGCATCTGCGGCAGTTCAGCCAGCACCCCGTTGTCCTCCCCTTGCCCCGGCACTGACAGGTCGACCCGTCCCGCTGCCGCCACGTCCGTAGTGGCCGGCGGAAAAGAAAACCGATCGGTTTCCAGGGTGGGGCCGGGCTGTCGCACACGGCAAAGGCGGGCAGGAGGCGTCCGTTCGGTAGAGGCCGGCCACCACCCTGGAGATGCCCTGCTGTCCTGCGCTGATTCGTGTCCTGAGAACAACAGTCATCGCGGGTAGCAGGGCATCTCTAGGGTAGATCCAGGCTCAGTGGGCCATCACGGGCTCGCCCTCGGACGGCTCCAGGGCCCGATTCGGAATCAGGAGCGCCGCGATCACCGCACCGACCAGGAAGAACCCGGAGCCCCACGCGAAGGTGGCTGTGTAGCCCTCGACCCCGGCCTGCGCCGCGGCCAGCGCGCTGGGCTTGTGCGAAGACAGGTAGTCGGTCGCGGCCGACGAGGCAATGGTGGTCAGCAGCGCCGTACTGATCGAGCCGCCCACCTGCTGACCGGTGTTGATCAGCGCCGAGGCGACACCCGTGTCATCGCGGTGCAGGCCTGAGGTCGCCCCCTGGAACGCGGTGGTCATCACCGCGCCGAGGCCGAGACCCATCAGGATCATGCCGGGCATGATGTGGGTGGCGTAGGTGCTGTCCAGCTCGAGCCGGGTCAGCAGGGCCATACCGGCTGCGGCGACCAGGAAGCCGGCGCTGACGACGATCTTCGGGCCGACCTTGGGCAGCACCAGCGTAGGCATCGTGGTCGACGAAACGACGACGCCCGCGACCATCGGCAGGTACACCAGACCGGTCTTGATCGGCGAGTAGCCGAGGCTGGCCGCAAAGTAGTAGGTCAGGAACAGGAAGATCGAGAACATCCCCATGCCGATGACGAACACCGCCACGAACGAACCACCGCGGGTCCCGTCCAGCACGACTCGCAGCGGCAGCAGCGGATGCGCGACCCTGGACTCCAGCCAGACGAACACCACGAGCAGCACCGCGCCGACGATCATGGAGCCGAGGGCGACCGGGTCGGTCCAGCTGGTGGACTCTACGTGCGCGAACCCGTAGACGATGGCGAACAGCGCGGCGCTCACCACGACGATGCCCGGAATGTCGAGTTTGGGCTTCTTGGTGATCACGGGCTTGGCCAGCAGCAGCAATGCACCGATCAGGGCGGGGGCCGCGAAGGCGACGTTCACGTACATCACCCAGCGCCACGACGCCCATTCGGTGAGCATGCCGCCGACCAGCAGCCCGATCGCGCCGCCCGCACCACCCAACGCGCTGAAGACACCGAAGGCCTTCGCCCTTTCTGACGGTTCGGTGAAGGTCACGCTGAGCAGTGAGAGTGCCGCGGGCGCGAGCAGCGCGGCGAAGAGACCTTGGGCCACACGTGCCGCGACGAAGATCTCCAAGCTGGAGGCCGCGCCGCCGAGAACGGATGCGGCCCCGAAACCCGCCAAGCCGATCACGAAGAGGGTACGTCGGCCCAACAGGTCACCGAGTCGGCCGCCGAGCAGCAGCAGGCTGCCGAACGCCAGGGCGTAACCCGTGATGACCCACTGCCGGCTGCCGTCACTGAAGCCGAGATCTTGCTGCGCCTCGGGCAGCGCGATGTTCACGACGGTCGCATCGAGCATGACCATGAGCTGTGCCAGGCCTAGCACGACCAGCACCCACCAGCGCACGGCATGTGAGCCGCGAAGGCCCGACTCTTTCTTTCCGGAGGCGGGCGCCCCGCGGTCGATGCTGGTACTCATTTTTCCCCTTGCTTGCTGGGCATGACTGAAAGCCGTCTGGAAACTGATTGGTTTCCTCACCGATGAAGGTGAGGCGAGCGGGTGACGGGCTGAGATCTCAGGGCTTCGAGATCATCGTGTGGCCGCTTTGGGGCTTCCCTCGGCGATCCCCTGGAGGGCCGCGTCGGTGTCCGCGGTGGCCAGCATGCTGTTGATGTCGGCGCCGGCCAGTGCGCCGGCCGCTGCGGAGGCCCCGACCTGGGCGACCAGATCGGTGACGTTGCCGGCCACCCACACACCCGGCACCTCGGTGGTGCCGGCCATGCCGGAGGCGAAACCGCGGCCTTTCGGCAGGTCCCGCACCGGCAGGCCCAGACCTTCCAGGCCCTGGGTGCGGGCCTGCATCGGCGCGGCGACCGCGAGGACGCGGCGGGCCACGACCTGGCCGTCGGCCAGTCGCACCCCGGCGAGGGCACCGTCCGTGTCGTTGACGACCTCGGTGACCGGGGTGTCGATGATGCGGATGCCGCGGGCGGCGAAGCGGGCGCGGCTGTCCTCGTCCAGGTCAGTGCCGTGGGTGAAGTAGGTCAGGTCCTCGGTCAGCTGACGGAACAGAAACGCGTGGCCGATGGAGGCCGGGCCGGTGGCGAGGATACCGATGGGCTCGTCGCGCACCTCCCAGCCGTGGCAGTACGGGCAGTGCACCACACTGTGCCCCCAGTGCTCGGCGAGCCCGGGCACCTCCGGCAGCACATCCGTGAGGCCGGTGGCCACCAGAATGCGGCGAGCGGTGATGCTGCGGCCGTCGGCCAGGGTGACGGTGAACCGCAGGTCCCCGTCCGCCGACGGGGCGGCAGACTCGGCCGAGACCACCTCGCCGAACACGACGCGTCCGCCGTACTGGCGCACCTGCTCCCGGCCCCGTCGAAGGATCTCGGACGGCGGGGTGCCGTCCAAGACGATGAAGCCGTGCACGGCCTCCGCGGGCGCGTTGCGCGGGGAGCCGCTGTCGATCACGACGACCGAGCGGCGGGAGCGGGCGAGGATCAGTGCACCGTTCAGCCCCGCGGCGCCCCCGCCGATCACCACCGCGTCGACGGTCCCCTCGGCCAGTGCGTCGCTCGCGTACGGAGGAGTCGCCACAGCCATGGCCTCCTGCCTTTCCTTGTCAGTCATGGTTCGGTCAACCCTTCGAGTTCTGGGTGGTTGGAGGGGGGTCAGCTGTTCAGAAAGCCGAGGATGTGGTCGGCGACCGTCACGACGGTGGCTGTTCACCGCGTGGAGAGTCCGGCTCCGGTTTGCTTGGGACGTTCGTGATGTACAGATCCAGTACGGCGACGAAACTCGCCGTCGCCAGGATCGCGAGGATCAGACCGGCCTTGCCGGCCTGGAAGGCATCGCAACGCCGGGCGGCGCGGAGGAGTTCAAAGGCATGGGTTGCCCTCAATCGCGCCAGGCGTGCACGCAGCCTGTCCGGTGAGCTCAGGACCGTTGTGTACTGAACAGTCAGAAACCTAGGCAGTTCTGTACTGAGTTGTCAAGTGCGACAGGTCGGCCCTCGCTCACCACGACGATGCCCGGAATGTTGAGTTTGGGCTTCTAGGTGATCACGGGCTTGGCCAGCAGCAAGGCACCGATCAGGGCGGGGCCACGAAGGCGGCGTTCACGTACATCACCCACCGCCACGACGCCCATTCGGTGGGCATGCCGCCGGGCAGCAGCCCGAACCGCTCGATGGTTTCGGGCCCGTAGATGCCGGCGAAGTCCTCGCCGAGGCGAACAGCGGAAGACCGCAGTGCCACGCTCCGATCGAGACTCAGCGTGGACCAGGTAGGGGCCGGTTTGATGCAGGCGCCGGGTGTACTGCGGGGTCAGCCGGCCAGTCGGTTGAGCTTGCGGATTTGTCTGTCGAAGGCGCGCGAGGGCACGATCCGGCGCAGGACGCTGACGCGTCCGGCCATCGAGCCGGCGGTGTACCGGAGCTTAGGCTTGGAATCGGTGGAGGCCGCGACGATCACCTTCGCGACAACGTCCGGGTCGTCGGCGGTGCGCAAGGCCGTGGCCAGCACGTCTCGGGAGACCTCCCGCTGTGCGGCGTAGATCGGCAGGGGCGAGTCGGGTGCCAGGCTGCTCGCCTCGAAACCCGTGCTTGTGTAGGCCGGCTCGACCAGCAGCATCCGGACGCCGTGCTCGCGAAGCTCGTGGTCGACGGACTCGGAGTAGCCCTCGACCGCATGCTTGGTGGCGGCATAGATGGCCATGAAGGGGGCTGGGATCAGACCCAGTACCGAGGAGACGTTGACCACGCGGCCACTGCCCTGGGCGCGCATGTGGGGCATCACTGCGTTTGTCATCCGAATCAGACCGAAGACGTTGACGTCGAAGACCTCCTTGGCCTGGTTGATCGAGCTCTCCTCACCGGCGCCGACCGCGCCCACGCCTGCGTTGTTGACCAGGACGTCGATCCGGCCGAACCGCTTGACCACCTCCTCGACCAGGGAGCGGACCGACTCGTCGCTGGCCACGTCGAGATCGAGGAACGTCACCCCGGCGAGCGGCTCGACGTTCGCCGCGTTGCGGCTCGTGCCGACCACCGCGAAGCCGGCGCCCACGAGGGCGAGCGCCGCCGCCCGCCCGATCCCGGAGGAGGCGCCCGTCACGAGGGCCACCGGGGAAGCTGTCTGCATGTTGGTTCCTTCGGTTGTGGGCATGACTTCGTCGTGCGCTGTGCGAGGTCGCCCGCGCTGAGGCCGACACGGTCCGCACCGGTCCTGCAAGCCCGGACCAAGCCTGTCCGGGGAGCTCAGGACCGTTGTGTACTGAACAGTCGGAAACCTAGGCAGTTCTGTACTGGCTTGTCAAGAAGGGCGGGTCGGCTTTACCTTCTGTGTATGGCGAGACCACGAAGCTTCGACCCCGACCACGTCCTCCATGCCGCCGAGCGGCAGTTCCGCACCTCGGGCTACAACGGCACGAGCGTCGACGACATCAGCGCCGCCACCGGCCTGGGCCGCGGCAGCCTCTACGCCGCGTTCGACGGCAAGCACGGCGTGCTGCTGCAGGCGATGGCCGGCTACTTCGCCCGGCTGGGGCAGTTTGCGCCGAAGGCGCTCGCCGGACCGGACGAGGGCGCCCTGGAACGACTGCACGCGTACTTGCTCCGCGCCGTCCACGGGGTGCCACTCGCCGCCGACGTACCCCCCGCCCCTGACCGGGCGGCGGCGGCCTGCTTCGCCGCCAAAATGGCCCTGGAGATCGGCGCCTCCGACTCCGAGGTGAAACGCCTGGCCAACGACTGCTTCTCCGTGCTCGCGACGGCGGTGGCCGAGTGTGTGCGAGCGGCGCAGCGCAACGGCGACATCGACCCCGACGCGGATCCCGACGACCTTGCATACCTTCTGCTGACCATCATCCGCGGGACCGATGTCGTAGGCGCGTACGGCCACAGCCCCGCCCGCCTGACCTCGATTGCGGAGAGCGCGTTCGCCTTGCTGCCTCGCCCACGCCACCACTGACAAGGGCACGGCCGGCCTCATTGCACAGGCATCTGATGCGGTCTGCCCACTTCGACGCCGCGGAGGCACGGCCCGTAGGTTTACGCGCCGCCGGGCGGTCGTCTGGGCGGTGCGAAGAACTGCGCCCGCATCCAGTCGAGTTGCTCCACCGCATGCGCGGTGTCGCCGGGCTTGAACTGCGCGGTCAGTCGCCGAACGCCTCGCCGCCAGCAGACGGTGGTACTTCGGCCGCCGCTCCGCCAACTGGGACCATGTTTGCAGGAATTCGTGCCAGCGCTCCGCCTCGGTGCCCTCGTAGAGCTGGGTGCCGTCCCCGCGGACGCGGGGAGCGGTACGGACTCCCGCTGGGCGTCGACGAGTGGGCGACCGGTCCGATCGTCGCCATCCTGCGCGAGCGTCAGCCTGACGTCCTGCTCACCCACGTGGCGAACGCCCCCGTACAACCGGGACCACAACCAGGCACAGGCGACCACCCTGCTGACGCGCAGGATCGCCCAGGCCCACGGCCACCACCGCGCACCCGGCCGCTCGTCGCTGCCCAGGGGTTCCAGTTCGAGCCGCACCAGCCACAGGTCTGCGAGGTTCACCCCCGACCTGCTGCTTGACATCACACCCGTGTTCGACGTCGAGACCAAGGCGATGGGTTGCATGACCGCGCAGGACCACATGGTCCGAGCTGACGGCAATGGGCTTCCCTGCCTGTGCGCGAGGGGTCTCGGCGCAGGGCACGGTGAAGGCCGGCCCCGGCCCGGTGAACGCGCCCGCCGTGGTCGCCGGCACCACCGTCCGACGCGGTGACGTGATCGTGGCCGACGACGACGGAGTGCTGTGCGTTCCCCTGCAACTCTTCCTCCAGCGCGGTGGCTGGAGTGATCTTCGCTCATGTGACCGTCTCGTTCGGTGCGACCGCCCTTGCCGTCCGAAAACGGCTTCAAGATGGTCATGGCCATCGCCTCCGGCTCGGCTCTCCTCTCGCTCACCATCGCGGCCTTCCTCCCACGCCGACGAGTGCCCGCCGCCACAGGCACGACAGCGGCCCTCACCTCCGAAAAGACAGTCTCCGAATCGAAGTCATGACCCCCGAGCCGACCGACGGTGACCGCCTGACCGTCACCCAGCTCGCGGCCCAGGCCCCGAACGATGCACGTGCACACCGGCCACGGCCTCAGGGCGACCGCCACAACGACTGGGCTATGCGGCCGCCTTCTTGCGTGCGCACAGCCCGGATGCTCCATTCTCTGAGCTACGAAGGCGGGGAACTGTCGGACAGTGGAGCGGCTGAAGGGTTGTGCGATCGACGCCTCGCCAACCTGCGGCGCTGACCACCAACGCCCTGGTCATGGCCATCGGCAGCCGCTCCCCGAGCCCGGTCAGCACCCTTTCCCACTCCGAACACGGCGTGCAGTTCGGGTCATGGGCATTCACCGAACGCGCCCGCGCCTCCAGCCTGTTGCCCTCAATAGGCTCCATCGGGGACTGCGTGGACGACGCGATGACGCCGTCTTCTGGGCCCGGGTCCAGGTCGGATTACGCAACGCCGACGGTGGCGGACACGGAGTTGTCCACCGCCCCTTCGAATACCTCGAGATCTTCCACAACCGACAGCGCAGGCACTCGGCGCTGGGCATGCTCAGTCCGGTGGAGTACGAACTCCGCACGCCACCGGCAGCGTGAAGCCAAGCGACCCGACTCCACCCAACTCGGGGCACTCCCGAGACGAGACGAATCTCAGCACAGCGCAACACGCTGGGAGTTGACACAGAACTGGCGCGGAAGCGGATAGATGTCCTCGACCGCTTCCTCGGCGAGGATCGGAGCCCCGGCGGCGATCCGGCCCACGAGCGGAACGTATGCCACGGCCGGGCCGGCATCTGCCAGCGGTTCGGGGAATTCCGCAGCCCATGGAGTGCGGACGCAGTAGGCGCGCGGCCGGTGCGGATCACGGTAGAGGACGCCCTTGCGTTCCAGGGCCATGAGCTGGTGCGCGACCGACGAGGTACTGGCCAGCTTGTCCGCCTGACCGATCTCCCGCATCGACGGTGGGTAGCCCTGACGGGTGACTTCCCGTTCGATGAAGGTGACGATGGCCGCCTGGCGGTCGGTGAGCCCCTCGGGGTTGGTACGGACGCCATGCGGCCGCCCAGGCCGACCTGCGGCTTCTGCTGCGTACATATGGTGCTCCCCCTGACGGGATCTTGCGTGGGCTGGACAGTAACCCGCCAACCACCACATAGGGAACACCATTTCGATAGCGGAGCTGGACGCACCTGGCCTGTAGGTGAGCGCCGGTCCGGCTCTTTCAGGTGATGGTGACGCGCAGGACGTACGGCTCGCCGGTGCTGATCGCTTCGGCCTGCTCGCGCAGGTCGGCGTGTGTGAACTCCAGCAGGGCCTGGTCTGCGGACCGGCGCAGCAGCGGCAGGATCTCGGCCGTGGGCCGGCCGCGGTGTGTCTCGGCGAGCTCGGCGAAGGCCCGCTGGTACGGGGCGCCGTACGTGTCCGCGCTGTCGGCCAGCAGATGCTGCCTGCTCACATTGATCTCGCCCATGGCCCGCTCCCGTGCCTGCAGGGGCCCGGCCGGTCCAGGCCCTCACCCACGACGCTACGAGCCGGGTCTGACATCGAGGCCGCGCACGGCTGGCTACGCGCCCGGTCAGGGGCGGACGACCGTCAGGCCGACCGCATCCGCGGCCCAGCCCGCCGCCACCGCGCAGAGCACCGGAAGCACCAGCAAGGCCATACCCATCGCCGACGGAAACCTCCCTCACTCGCGCACCACTTCACGCGGCGCGAACGCCTTGCCCGTCGCGGCCTTCGTGTGCGTCGTCGACACCGGAGTGGCGACGCTCAGAGCCACCAAGGCCACCTCACGCCAGCGCAGCCGTTGGTCCCCGTGCACCGGGAGGGTCCACGACGACACCCAGCCCCGGAACGGCAGCAGCGCCAGGGCGAGACCGCACAGGAAGCCGACACACGCTGCGAGCGTGCCGGGCCAGGGCTCTTGCGCCACGTACCGAATGAGAAGCGCCACCACGACGATCGCCGGAACCGGGATCAGCAGCGGTATCGGCCACTCACGTCGGTCCGGGAGCCAGCGCAACAGCAGGCAGGAGAGCACGATCTCGGGGATCAGGACAGCAACGACCCACAAAGTCAAGGGCATGGGACGCTCCGTCAGATATCGAGGAGTGTGCCGAGCGCGGCGGCCGTCAAGAGGGTGACGGCGAAGCAGGTGCCCAGGAAGACCATGACGTGCTTGGGCGTCGCGCGCTCCATCGTTCCGCCGGCGCGGACCAGGGCCACCTGGCGTCGGATGTACTTGGTGAAGATGGCCATGGCCATCAGCAGGCCCAGCATTGTGACGGTGTAGAGCTGCAGCGCCGTCTGCACACCCTCGCCCCGCATCGCGGTGTCCCCGACCGCCGAAAGGCCGCCGGCCAAGCCGGGGGCTGTCGCGAGGTACACCTTCCACTTCCTCGTCGTCGCCCAGAACTGCATGACCGCGCCGAGCACGATGGCCACCGCGGCAGCCGCGATCCACCAACCAGTGGTGGAGGACCAGAAACTGAACACGGAAGACTCCCTAGGTGCTGCGGAACCGCGTGGATGGGGCAAGCCTGCGACTCGCCCCGTCCACGCGTCTGCGCGTCTGCGCGTCTGCGCGGGCTGCTTACCAGGTGAAGATGCCGATCACGGTAGTCGTGACGTCGTAGCCCAAGTCCACGATCTTCTCACCGATGACCCTCTCGTCGATGCCTGCTCTGCGGAGCATGCTCCGCGTCAGCTTCGACTTGCCGATGAAGCTTCCGCCGAGCACGAAGAGGCCGAGAGCGGAATGGAACTCCTTGCTGTCCCAGCCGTATCCCCAGCACGCCAGGCCAGCACTCACTCCTTGCAGGCCTCAGGAGGTGAGTCCCGCCCCCCAAACGATCGGACCCGCGATCGGCGCGGCCGGCGGGAACAGCGCCACGAGGCCGGCGAACGAGGCGAAAACGCCGGCACCGGTGCTCCAGTGGCCGACCGCCGACGACCAGTCCTTGAGGTCCGTGATGTCCTCGGGCCAGGCGCCGAACCACTTGGTGTCAAATGACGCGGGCCCCTGTCAGACCTGTTGGGCCTAACAGGTCTGGCAGGGGCCCATCATTCGAAGAGGTCGAAAACCGTGACGGGTGGGACAGGAGTGGCGACGCCGAGGGGAGGGTGCTGTGGCGCCGGGCAGCACGCCAAGCCATTGTGGTCAATGTCTGGAAGGGTGGGCGGGTGAGCTGGCAGTTGCCTATCGTGATGAACAGTGAGGCGGTGTGGCTGCCAGGTTCGGAGGGACTGTGATGGCTGGGGACGATCGGCAGTCGGGAGACGGACAGGTGGGCGGGCCGTACTCCAGCCCAGGGGATCCGGGTAACCCCATGCCGGAGCCTGACGATTCTCCTGAGGAAGACTGAGGAAGACCGCCCGATGGTGGTGACCGCGAGGAGCTTGAGAGAGCGCTGTGCTCAGGAGATGAGCCGGAACCCGCGTGGGTTCGCTGATTGTTCGTGGCTGCGTGAGGCATTTCTGGACGTGCCACGAGAGCACTTCGTGCCGGACAAGGTGTGGTGGCCGGCTCCGGGCGAGGACGGTCGCTACCCGTTGATCGACCGGGCGGAAAAGCCGTGGGCCTGGCTGAAGGCGGCTTATCGGCCCGGGGCCGCGCTGATCACGCAAATCGATGACGGCGCCGTGTCTGCCACCGGCCCGGCGAAGGGGGCGTTCACCTCCAGCATCTCCTCGCCCGGTGTCATCGTCGAACTGATCCGGCACCTGGACCCTGAGCCCGGTGACAGCATCCTTGAGATAGGCACGGGGACCGGCTACACGACGGCGTTACTCGTCTGCCGCAGCGGATCCGCCAAAGTGATCACGGTGGAGATCGACGCCGGGCTCGCTGCTCGTGCGCGAGCCTGCTTGCGTGCTCTGGGGATGGATCCTCACGTCGTCACGGGGGACGGTGAGCGCGGACACGCCGACGGCGCCCCCTACGACCGGATCTTGAGTACTGCATCGGTTCGGCAGGTCCCGGCCGCGTGGCTGCGCCAGCTCAGGCCGGGCGGGGTGCTCGTCGCTCCGCTGGACAGTCCCTTCGGGTGTGACCTGATGGTGCGCTTCGTCGGGGACGGACGTGGCCGGGCCGTGGGGATCCCCGTGGCACAGGTGGAATTCATGCGGGTGCGCAGTCAGCGCGTGCCTCGCTCCTACGAGGAACTGGGGTGGCCTGCTCAGGTGAACAGCATGCCGTGGACGGGTCTTCGGATTGCAGCCGATGCAACAGGCCAGCGCGTCACGGCCGGGGCCGCGCTCGGCGGAGCGTGCGGTTGGCAGGGCCGGGTGTAGGAGTCTGCCCGACATGCGCAGCCGTTGGACGGCGGGTGCGAGGGTGTGCCGAGTGCGGACGCGTGGTGCGCGGATCCTCTGCCGTTCTCTCATCAACGCACTTTCAGACCCCGCCTCACCGCAGCGTCGCTGACCTGGGTCACCGCCGTTGGCGAAGCTGGGGACTGTCGACAGATACCGCGAAGACGAAATACCCCGCGACACCGTCGGCTGCACCAATTTCGAGGTACGGGTCTCAACAGCCGTGCTGGCTCGGGAGCCGCCGCAAGGCCAATGGCCGCCGCTCGTCGCGGTGTGGGCGGCGGGCTCCACTGGCCTCGTGGCGGATGGCCACCGGCAGGCCGTAGCGGCGCAGGTGGGCGGCGAATTGGGGTGCTCCGGTGAACAGTTGGGCTTGCATGCCGACGGATTGTGCGGCCTGGACGAAGGTGGGTTCGTCGTCGAAGTAGGCCAGGGCGTGGGTGGGGATGCCCATGTGGTCGGCGGCGGCCCGGAAGGCGTGGGGGGATGGTTTGTCGACGCCGAGGTGTGCCGAGGGGAAGACGTGATCGAATTCGATGCGGTGGTGTTGCAGGTCGGTGTGGAGGGCGTCGGTGCAGTTGGACAGGACGCCGACGGGCAGGTGTCGGCGTAGCTGGGTGAGCAGGTCGGTCATTTCGGGATCGGCTTCGCCGCGGTCGGCCCGCCAGGGGCCGAGGGCGTCGCGGATGGCGGGGCCGTAGTCGTTGGCCAGGCGTTCGGTGACGTCGTCGGCCCATTGCTGGTCGGTGAGGATGCCGACGCGGGCCAGGCGGTAGGCGGGGTGGTGGTAGGCGTAGCGGGCGATGGTGCCGTGGGGCAGGCCGGCGAGTTGTTCGCTGGTGTGGGCGCCGGTGTTGTGCCAGTGCCGGAAGAGGCCGTTCATGTCGAGGAGTACGCCGTCGATGCTGGCGGGCATGGGCGTGGCCTTTCGGTGGGAGGGCGTGGCCTGGCGCGGTGGTTAACGCTGGTGGAGGTTGTCGTAGATGGCGAGGTAGCGGTCGGCGGTGCGGGTCCAGCTGTAGGTGTTCTGGATGTGGGCGCGGCCGTTGGCGCTGCGGCGTTTTCGCTCATGGGCGTTGAGGACGGCGGCCACGAGGGTGTCGGCGAGGTCGTCGGCGTTGTCGGGGGCGACGAGCCAGCCGGTGGCGTTGGGGCCGGTGGGGATGATGGTGCGGGCGGGTCCGCCGGTGGCGGTGGCGATGGGTGGGGTGCCGCAGGCCATGGCTTCCAGGTAGACCATGCCGAAGGGCTCATCGACGGCTGGGGCAATCATGAGGTCGGCGCAGTTCAGTCCGGTGGGCAGTTCGTCGTGGCCGCGCCAGCCGGCGAAGAACACGTCGTCGCCGATGCCGAGTTCGGCGGCGAGTGCGGCGGGGTGGGCGCCTTCGCATTCGCCGGGGTAGCCGCCCCACATGAGCAGGACGGGGGCGGGGTCGAGGCGGGTGCGGGCGGCGGCGAAGGCGTGCAGCAGCACGGGGATGCGCTTGAAGTGGAGGAAGCGGCCGACCCACAGCAACAGGGGCCGCAGGCGGCCCTGGCGGTCGTGGAGGCGGCGCAGGTCGGCGTCGGTGTAGTGGATGCTGCCCGGCACGCCGTCTGGGCCCCAGCCGTGGGGGTCGGTGAGGAGCCAGTGGCGCAGGTGCCGCAGGCGGTCGGCGGGGGCGAGTGGCTGGGGCTGGAAGGTGTGGGTGTCGACGCCGTTGGCGATGACGGGGGGCTCGTTGTCGAGGTGGAGCAGGCGCTGGGCGAGGTGCTGGTCGTGCTTCGAGACGACGACGATCTGTCCGGCGTGGGCGGCGGCTTGGCGCAGGCGGGTGAGCCAGTAGCGGGAGTGGGCCCATTTCTGCCAGGCGGTGGCCGTGAGCAGTTGGGTGTCGTCGTGGTCGAGGTCGGCGGTCTTTGCCAGGCGGATCGCTTCGGTGGTGCGGTGCGGGTTGTCGGAATGCAGGAGGCGGGCGAGGTCGCGCAGGGAGGTGCCGGTGCGTTGGGCGAGGCGCAGGCGGCGGTCCATCGCGTCGATGAGTTTGAGTTCGGTGCCGTGCAGGGTGGTGACCCGCGGGGTAGCGGGGTAGGCCGTGTGGGCGCTGGTCTGCAGGTGGCTGAGGTGGTGCAGGTGCAGAAGGCCGGGATCGGCGCTGCGGTGGGCGGCCAGGTGCCGGGTCCAGGCGCGGGTGAGCTGGTCGGCGTCCTGGGGCGGGACGGCGCTGAACAGCGGGTCTGGGCAGTCTCCCCGGTCTTCGTAGGAGGGGTGGAAGGGCAGCGCGGCGCGTTGGGGGTTTTGGCCGCGGGTGAAGGCGGTGAAGGCGTCGTTGTAGTCGTAGGGACGCAGGTCCAGGCCCTGGTAGAAGCTGGGGGCGTGCGAGGGCTCCCCGGCGCTGCCGAGGGAACCTGCGTGCAGGCGGGTGCTCCAGCCGCGGGCGCCCAGTTCGCGCAGGAGGTAGCGGATGACTTGGGCGCTGCCGCCGCGCGGCCAGAACAGCACGGCGGTGTCCATGGTGAGTGACATGACAATCCCCCTGGGGTCAGTGGTCGGTGGCAGGCAGGGTTCTACGGGCGCGGCGGGTCGATGATCAGGGGCTGTGCGCCGGAGAGGCGGCCGGGCCAGTAGCGCTCGGCCGGGTCCTGGGGCGAGCGGACGGTGACGGCGAGGACCTGGGCGAGGTTGTGGCGGTCGCGCAGCGGCACCGGCCGGCCAAGGACCACGGTGCGGGTGTCGCGGTTGAGCGTGTACGGCAGGTTCGGGTGGCCGATCTTGGTGAGGTACTGGTCGATGTCGATCTCAGTCACCGCACGTCGCTCGGGCACGGCGCGCCGGCAGCGGTCGCGCTGCACCGTGGGGCAGCGGTTGGCGTCCAGGCAGGTGGGGGTGTTCCAGACGCCGGCCCGGTCGGCGCGGCCGAGCAGGTAGGCCAGGGCGCAGCTGTTGGTCTGGAAGACCGGGTGGCCGGCGTAGCGGTCGGGCAGGTGGTGCAGCCAGTCCCAGGTGGCCCGTGGCCACAGGGAGTCGGCGGCCTGCGGGTCCAGGTGCGGGTCGGCCAGTTGCGGCCACAGGGCGGCGATCTGGTCCCGCGCGGTGGGTTTGACCTTGGTTCCCACCGCGACGGTGCAGGCCGCGTACCGGGACGCCCAGTCCATGACGTGCTCGATGACGTCGGGGCTGCTGTTCTGGGGGAGGGCGGGCCTCCAGTAGTGGACTACGGGGATGCGGGCGTGGTGGAGGCGGGGGAAGTTGGCGCGCAGCGCCTGGTGGTCGATGCCCCGCTCGATGTCCGGGCCAAGACCGGAGTAGCTGAGGTAGACGATGACCGGCAGGCCCGCGTCCCGGTTGCGGCTGATGCAGGCGACCACGGTGTCGGGAATGGGGCATTTGGTGATCAGGCACACCGGGTTACGGATGTCCGAGGCGCTGAGGGCGTCGAGCAGGGCCATCAGGTGGGCGCGGGTGGTGGGCGTGGCCAGGGCGTCGGTGCAGGTGTAGAGGGCCAGCACCAGGTCGGGATGGTAGTAGGGGCTGGCCAGGAGCTGGTTCAGCGTGTCCGTGGGGGTGGCCAGGACGGTCGGCTTGGTACGGGTGAGGCCCAGGTCCTGCAGGTAGCAGTAGGTGCAGCCTTTGGGGCAGCCCTGGACAGGGTTGACCGCGAGCCAGGTGTCGTGCTGGTCGATGACGGGTTCGAAGACGCGCGTGGGCATGGAGTCTCTCCCCTTGGGGCCGGCCGCTCGCCGGACCGGGCGGCCCAAAAGGAGGGAGCGGCGGATCAGGTCATATGGGTGTCGCTACCGGGGCCAAGGTGGTCGGCGTCGAGGTCGCGGGTGAGCTTGCGCAGGATCGGCCCGTACTCGGGGTGGGCCAGGGCGGAGGCGAACTGGGCGATCAGGTAGTCGGCCGGGTTGCCGGTGTCGTACCAGCGGCCCTGGATGACCTGCCCGTACACGGCGCGGCCGGTCGCGTATTCGTTGATAGCGTCGGTGAGGTAGATCTCGCCGGTGCGGTCCTTGTACCAGCGCTGGGTCTGCTCGCGCAGCACGTCGATGATGCCTGGGGTGATGACGTAGCCGCCGATCGCCGCGTACGCGGAGGGGGCGTCCTGCGGTTTGGGTTTCTCGACCAGGCCGGTGATCCGCAGCAGACCGTCGTCCAGGTCCTCCTTGACCACGGGCACGCCGTAGCGCGAAGAGTCGGCCGGGTTCAGCGGCATCAGGGCAAGGACCGGAGAATTGGTGGCCTCGTAGGCGCGGATCAGCTGCTGGGCACGGGGCACTGGGGCCACGAACACATCGTCGGGCCACAGCACCAGCATCGGCTCGTCGCCGAAGTTTCGGGCGGCGTTGAGGACCGGGGTGCCGTTGCCGTAGGGGCCGTGCTGGTCGAGATAGGTGATGTGCCCGTGCCGGGAGAGCTCTCCGACCTCTTCCACAGCGTCGGCGAAGGCGCTCTTGCCATCGGCGCGCAGCTGCTCGACCAGGGCGGGGTTGGGCCGGAAGTGGTCCTGGATCAGGGACTTGCCGCCGGAGACGACGATGGTGATGTCCGTGATGCCCGATGCCACCAGCTCGCGCACGGTGTGCTCGATGACCGGCTGGTCGCCGACGGGCAGCATCTCCTTGGGGATCGCCTTCGTCAGCGGCAACAGGCGGGAGCCCAGGCCGGCTGCGGGGATCACTGCCCTGCGGATCGTCGGGGGCATCAGGTCTCTCTCGGTCGAGCGGCACGCCGCGCCGGCCGGCACAGCACGGTCCGACGCTACCAACGCGCCGGGCCGCACCTGTGCCATGACCGGCCTGCCGCTCTGCCCTGTCGCTCACCTTCACCGGCACAGGAAGGAGCCGGTGTACTTCGTCACCGCGAAGTACCCGTTCCTGTCGATCTCCTGCTGGACCTGGGTGCGGACGCGCTCGCGCAGCTCGCGGAAGAAGTCCTCGTCCAGGCGAGGGTCCGGCTCGGAGGAAGCGCAGCAGTGGTTGTGGCCGACCTCGTAGAACCGCATGAACGGCCCGGGGTCAGAGAAGCGCAGCTGGTCCTGCCAGGCGACGGTCTCCACGCGCTCGAATTGGCCCTGGAGCTGGGGAGTGCCGTTCGCGAGCGACAGGCGTCCCTTGGGGGTCGCCTTGAACAGGTCCTGGGGCGCGCCCATCGCCTCCATGGCCGTGAAGTGGACCTGGTACATCTCCAGCATGCTGTCGGTGCGGTCGGTAGTGAGCTGGAAGATCCCTCCGGGGCGCAGAACCCGGCGGACCTCGGCGAAGCACCGGTCCAAATCGGGCACGTAATGGATCATGTAGTTGGCCATGACGCGGTCGAAGGTGTCCTCGCCGAGCATGGACAGGTCATCCGCGCTGCCCTCGATCCACCGGCACGGGGTGGCGATGCCGTGCAGACGCTGCTGAGCGGCGGCCAGGACGGCCGGGGCGATGTCGAGTCCGGTGATGCTGCCGCCGGCGAGGTGGGGCCGCAGGTCCTCCAGAATGAAGCCGTTACCGCAGCCCAGGTCCAGCAAGTCCTCGGTGCCGGTGAGGGCGAGGTTGTCGAGCATGTGCGCAAGCATCGACTTCGGGTTGGTGCGAAAGGCGTTGTGGACCCACTGCTTGACGTCGAGCATCCGCGTGTCGTTGAAGAACAGGTCGCGGGCCGTTTCGGCCGAGAACTCGAAGTGCTCCTCGGGGATGATCTCCTTGGCCAGGGCATCCAGGCCGGGGGTGCGGAAGTCCGTCTGAGTCATGTTCATCTCTCCATAGCGATAGGCGGTGCGCAGCGGCCGGGCAGGCACTTGCCCGGGCCCGGGGTGGTCAGGAGCGGGTGGGAGCGGTGGGCCACTTGGTGCCCACGTACTTGTGCGGGAGCAGGTCGGCCATCGGCGCCAGCCTGGCCTCAGGGCCGTCGTGGACGACGGCGCGCAGGGCGGGGGCGTGATCGAGCAGCAGCTCCCGGCACAGGCCACACGGTGGGACGATGCGGGCTTGGGCGGTTTCGGTGGGCTTGGGGTAGCGGACGGCGGCCACCGCAATGAGCGGGGCGCTGGTGGCCAGGCGGGCCGCGGACAGGGCGCCGGCCTCGGCGCAGACCGCCGCCCGGCCGACCATGGCGTCGACATGCAGGCCCAGATGGATACCGCCGTTGCCATCCAGGATCGCGGCGGCGATCTGGTGGCGCGCCAAGACGTAGCGGCTGCTGATTGCGGCGAACGCGGCGGCGACCACGGTGCGGGCGGCCTGGTCGGGGCAGTGCGATGCCGGGTCGGCCACCAGGCGGCCGGTCACCGCTCCGCCCCCGCGGCGTCGCGGTGGATCTGGGAGGGCTGGGGGCCGGTCGAGCCCTGGTACTTGCCGTCGTACAGCGTGACCTTTCCTTGTGTGCGCCAGAACGTCACCTGCGCCAGCCGGTCACCGCGGTGCACGCGCAGTGGCTGGACCGCGTGCAGCTGGAAGGTGGTCTGGCCGATCGAGCCGATGTCGATCAGGTCGGCGGTGACGTGGACGAACAGGCCCAGGCGTGCGGCGCCGGACCGTGAGCGGATGACCGGCACCAGGTGGTTGCTGCCCAGGACCTCGACGCTGGAGCCGAGATAGATGCGGTCCGGCTCAAGTACGAAGCCGTCGTCGGGAATCGGCACCTGGACATACGGATTCTCCCGGCGGGTGTCCAGGACGGGGTCGGTGTAGTGGACCAGTGTGGGGCCGAGCGCGAGGTCGTAGGAGTTCGGTTGGATGTGTCCGGGGTCGAACGGGTCCAGGACCAGCCGCTTACTCTCGCGTTCACGTGCGATCTGCGATCCGGTCAGGATCACGGCAGCCTCCCTCTCTGAAGCGGTGGATGCGGTGGGCGCGGTGGGATGGTCAGGAAGTGGAGGCCAGCAGACCGGGCGGGGGGAGGGTGGCTTCGTTGATCCGCCCGAAGTGCCCCTCGTAGGCGCGGGCAGCTCCGGCCGTGGTCCAGAAGGTCACCTGGCCGACGACCATGTCCGCGTAGACGCGGGTGGGCTGGACGACCTTGATCTCCAGCGTCCAGCGGTGGCAGGCCCCGACATTGCCCAGGTCGGCGCTGTACTGCAGGAACATCCCCAGACGCCCCAGCGAGGACCGGCCGATCAGCGACGGCACGAACCGGGTGCTGCCGATCTCCTCCACCGTGGTGCCCAGATACACCCGGCCGGGCTGAAGGACCGCGCCGCCGGCCGGGATGGCGAACTCGTCCAGCTCGTGCACGCCATGCGTGTCGATCACTGCGGCACGGTGGGTTTTCAGCACGGGCCCGAGCCGGTAGTTGTAGGAGACCGGGTTGAGCTGAGCGGCAGTGAACGGCTCGATCGTCAGCGCGCCCCGCTCGCGCTGCAGCGTGATCGCGGTGCCGGTCAGCATCATGTGAGGATCTCCGCGGCGATCTGCGCCGCCCGCTCCCGCAGGTCGTTCAGGCTGCCGATGTTGTCCACGCTCCAGCGCGATGCCGCCGCAACCGGCACCTCGGGGAGGTGGTCCTCGTCTCCCGGAGACAAGTCGCCCCGGGCCCGCTTGCGCGCCATACGAAGGGGCTTGGGCGCGGTGATCTCCACCAGGTCGAAGCCCAGGCCGGTGACCGCTTCCACGTCCGCTGCCCGCAGGTCGTCGCACACCAGCACGGCCTGCGGTTTGATCTGCTCGGCCTGCCGCACCCGCCGAGTGAACACTTCGGTGAGCGCGTCCGGGTTGATCCGCCGCAGATGGGAGCCCAGCGTGTTCAACAACTGGCCGTCCTGATCACCACCATCCAGCAAAGGACGCCCGGCCATCGCGTACACGATGGCCTGCAACTCATACAGGGGAGCCCCCAGCTTGAGCCTCAGCGCGTGGGCGCCGGCCGCCGTCACCTCCTGTGCGAGCAGGGTGGCGAACGTGCTCTTGCCGGCCCCTGGACTGCCATGCAGCGCGACCTTGGGCATAACCAGTCCTCCTTCGAACGGCTCCGGACAGGCCCGTGGGATCCCGGCGCCTCATGGCCCGTGACCACCATGCTGGCCACGCACACGGCTCATGGGCAGGTATCGGCTGTCCGCACTTGTCCGCAAAACGACGAACGCCGCCTGCGCCGACGTCTGGGGGTGTGTGCTGGTTACAGCAGCGCGGGCCTGTCCGCAGCAGCCGCGGACAAGGGGACAAGCGCACGGGCCGTGGAGGTAGTGATGCCAGAAGCCGGCGAGGAGACCTTCGCCGCGGAACTGCGGCGATTAAGAGGGAGCCTGACGCTGCGTGAACTCGCACGCCGGGCTTCCTGCGGCAAGAGCACGATCCATGACCTCGAACGAGAGCGACGATTCCCGACACCTCTGATCGCCAGGGGGCTGGACAACGTACTCGGTGCGGGCGGCAGACTGGTGTCCTTGGCCGATGCCCAACGACAGCGCTTGAGCGGGGAGGCAGCCGCAACGGCTCCGGACGGCGCCGCGGACACCCTCTTCCAGGAATGGGACGACGTGTGGCGCAGGGACTTTCTCAAAACCACCGGCGCTGTTGGCGCCGCCATGGTCGCGAACCTCGGCGCGGGCAGTACCGCCGCCGACGGCCGGGAGTTGATGGATGCCCATATCGCGCTGAGAGCCGCCCACGGCCGTCTGGACAACCTGCGCGGAGCAAGTGCCGTCTACGCACAGGCCGTCGACCACCACCAGCAGATCCTCGCCTGGCACGCGAGCGCGAAAAGCCCGGCCGAGCGGCAGCAGATCGCGGCACTGGCAGCCGACACCGGCGGCTTCGTCGGATTCCTGACCTACGACCTGGGCATGTCCGAGAACGCCGCCGCACACTACCGCGACGCCGCCGCCCACGCCCGGCAAGCCAGCGACCTGTCCTCCTGCACCTACCTGATCGGGCAGATGAGCCGCATCCTCGCCGACCAGGGCCACTAACGCCGCGCCCACACCCTCTCCGAAGCTGCCCTTGGCCTGTGCGGCACCAAGGTCCACCCCGCCGTACGGTCCTGGCTGCACGCCGTACGCGCCCACCACCACGCCTGCCTGGGCCACGCCCGCCCCTCGCAGAGCGACCTCAGCACCGCCTGGAGCCTGCTGGAGCGCGCCGATGACGGCGAGAAACCCCCCTACATCGGCTACCTGGGCCCTGCCGAACTGGGGAAATGGGTCGGCCACGCCATGGTCGGCCTCGTCCAGCGGAACACGTCCTTCCTCAGCACGGGCAGGAGCGCACTCGATGAAGCCCGCGCCGCCTGGCCGGCCGCGATGGTCCGTGGCTCAGCCGAGATGCTGACCGCCAGCGCTCGCATCTACGCGGCCTGCGGCGACCGGGATACGGCAGCCGACCTGGCCACGCGCTCCATCACCATCGCCACAGCAACAGGATCAGCCAGGAACCTGCGTGCAGCCCTCTCTGCCCAAGCCCTGTGGACCTGAAGGCCGACGTCGGTGTCGATCCACGCGGTGTCGTCCCAGGCGAGGGGATTGATGTTTTCCAGCCACGACCCTGTTGTGTAGAGCATCGACCCGCTCAGCATCGGCAAGGCGTACTACTTGGCCGCCCATGGAGCTGTTGCCGCCAGGCCCTATTCGTTGATCGTCAAGGCGCTGCAGCGCAATGCGAAAGCCGCGATCGCCCGGTACTCGCTCCGCGACCGTGAGCGGCTGGGGCTCCTGCGGGTGAAAGACGGCGTTCTTGTTCTCCACCAGCTCTTGGCGGCCGACGAGATCCGCTCGCCCTCCGTCGTCGCTCCGCCGCAAGGGAGTGTTCCCGACGACGAGCTCCAGAGCGCGCTGGAACTGACCGACGCCCTGACCGCCGACGACCTGAGCGGCCTCACCGACCACTACACCGAGGCGCTTGAGGAGGTCATCCACGCCAAGCTCGAAGGCAAGCGACCTGCCCCGGCAACACAGGGACAGGCACCACAAGCGCCGGTGTTCGACTTGATGGCCGCGCTGAACGAGTCCGTGAAAGCAGCGCGAGCAGCACGCGGGGAGACCGGTGAGCACGCCACCGTCCACGAGATGCCCAGGAAACGGGTCGCGAAGAAGACCACCGCCGCCACGCAAAAGCCCGCCCCGGCAACGAAGCAGCCCACCGGCAAGAAATCGACGGGCAGGCGGAAGCCGCACAAGGGCGCTTGACCAGAGTTGATCGCGCAGACGTGGGGGTCTCGCGCGTTGCTTAGTGCGTTGTGGCAAAGGGAGTCCCTGTTCGATGAGCAGGGGCTTCTTCGTGTGCGGGGCATGATCGCGACGGGGTAGGGGCAGGCAGCGGACGGCTTGTTGTGGGTCGAGGAGGGTGCGATGCCGTCGGTGCTGGGGTTGATGGAACGGCGTGAGGCGCGGGCGAGGCAGGAGCTGGAGTCCTGGACGGAGGTTCTGGAGCAGGCTCAGGCGGAGGTGGATGCCGCGCGGGAGCGGGTCGAGCGGGCCCGGGTGGGGCGTGAAGAGCTCGTGTCGGTGCTGGCCGAGGAG
>NZ_JBIUBL010000037.1:0-76715 GCF_044548015.1 Streptomyces sp. NPDC052236 | reverse complement strand
GGGACCGACCATCGGTCACGGGTCGGGGAGTTGGCGTCTCACTGCCCAACTCCTCTCATCTTCAGCGACCTCATGTCGCACATGCGCTCCCACTCCGCGAGTCTGCCGCTCCTGAAGGCGGGCGTCTTCGAGCGCGACCGCAGCCTCCGCGTGCGTCATGCCCCGGGCGCGGCGGCGCCGGTGAAGGGGCGGCGCGGTCGGCGGGGCGTGGGAGTGCTCGTCAGGGCCTCGCATTCAACGTCGGGAATAGGGGAACGGCCTGCCGCCAGAGCGCTGCACGAGGGGTCGTCAGAGGTGGTGATGGATCGTACTTGGCCAAGTTGGCCAGGCCATGCCCTCAGCGATCACGATGCGGTGGGGGCCGGTGCCGGTGCCGGTGCCGGAGAGCCTGTGCGGGGCGAGGACTTCGAGCGGGCGCCGTCGCACACCAGGGTGATCACGACCAGCGTCGTGGGGGAACTCGCCGACCCGGCGCCGGGGAGCGTGGCCGCCGCGGTCCAGTTGCCCTTGCGGAGGCTGAGCGATCCGCTGCCCAGGTCCAGGCCGGGCTGCCAACCGTGGCTCGAACGGGCGCGGGCGAAGCCGGACTTCAAGGCCGCGTCCGCCGTCGCCGAATCGTGCTCACCCGTCAGGCTCTCCTGGCACTCGATCGCGATCCGATCCTGCGGCGTCCGCTTCAGCGTGACACGCTCCGCCGCCAAAGCCGAGGTCAGCTCCGACACCACCGTGTCCGCAGGCACCGGCAGGCCCGAGGAACGCGTGGGAAGCGGGCCGAGGTCCCGCAATGGGTGGGAGCAGGCCGTCACTGTCACGGTCGCCGCCATGGCCAATGCCGCCAGGCATGTGGACCCCCGTCGCTGTCGCACGATCTCGTCCGCCTCCTTCTGTGCCGTTCACGGCCGACCAGTCTCGCATCCCGTCTGATCAGGGTGAGCAGCGCGCGCCCCAACGACGACACCGGCCCGATAACGCCGGCCCGGACACCGAAGAGATGTCGAGCCGGCCAACTGCACAGCAAGCCGGATCGCAGCGATAGCATCCGGCGCTCGCAGTGCCGACGGACGCTTTCCTGAAGGCATGGGACCGAGCGCGAGCCTGCCCAGGAGTCGGCAGGGCCAACTTGGAGCTGGGCGAGGGCTGGTCCCACCGGTGGACGGTGACGTGGAAGACCAGCGGCGACCAGGTGTCCCGTTCGGTGGGGGAACTCGTGTCGACGTACACCCGGGTGAGGGTGCTGGGGCCACCCGCGTCTCCAGGATGCGGGACCAGCGGACGCCGTCAAGAGCGCTCTACGGGCGTCGCGCTGTGATGGGGCTGCGCCCAACCCTTGACCGCGGCCACAGTCCCGGGGCCGGCCGGCTGTCGGATGGCCCCAGCGCTCCGGCGTCCAGCGTGCCGGATACGTTTCCGTGTACCGAGCTGGGTACTTTCACGCGAACGCCGACAACTCGTCCAGACCACGACACTGGACGCTGATCCGGTTCGCTGTTTCTCCCGGCAACGAGGACAGGGCCACCGCCCGGGGCTGCCGGGCGGCGGGGGCGGCGCGGTCGTCGCCGGCAGCGCCCAGGCTCGGCAGCGCGAGGCGGGGCCGACACTGAGCGCCTGAACCTCCGTGGCCTTCGCGCTACCGAAGGCAACCTGTGCGCAACACCCCGTCGATCAGCAGCTTCGTGTGCGGGGCGCTGGAGCTGGTCGGCCCGCGTGGCGACCGCAGCGCGGCCTTCGACCTCGGTGAGTGCGGCGTCAGGTCCGGCTTGGTGGGATCAGCGCGAGGATCATACGAGGGTGGAAGTCCGCTTCTCTGAACTACCGGTGGTTCGTTCGTGCAGGCCCGGCGAATGACCGCTTCCTGCGACGTGTCGGTCCACCGCCGCGATGACGCAACGCCGTCGGCACGAGAGTCGCGTGGGTTCCGCGCGACCTCCTGCCGACAGATTCGCAGACACCTGGAGAACGATGTCCAGACCGGCCGTCGCGTGCTGATGGCCGGTTGTCGCTGGCCCCGTACCGGTGATCGTGAACCTCGTGTCCCCGCGACGCCGGTCATCCGGGGTCGCCCCGATCCGCATCGGGGGCTGGGCGTCACCAGGACGGCATCATTACCTCGGGGTAGCGGGATCCTGCCGCGCCCCGCGGCAGGATCTCCTGGACGCGGGTGAGGTCCTCCGGTGTGAGCGCGATGTGCGCTGCCGCGGCGTTCTCGGCGACCCGCCGCGAGCTGCGGGTGCCCGGGATCGGCACGATGTCATTGCCCTGGGCCAGCAGCCAGGCCAGCGCCAGCTGCGTGACCGTGATGCCCTGGGCGTCCGCGAGCGCGGTCAGCTCGCGGACGGCGGCCAGGTTCCTTTCGTAGTTGCCGGGCTGCCAGCGGTCGTCCCAGCTGCGCATGTCGTCCGCGGGGTACTCGGCGGCGGGTTTCACCGTGCTGGTGAGGAAGCCGCGACCCAGCGGCGAGTACGGCACGAACCCGATGCCCAGCTCGCGCACCACCGGGAGCACCTCGGCCTCCACAGCGCGCTCGAACACCGAGTACTCGGTCTGCAGCACGGACACCGGGTGGACGGCGTGGGCGCGCCGGATGATGTCAGGCCCGGCCTCGCTGAGCCCGAAGTACCGCACCTTGCCCTCGGCGATCAGCTCGCCGACCGTGCCCGCCACGTCCTCGATCGGCACGTCCGGGTCGACGCGGTGCTGGTACAGCACATCAATGTGGTCGGTGCCGAGGTGGCGCAGACTGTTCTCGGTGACCTCTCGGATGTGTTCCGGCCGGCTGTCCAGCGCGACCCCGACGTTCTGCGGATCGCTCAGGTCGAAGCCGAACTTGGTGGCGATCACGATGTCGTCGCGGAAGTCCTTCACAGCGCGGCCGAGCAGCTGCTCGTTGCTGCCGGTACCCATGCCGTACAGCTCGGCGGTGTCGAAGTGCGTGACGCCCAGTTCGTACGCCCGGCGGATGGTGGCGACGCCGCCGGGCTCGTCGGCGGCACCGTAAGCCATGGTCATGCCCATCGTCCCGAGGCCGATCGCCCCGGCCTCCAGGCCCTGCGTACCGAGCTTGCGGGTGGGGAGGCTGGTGTTCTTGTGGTGCTGTGTCATGCCGTCAACGCTAGGAGTGCGACCACCTCGCGGTCATGGGGCTACTGCCGCATAGGATTGCCCAATCCTCTCAGTCGGTCTCAGTAAGGGAGCGCTCATGCGGGAGCAGCTGGATCAGCTCGCGGCGGCCGTCGTCCGGCACAGTGACGGCCTGTGGTCCGACAGCGCGGTGCCACGGCTCACACTGGTCTCGCTCGACGGGTTCGTCGCCCCCACCGACCTGCTGTACGAGCCGATGATCTGCTTCACGGCCGACGGCTCCAAACGCAGCATCGCGGGCGACCTGAGCTGGACGATCGGACGCGGGGACATGTTCCTCAACTCGGTCGAGATGCCGGTCACCGCCACGTTCGAGCAGTTGCCGTACCGTTCGGCGGTACTCCACCTGGACGGCCGGGTGCTCGCCGAACTCCTGCTGGAACTGGACGGACCCGACCCGCGCACGTTCCCCGGTCCCGGCGGGCAGGTCTCCGCGCCGATGACGCCGGAAATCGTCGACGCGGTCAACCGGTGGGTGCGGCTGCTCGACACCCCGGACGACATCGGCCCGCTGGCCGCACGCATCGAGGGCGAGATCCTCTACCGGCTGCTCGGCAGCCCACTCGGCCCGCTCCTGCACCAGCTCACGCTGGCCGACTCCGGCGCCGCCCGGGTCCGCGCGGCGGCCAGGTGGATCTGCGCGCACTATGCCGAGCCGCTCACCGTCGACACGATCGCGGCGGTGGCGCACATGAGCACCGCCACGCTGCACCGCCACTTCAAGGCCGCCACCGGCATGAGCCCGCTCCGCTTCCAGAAACACCTCCGACTACAGGAAGCGCGGCGGCAGTTGTTCTCCGGCGACACCACGGCGGCGCAGGCCGCGGAAGCGGTGGGGTACGCCAGCGCGACACAGTTCAGCCGCGAGTACCGGCGCGCCTACGGCCTGCCGCCCGCCCAGGACGCGGCCCGCCTGCGCGGCCGGCTGGCGAACGCCCCGGGGGCCTAGGGCCTGTTGCGAAAGTTGATCTCGACCGTGAATGATCACGTTCTGTGGGACGTGGGGATCTGACCAACGGCCAGTGGGCCCGGCTTGAACCGCTGCTGCCGCGGGGCATCAAGCCGGGACGGCCGCAGGTGTGGACGAGGCGGCAGTTGATAGACGGCATACGGTGCGCGATCTTGAGGACGACTTGCGCGCCGGATCGCAGCCGGATCCGATAGGCCACGTTGAACCAGCCGTCGCCCGGTTCGCTGACCCAGTTCTCGCCCGCGTCGCACACCTCCTCCGGGCCGTAGGCACGGGCGACCATCGCGCGAAGCGCCTCAACGGGCTGCCGGTTCTTTGTGATGCTCTCCATCAATCCTCCGCCCGCAGCATGATCGGACGGTAGCACCAGGACGGCGTTGAGCACTCGGTTCTCCTGCGCCGCCGTGCTGTTGCCGGCCTCATCTATTCGGGGAATGATCTCCACGTCGTTGGGAAGCACTTGCTCAATTGGGAGTGTCCGCCCTGGTCAGCCGAGTTTGTGAAGACCCGAGTCATGCATGGCTCCCCGCGTGCCCGGCCTGCGTTCCAAGAGCCGGCACCAGGCCGTCGCGACATTGAGGGCTTCAGACATGGGCCCTGTCTTCAACGTCCCAGGGTCCGCCCACAATCGACTCGGCTTATTGGCGAGGGCATGAAAGCGCGACTTTCACAACAGGCCCTAGGCAGGCCCGTCCCATAGGAGCGACCGTCGACGGTGCGTGCCCGGCCACCAGCAACTCCTGGGAATAGCCGGCGACCGCCTCCACAGTCACACCGTCGGGAGCGACCAGCCATTGGGCTCGTACCAGTAGCCGGTCTCCACCAGCCGACCCCACCGAGGAACCACCAACACGGCCAGGTGCCGCCCGGGGACACGATCGTTCGTCGCGACCGGTGACCGTAGCGGCCGAAGCCGGCGTCCGCCCCTGAACTGCGGAATCTCCGTGCTTCGTTCAGTCAACGGGGCATGTACGCGGACCTACGGCGGCATCCCCCCGGCGAAGAGCGAGCCGATGGTCGGGCGCCGGGGCAGGTGTGGCCACTGGCAGGCCCCTTCGGTGTCTGCTTGCTGAGCCCCAGCGTCCGGCGTCCACCTTTGGATCTTGGCCAGTGCTCCGGCGTTTGCGGCGGGGGTGAAAGCCATCTTGGAGCTGCTTTGAGCCGAACGTGAGTACGGGTTCGGGGTGTTGCCCTCAGTCAGCAGGGTGCTGTTGGTTGTCGATGTACTGCTTGGCGACGGTCAGCGGTGCTCCACCGCAGGACCTGGGTGCCGCGCCCCGGTCGCGCTGTGGTCCGGCCCGCGCGCCATCCTGGGCCACGCCGACGCGGTCGAGCGAGCCGGTCTCGCCGGGGTCGTGGACGGTGTAGCCGCACCGGGAGCAGAAGGCGCCCAGGTCACCGTTGGCCTCGAACGAGCCGTACAGCAGGAAGTAGCCGAGTTGCTCGTGGACCTGCCAGGTCCGCTTGAGGAGTACGGGCGCCGTCGAGGCCGGCCCTGGCCACCGCACGGCGCGGTCAGTGCCTCAGTCGGGCAGGGACGGGACACCAGCTGACTGCTCCCCAGGCAGCCGCGTGTCATGGTCCCATGGTTCCTTCCCGCGCTCTGGGCCACTCACCGTGTGAACGCCCGTCCTCCGAGAGAGGGCGGTACAGCAGTTCCGAGAGAGCCGTTCCCCAGCCCTGGGTATGCAAGAACGGGCGTTTTTGTAAGTATGACTTGCCAGCCCAACCGGGCGTCACAGGCAAGGAGCTGGATATGGGCGCGCAGGACGCGCAGGACGCGCAGGACACGGCCAAGAGGCTGCGGGCGATCAGCGACGAGCTGTCGGACCGTTTCTACGAGCGGGCCGACGTGGTGCGGACGCTGGTGGTGACCCTGCTGGCCGGGCAGCACTCGTTGGTGCTCGGCCCGCCCGGAACGGCGAAGTCCGAGCTGGCCCGGGATCTCACGGGCCGAGTTCAGGGGGCGGCCTACTGGGAGATCCTCCTGTCGAAGTTCACCGCGCCGACGAGGATGTTCGGTCCCATCGACGTCGCCGCGCTGGCCCGGGGTGAGTACCGCCAGGTCTACGACGGCCGCGCCACGACCGCGCACGTCGCGTTCATCGACGAGATTTTCAAGTGCTCCACGGCGGCGCTGAACGAGACGTTGGGCTACCTCAACGAGCGGATCTACCACCCCGAGAGCGGCGGCGAGCCGATCCGCTGCCCCCTGATCGGGGCCATCACGGCGAGCAACGAACTGCCCAGCGGGGAGGATTCAGCCGCCATCTACGACCGGCTGCTGGTGCGGATCGAAGTCGGCTACCTGGCCGACCCCTCGAACTTCGCCGCGCTCGTCCGCTCCGCCGTCAGCCGCCAGGCGGCACCTATACGGACCACGGTCGAGCTGGCCGCGTTGCAGCACGCCGTGACCGAAGCGGTCCCGGCCGTGGACGTCCCCGACGTGATCGTGGATGCGGTGTGCACGCTGCGGGCCGCCCTGCGCCGCAAGGAACTCGTCGCCTCCGACCGCCGCTGGCGGCAGGCGGTGGGGCTGCTCCAGGCGTCCGCGTACCTCGACGGCCGCCCGGCGGTCGCCGAGACCGACCTGGCGGTGCTGACTCACGTGCTGTGGGGCTCCCCCGCCGAGCGCCCGACCGTCGAGCGCGAGGTGCTGCAACTGGTCAACCCCGACGCCAAGGAGGCGCTCGACCTCGCCGACGCCATCGAGGAGCTGGAGTCCCAGCTCGACGCCATGGCCGGACAGTCCCGCGAGGCGCTGAGCGAATGGGTCATCAAGGAGGCCCACAACAAGCTCGCCAGGGCGGGGAAGCGGCTGGAGAATCTGCGCAACGAGGCGGCGGTCGCCGGCCGCTCCACCGCCGCCATTGACCGGGTCATCGGCCGCCAGCGCGCCGTCCACGCCCGCGTTCTCACCGAGGCTCTCGGCGTGGACGCGAGCATGGTGCAGGCCCAGCTCTGAACACCGGGGAATCAGGACCATGGGCGAGACACTGGGCACGACACTGAGCAAGCTCAAGGAGCTGGCGAGCCGGGCCGGGAAGTGGCTGGGCCTGGCCGCCGCCGCTCCCGAGCGGCACACCGCCGCCGTGGTCGCGGACCGGTTCGACCGGATCGCCTGGCGCGACACCTACGAGCAGTCGGCCGGACTGCGCGATCTGGCCGAGGAGCTGAACGAGCGCTACGACCACACCACCGACCTCCTGAACGATGCCTTCCTGGCCGCCTACAAGGTCAGCCCGCGGTTGCGCGAGCGCGCGGAGATGGACCCCTCCCGGCTGGTCAATCACCAGGTCATCACCTCACTGGTGGACTCACCGGAGTTCGCCGAGCTGCGCCGCGAGACGGCCGGCGACCCCTACGCCGCCGCCATGGGCGTGCTTGCCCAGGCCGCCGCGCTGCGCCGGATGCTGGAGCGCTCCCGGGATGCCCAGGAACAGGCCGAGCAGGCGAAGAAGGCCCAGCAGGACGCCGACGACGCGGCGACCGCCGTGGGGGAGGCGCTCCAGCAAGCCGCCGACGGGGCGGACTGGTCCGATGGGGACGGCACCGTACCGGCCCCGGCCGCCGACGCCGTACAGCAGGCGATCGAGGCCGCCGAGGCCGCCGAAGCCGCTGCGCAGCAGGCCGCCCAGGACGCCGCGCAGGCCCTCGCGGCGGCGGCCCCCGGTATCCGTGCCGCCGCGCGGAACGCGGCGGCGAAGTCCGCCGAGGCCGCGCGGGAGGAGGCCGCGCTGATGCGGGCATGGGGCGTTGGCCCCGGCGAGCTGGAGCGGATGCCGTTCGGCCGGCGCGCCCAGCTCGCCGAGCGGCTGCGCACCGGCCGTCTCGCACAGTGGGCCGAGCTGATCGGCCGTTTCCGGCAGATGGCCAGCGGTGAGCGCTCCCGCAAGGTGGAGAACACTGCCGGGGAGCTGGTCGGCGTCACGCTCGGCAATGACCTCTCCCGCGTCGTCCCCTCCGAGCTGGCCAACCTCGGCCTGCCTGAGCTGCGTGCGGTGTTCGCCGCGCGTTACGCCGCCGGGGAGCTGATGCTCTACGACAGCCAGGGAGAGCAGACCACCGGCCAGGGCGCCATCATCGCGTGCGTGGACACCTCGTACTCCATGTACGAGGCAGGGCCCGGCGGAGTCACCCGGGAGGCCTGGGCCAAGGCGTGCGCCCTGGCGCTGCTGGATCAGGCCCGCCGCGCCAAGCGTGACTTCGTCGGCATCCTGTTCTCCTCCGCCGGCCGGCTCCGGGTCTTCCGCTTCCCGGCCGACCGGCCCGCCGGCATCGCCCAGGTGCTCGACTTCGCGGAGACCTTCCTCGGCGGTGGCACCAGTTACCAGACGCCGCTGACAGCGGCCGGCGACCTGCTGGAGGCGGAGTTCAACGACGCCGCCCGCGCGCGCGGCGACATTGTGATGATCACCGACGACGAATGCGGCGTCACCGAGGAATGGATGCGCGGCTGGAACGACGCCAAGCACCTGTTGGGCTTCCGGGTCTTCGGTGTGGCCATCGGCGCCCCGCGCGCCGCCGAAGCCGGCTCGGTCCTGGACGCCCTGTGCGACAACCTCCGCTCCATCGAGGACCTCACTGACGTTCGCGCCGCCGCCGACCTCTTCCGCGTGATCTGACTTCCGCCGGCAGCCACCCACCGCACACGACACAAACGGCGGTTCTTGTACGAATCTTGCACGAAGGGAACTGATGACCATGACGGCGCAGCCCGCCACCGGGGACGCGGCGTTCGGCGCCTGCACCGCGGCTATGGACAGCGGCGAGACCCCGCTCCTTGGCCACCTGGTGCTCTACAGCGTGTTCGACGGCGAGGTCACCCCGGTCACCTTGGAAGCCTGGTTCAAGGAACTGGAGCTCGACCCGCAGTTCCTCCCTCCGCCGGTGCGCCAGGTGGACGCCTACGAGAAGGTCACCGGGCCAGACGGCGTGAAGGCGTCCTACCCCCTGGACGACCCGTCCGCGACCGGCCCCGCCCACACGCGCGCCAGGAGCCGCAAGGAGGCCGACCGGCTGTTTCGCGGCAGCTCCGCCACGTTGATGGTGCGCCACGTTCGCCGGGACGGCGGGCAGATCGTCCGGCACGTCGTGCGGGAGGTGCGCAACCCGCTGAACACCAGCCTGAACTATGACACGGGGATCGGCGTCGCGACCTTCCACCGAGACCACCGCCAGGGCGCCGCGGAAGGCTCCGGCACCTTGGAGGTAGAGCCGGACAACGCCGCCATCGCCCGGCTCCCGGAGGCGGAGCAGGCCCGGGTGCGCGCGATGCTGGCGGACATCGACGCCAGTTACCAGCGTCGCTGCACCTATCTGACCGGCGACAAGCTGCGGAACGTGGTGCGCCGCTACGTCGAGTCCCTCGGCGCCATCCGTGTGCGGGCCACCGGCGGGGCGTACTTCGTCCACCGGCAGCATGCCGCCACCCTGGCCGCGCTGCGCGAGCTCGTCAGCCGCTTCGGCGGTGAGAGCAACCTGACGCGCATCCCCCTGCCGGACCAGGAGGAAATGCGCGAGCTGGTCATCAGTTCCCTGACTACGAAGACCAGGGAGGAGCTCGTAAAGCTCTCCCGCGGCATCGCCGCGGCCCAGCGCGAGGGCAAGCACGCCCAGGCCCAGAGGCTCTACCAGCGGTTCGCCGAGCTCCAGAAGGCCACTGGCCGGCACGCCGAGTTGCTGTCCACCTCCCTGGAGGACGCCGAAGCCGCCATGCAACTGGTCAAGAAGCAGCCCGGGACGTTCCTGGCCGCCACCGCCACCGGCGGCGATGACGACGAGTAGACGGGCCACGTCGGCCGGACACGCCCGACTGGCAGGTCGCGCCGGCCTGTCACCTCAGACAGCGAATCGGCATCGCCCGGGGTGGGATGGCTCGGCATGACGGCCTGGTGACGACATGGATGCGCTGCTACTGGGACGAGGAAGACGTCTGGTTCTACTTCGAGGTCGATACCGAAGGCTGGCGCGGCCCGACAGGTCGAACTCCAAGGGCCTGAGCTGACCGAGCTCCTCATCCACCAGGTCGGGCGCCTTCCATGTACGCGGTTGCGTAGTCCGGGGTGCCGAACTGCGGCGTCTCCCACGCCTCCCAGTCGAACCCCGTCGCGGTCAGATCGGACCACGAGCACGCGGCGAGTTACGCCGTGGTGGCCGGCCTCGTGCGGTCTGTTCGTTGTCGCTCGATCACCGTCCAGTTCTTCGTCGGTGAAGTCGTTCGGGAGACGAGCATCTCGCGCCGGTCGTGAGGGTCGGGCTGTCGCTCGACGAGGCCGGCCCGTCCAGCCTTGGCCGGCCATGGGCTGGTTGAACAGGACGTAGGCGGCGTGGTGGCGCCGGGCGGATACGGTGACCGCCGCGACCGCCTCCGCGTGGGTTCGGTTTGACATGAGCGGGCCTCTGCCTTTATATCTGCGTGACGCAGATTATGCGTGATGCAGAATCCTTCTGTCACGACACACGGGAGAACCCATGACCACCCAGTCCCCCGAGCAGCTGCGCGCCCTGTACGCCCGCTGGAGCGAGATGTGGCGCGGCGACTTCAGTCACGCCGAGGACATCCTCGACTCCGGCTTCGTCGTCCACCAGGCACGCCCCGACGGCAGCGACTCCGAGACCACCACAGGCCCGGCGCGGCTGCTGCCCGAGATCGAGCAGACCATGGCCACCTTCGGTGACATCGCCATCACCGTCGACCTCGGCCCGATCGTCGACGGCGACCTGATCGCCGCACGCTGGACCATGCGCGCCACCTACACCGGCGGCATCCCCCACGCCACCGCCCCCACCGGCACGAAGATCACCTTCAGCGGCAACGACATCCTGCGCGTGGCCGACGGCAAGTTCGTCGAGTACTGGACCTGCACCGACATCCTGGACGGTCTGGCCCAGCTCGGAGCTGTCTCCGGCCCCAACGGTCCCGCCCAGCACTGAGCGGGGCGGGTGTGCGGGGCTGTCAGCCTTCGTCCCCGGCGTCGTCGATGGCGCCTGCGTCCCGGAGGGGACGCAGGCCCTGGCCGGGGGCCGCTGTCTTTGACGTTGAACAGGTAGCGGCCCAGGAACTTGATGTGCCGGTCCTTGAGTGGGAGAGCGTCCTGCCCTGGCCGCTGTCAACCGTGAGAGGTCCGGTGTTCACCGCCCCGGGAGAGCGATACCTGATGCCCGATGGCCTTTGGCCTTGGGCTGGACAACGCCGTCCTTCAGCACCAGAGCGGATCGACCGGCAGCCAAGCGCCCTGCCGTAGCTGTCGTCCAGCCGGATCGGGAACGGCCCCGGCGCTCACCGTCGCATTAGCCCCGCCTCGTACGCCGCGATGGTCAGCTGCACGCGGTCCCGGGCCTCCAGCTTCGCGAGCAGCCCTGCACGAGGGGCCGAGGGCGATCAGGCGGTTCCGCGAGCGCGGCGAAGACGTGGAAGATCAGGCGCCCGCCGGGGGTGGTGGTGTCGGGCGCCTCGTGCGGGGACTGGAAGCCGATGCCGCGTTCGCGGAGTTCGGCGACCATGTTCACGAGGTCCTGGAGCGAGCGGCCGTACCGGTCGAGACTCGGCACGACCAGGGTGTCTCTCGGTGCGAGGAACGCATGACACGCCTTCAGCTCGGAGCGGAGGTCGTTTTTGCCCGGACTTCTTGTCGGACTTCTTGCCGGCGAAGATGCGGCGGCAGCCCGCTGCGCTGAGGGCGTCGAGCCGGCGGTCGAGTGACTGGCCCTTCGTCGAGACCCGGGCGTAGCCGATCCGGATGTCGGTGAGGGCGGTCGGCGAGGGGGTGAGGAGTTCGGACGGCTCCAGGGGCGCGTTCATGCCCCGGGTCTTCTCAGAAAACGGTGCCCGTCCGGTTGTTGAAGGTCAAGGTTTTTGAAGGAGTTATTGAAGGCGTCTCACGCCGTTTCGATCTTGAGTGCCGGATCGTCAATAAACGATGGTTTCTTGACGATCCGGCAGCTCAGCGAATCAATAATCGGTTGCCTGTTGGCGATGGTGGTGGATGCAATATCCGGCATGGTCACCAAGGTCCGCCCGCCACGGCGAGATGAGATGAACGCCTACTACCGGCCCTTGCCACTCTGCGATCCGGGCGAACTGCAACCGAATCATCACACGGGAGACGCCAACGCATGAATACGCCACCATCGCCACCCGGAGCGGAGCGGCCTGATGGACCATCCGTTCAGATCGGCGCTCTCGTTCCGCTGACTCGGCCTGGCTGGGTCGAGGCAGGCCGACACCTGCTCGCTGGACTCGAGCTGGCCGTTCGCGAAGTCAATGACGCCGGCGGGATCGTCGGAAGACCACTCGAGCTGGTGGTCCGAGACACCGCGGCTGATCCACAGAGGGCCGCGGCGGCCGTAGATGAATTGGCTCGCATGGGCGTGGCTGCCTTGGCGGGGGAGTATCACAGCGTCGTCGCTCGCGCCGCTGCCGCCAGGGCAGACGCCCTCGGCCTGCCGTTCCTCTGCTCGTCAGCGGTTCTCGACGCGCTCACCGAACAGCCAACGGAATGGGTCGCGCGCCTCGCCCCGGCGCAGTCCCACGGCTGGCAGATCTACGCAGACTTCCTCCTCGGCGCGGGCCACAGCCGAATCGCCATAGCAGCCGAGTCGAGTGTCTACTGGGCATCCGGGGCCCGCATTCTGCGGGACTACCTCGCTCCACGTGGCGGCACTGTCATCGAACTCGACATGCGCGCGCTCGCCCCCACGGCCGTGTGTGACGAACTCGTCGACAATCGCGCGACAGCCCTCCTTCTTCTGGTCGGCCACCCGGAGCCGGCAGTGTCGATCGTCAAGTCCGTCCGCCGCGACCAGCGCCTCGCCGAGATCATGATTGGTGCTCCGGCCGGGCAACCGGAGTTCGCTGAATGGGCGACGTTGCTGGGCGACGACAGCGCCGCGATCCCGTTCTTGCGCTACCTGCCCGAGCGCCTCAGCCCACTCGGTGCACGAGTCGAGACGGCCCTCCGCGAGCGGTTGGCCGAAGCGCCCTCCTTCGTCGCCTTCGAGGGCTACGACACGGTCGCCGTCCTCGCCGATGTGCTGCGTTCTCACGGCGCGGACCGGGCGCGTACTGCCGAATCCTGGCCGCGCGTCGCAGTCGAAGGCACCCGCGGGCAGATCCGGTTCTCCCGCACGCCAGGCATCAGCGTTTGGCAATGGGCTTGGGCGCCAATCCAAGTCGTTGATCGAGATCCGGCGGAACCCGATCGCTTTCGGATCCTTCACGCCGGCTGAGAGAGCACGGAGGTCCGGCCGTGGGGGCCAACGGAACCGCCAGTAACGCCAAGCGCTTGATCTTGGTCGTCCAGCACAGATGATCCGTGCCGTGCGGGGGTTCGGCGGAAGATCCTCGGTCGAGCCAGGCAGTACCGCCCAGCTGCGCCCCCGACTTCTGGACGGGCAGAACAGCCTTGTCAGTGGCGTGCGCAGGAACGGCCGGCAGCAGGCAGGCCGTGAGCAGAATTGCGTAACTACGGATCTTCACCTGATGCTTAACGCCGCAGGATGCCGAACCACGGCACCACGGCGGCAACTCCGAGTGGGCCGAGGTGCGGTGTCGTCACTCCGCGCCGACCCGGCACGCCGTCGCTCATACCCCCGACCGAATGATGCGGCAGGTAGCCCGCGACCAAGATCAATTGCTTGGCGTCAATGGCTGTTCCGTTGGTCCCCAAGGCCGGTGTGGTCGTCAGGGCCGCAGTGGGCCGCGGTGGGTCTCGATGGCGCCG
The DNA here is from genome assembly GCF_044548015.1 of Streptomyces sp. NPDC052236. Lineage (NCBI taxonomy): Bacteria > Bacillati > Actinomycetota > Actinomycetes > Kitasatosporales > Streptomycetaceae > Streptomyces > Streptomyces sp. NPDC052236. The sequence goes on along the minus strand of NZ_JBIUBL010000037.1, from coordinate 62,882 downwards.
ATCGCAGCCGGCACCCGCAGGGTCTCCCGCTTGGGCCCCAGTGGGGCTGCGGCCCGCGGAGGCGTCTGTTCGGCATTCCGGCCTCCTGTCCCCGTTTCTTTCCAGGGTCCGCCATGGCGTCCCTTTCTCCATCAACAGGCTCGGCTGACGCGTTCCTGTGCTCGTGTACGCGCCTGAAGCGCCTGGGGCTCGGCCGGCCTCGTGCCGGATGGACACCGGCAGGCCGAGGGTGACCGCCACAAGGAGGGAGACCGCAGCGTCCTGGAGGGACTCCTCCAGCCATCGCCAACTGCACGCTGCGCAGCGGCCGCGGAGCGTGCAGGGCCGGGAAGACGTCCTGGGGCAAGTTCCAGGCGGCCGACGGCCCGGGGTGACGTTCGACCGCTCCACGTTCAGCTTGTCGGCGACCTTCTTGTGCGTGACCCGCACCCACCCCTCGCACTGCCGGCCGATGCACCACAGCAGGACCGCGGACTGGATCGGCGACGTGGGGCACAGCGCATCAACAGTGTGAGACCCACATACTCCTGAGTTGCGGGACCGGTGGGCAGGCCGACACCGCGCGGGCGCCCGGTTCAGCCTGCCCGGCACACCGAAGGCAGCGCCCTCAGCAGCCCGGTCTTGTGCAGGGGGCTCAACCGCAGCCGCCCTGTCACCGTCCGTTCGGCCGTGACGAGCCGGACCACGCAGCGGGCTTCGTCGCGCACGGCATCGGTGGCGGACAGCTCCGCGAGCAGCCGGTGGTTGACGCTGTCGATCAACGGCCGGATCTCGGCGAGCGTCGGCCGGTGCTCGGGCGGCCGGGCGGTGCCGCTGTCCCAGGCCAGGAAGAGCTCCCGCTGGACCAGCTTGTTCGCCTCGATCTGGTCCTTGAAGACCGCTGTCGCCTCCGCCGGATCCAGACCCAGGCCGCGTGCCTCCTCGGCCATCGCGTCCAGCACCTGCTTTTCCCGGGAGGGATCGTCGATCGGCGAGTCGGTCCCGTACTTGGCCGCAGCGACCTGATCCGCGAGCAGCACGCGCTCGGCGGCCAGCCCGACCAGCGGCGCCAGTACCGGCCGGGCCGGTGCCTCCAACGGGGTGCGGGGCTGGGCCCGCGCCGGGCCAGTACCGGCGCCGAACATGGCGGCGAGGGTGACGACGGAACACGCAGCAACACGGATGCGATGAGCCATCCGCTCAACCTAAGCGGTTACGGCGAAGTCGAGTACTGACCCTTTGGCCGTCCAGGCCCACGACCGTGCGGCGGCTCGTGGTTCTCACCGCCGTCATGCCCCCGAGGGCATCTTCTGCACATCGGCGACCTGGGCAATCTGTACGAGATTCCCCAGGTCGCCGACGAGGTGTCAGCGACCCCGGTCAGGCGTCAAGAGCGGCGCCGCAGCCTCCTCGCGACGGCGAAGAAGATCAGGCCAAGACCTACCGACCCGATCGAGGTGAGCGCGACGGGAACGGTCAAGCTTGAGCCGGTGTCCGCGAGGTCACCGGAGCCGCCGGAGCCGCCGGTGCTCATGCCGCTCGTGCCCCCGGACGTGCCGGAGCCGCCGGACGTCTGCCCCGTACTGCCTCCAGTGGTGCCTCCGGTGGTGCCGGAGGCGGCCGCGGTGGCGGTGACCTTCAGGAAGCCGAGGTTGTTCAGCCCGGGATCCGCCCTGCCCTCGTCGAAGAAAATCACTCCCCGCGCTTTGTCGAGCGTCCGGGTCGCCATGAGCGTGAAGCCGAGCACGAGCTTGCTGCCCGGCAATAGCTCTCCCAGGACGACCCTGCACCGGTACATCGCGCCCGTGGGGACGGGAGCGTCGTCCTCGGGGCCGTTCCCGAACGAGGGATTCGTGTATCTCTCCCAGCGCGCGGCGTTGGCCGTCGCCTTGCACCGCTTGTCGAGCTTGAGCACCTTCAGTCCGCGCGGGATCTCGACCAGCACGGCTGCCTGGAGGCCGCGATACGTCGCCCGGCCCTTGTTGGTCACTCCGACGACGGCGGTGAACCGCTCGCCGACGCGCGTCTTCATGGTCGCGCCCGCTGCCGCCAGATCGGCCACCTGGCCCGTGACGAACGCGACGATGTGCGAGTTGTCTCCGCCGTCGATCTCGCGGGGCGGCGGTGCGGCCTGCGCCGCCTTCGGCTGCTGCTTGGGCGCGAGCTTCAGCACACCGGAGGTGCCGCGCACGCCGCGGGGCTGCTCGGGGACGTTCGGCAGCACCATGAACTCAAGCCTGCTGAATTCCTCGTACTTGCCCATTCTGACTTTCAGCGGCGGGGACAGCACATGGCGCGCCGAGTCGGCCCGGAGCGGGGTGTCCAGCAGACACGTGGCGCCGACCTTCGGGGACTTGGCGTTCTTGGGGTCGCGGGGCTGGTACCAGCAGTTGGTGTAGTTGCCGAGCAGCTCCGCCCGGTTGTCACCCTCGAAGCCCCAGATCCGCAGATAGGTGCGCGGCACGGTCTGGCTCCCCGCGTTGGACACCTCCAGCGGCAACGGGGCGCTCCCGCCCGGGGTCACCTTGATCCGGTACTGCGGGGGCGGCGTCAGCACCAGGTCGGCCGCCTCGGTGACCGTGACGGCCGTCTTGAGCTCGCTCTCCGTCCCGAGCGGGGTGTTGGACGAGCGGGCGGTGTACGTGATCTGTCCCGTGGCGCCGCTCGCCGCACCGGCCTTGGCACGGACCTTGTAGGCGTACGAGACGGGTTCATCGGCGTTCCAGCGCATCTCGACATCACCGACGGGGCAGGTGACGATCGCGCCTGCCACAGCGCAGTTCGCCGCGAAGCGGAACTCCGCGATGTCCTTGACACCGGTGGTGTCGATCACCAGCTCGACGTCCTTCACCAGATCGGCCTGGGGACGGGCATTGATGAACTGGAGCTGGACGTCCTTGAACCGGACGTCGTTGGGCACCGCGCCCGCGCGGGCCACCTCGTGCTTCGGCGGCGCGTAGACCGTGAAGTAGCCTTCCGGCGCGGGGTCGGCGGCGGCAGCGGGCGGCGCGGCGGCCAGGCCAAGGCCCAGCCCCAGCGCGGCGCACCAGGCCAGGGCGGCACGTGCCGCCCCGACGGTCAGTCTCGGTCTCATGGTCGGCCTCTCCCCTGACACCGGGCTCATGACCTCGGCGGATCGTCTCCGGCTGGAGACGGCCGTATCCGTGGCGGCCCATCAGGCGCTCGTCCTCGGCTTGTTGGACTGGCGGTGTGCCCTTGAGGTTGTACGCGTCCGAGCGCGGATTCCGGCTCATGGATTCGGGCCGACGAAGGTGCTGCGCACCGCCTGTCCGGGACCCACGCCCCGGACACCACTCCCCGGACACCACTCCCCGGACACCACTCCGCCGGGCGGCCTTCGCCGGCCTGCGTCCGCGCCTGGTGCCTGGCTGGCAACCGGGACGGCAGCCCCTGCCATCCCGGTTGCCGTGGCGACCACACCCGCTGTCCGCGTACGTGGACACAGCCGGCCACGACACCCGGTGCCGCTGGTGCGCTCCGAGCGCCGCCGTGCGCATGGCCCGCGACAAGCGGCTTTCGCCGCGTGACGTGCAGACCATCCTCGGACACGCGCACCTGAGCACCACCGGACTCGCGGACCCGCGCCATCTTGTGACCACGCGCTTCACCTGGCGGGAGTCGCCAAGTGAAGCGCTCAGTCGCGGGGGCGACTGACCCACCTCGGACACGAGACGTACGCCGTGATCATTCGGCTTCGAGGACCACACCGCCCTCACCGCCGAGAACGTCTCCAGCGGCATGCACCTGTGGCATCTGGACCCGGCGTCCCGTGCGACCGTAGCGCCAACGGCTGTTCCACTCAGCCGACGGTGGCGGGGGTGGCTGTGATCTCTGCGTAGTCGATGCCCTGATCCAGGAAGGTGGCCAGGTTGTGGGCCTCTTCTCCGACAGCTTCCTGTTCCTGGGAGGAAAGGGGCCGCAGAGGCGTGATGCGGAGTTGCTGGTCCTGCACGGTCCAGGTGGCGGCGACGCGTCCGTCGACGAGCACGGCGCGTTGGCCTGCGACGGACAGGCCGAGGTGGGCGTCATCGATGATGCGGCTGCGGTCGCGGTAGCCGAGGATCGCGTTGTCGAAGGCCGGGAGGAACCGGACGGGAGCGGGTGTGTCCGGGGACGGGCGTGGTGCGTCGGGCAGGTCGAGAAGTTCTCGGCCGTGTTCGTCGCGGAAGGTGATCAGCTCGTCCCGGATGGCTTTGACCGCGGCGGGGAGACCGGCCAGACCGCTCCAGGCGCGGATGTCCGCGGTGGCGGCGGGCCCGTAGGCGGCGAGGTAGCGGCGCACCAGTTGCTGTCCGACCGGGTCGCCGGCGTCGTCGGGCAGCTGGGCAAGGTCTTGTCCGAGCCAGGTGGCCAGGGGCAGATTCCGCACGCCGGCCGTCGTCTGCCACAGACCGCGCGGGGGAAGCTGGGCCATCGGGATGAGTGCGGCGACGAGGAGTTCGCCCAGGGCGCGGCGTGGCGGGCCGGGCCAGCGGTCCTGGAGTGCCTGGACGAGGTCCTTCATGGTGCGGGGTTGGTGGTCGGCCATGACCGCTCGGCCGGCTGCGGCGACTTCGTCGGGGTCGATGCCGGCGAGTTCGTGTCGGTAGGTGGCCATCACCCGCTGGCGCAGCATGGTGTCGAGGCGGGCCCGCCAGGCGAGTGCGTCGTTGCCGGTGACCAGGTGGACGGTGCGGCGCATCAGGTGGGTGCGCACGACGTTCCGGTCCGTCAGTGCTTGATCGAGCTGGTCGGGTGCGAAGGCGTGCAATCTCGACCACAGGCCGGCGAAGGGTTCATGCGGTTCCTGGGCCTGCAGGCCGCACAGGTGTGCCACCGCCGCCTCGACCGGTGCGGTGGTGCGCGCGAGCAGGTACTGGCGGGCCAGGGTCGCGCGGTTGAGAGCGCGCGTGCTGATGATGGTCATGGACGCTCAGGCTGCGGCACGCTCGTCGATCGGGCGGCGGCGCAGGTCGGGTCGGGTGTGGGAGGGCGGGGTGCGGGAGACGTACAGAGGGCCGAGGTCGGTGCCGGGCGGGACGATCGCGTCGATCCGGTCCAGGACGTCGTCGTCGAGCGTGCAGGTGGCGCCGGTGAGCAGGTCGTCCAGCTGCTCCATGATGCGCGGTCCGGTGATCGCGGACGTGATGTCCGGGTGGCTGGTGGCGAAGGCCATGGCCAGGTGGGTGAGGGACATGCCGACGTCCTCGGCGACGGGCAGGAGCGTTTCGACGGCGTCCAGCTTGCCCTTGTCGGTGAGGTGGTGGTGGGGGACCCACCGCATGCGAGCGTTCTTCTGCGGAGCGGCGCTCGGGCCTCGACGATCTGTGAGGCCGGCAGGTTGGCGGAGCCGATCACGCGGACCTTCCCGGCACGCACCAGGTCGCTGAGGGCGGAGAATGTCTCCTCGATGTCTGTGTGCGGATCGGAGTGGTGGATCTGGTACAGGTCGAGGTAGCCGGTCTGCCGCCGCCGCGGCGAGCCCTCGACCGCCGTCATGATCCAGCGGCGTGAGCTGCCGCTGCGGTTGGGGCCCTCGCCCATCGGTCCAATGAACTTGGTGGCCGGCACCACCTCGTCGCGCCGCTCCTTGAGGACCTTGCCGACGGTCTCCTCGGTCTCGCTGCAGCCGTACACGTCGGCGGTGTCCACGAAGTTGATGCCCGCGTCCAAAGCGCGGTGAATCATGCGCGCGCACTCGTCGTGGTCCTGATTGCCGTTCCTGCCGAACATCATGGTGCCCCGTCCCCTTTTCCGGTTCGCTTCTGCCGGGCCGCCGCGCGGCGCACGGCGGCCCGGGCCGATTGTTGTTCCTGTCGGATGTGGATCAGTCGTTGTACGGGGCCACCACGTCCAGGACCCAGGTCACGCCGAAGCGGTCGGTGAGCATGCCGTAAAGCGGTGCCCACTGCGACGATCCCAGGGGCTGCACCACCGTCGAGCCCTCTGTCAGCTTCTGCCACAGGGCACTGACCTCTTCTGTGTCGTCACCGCGCACGGACACGAAGAACGGGTTGCTGCCCTGGTCCCAGGGCAGCTGGGAGGGCACGTCGTAGGCCATGACGTGGAAGCCGTTGTCGCCCGCCACCTCGCCCCACACCACCCAGTCCGCCTCGTTCTCGTTCTGCGCGTTGCCCATGTCCTTGTACGTGACGGCGGCGATACGCCCGCCGAAGACGGACTGGTAGTAGCCCAGCGCCGCCCGTGCGTCGCCCCGGAAGTTCAGGTGGGTGGTGGTCGCGACGGACATGGCCTTCTCCTTGCTCGCGGTTCGGCGAGGTGCGCCGCCGCAGCGATGGAGCCTTGCGGGCGGCAACCTCGTGGCCAGGGGCCATGGCCTCTCTGGCGGATCTTGATACGCACCATTCCACGGGTAGCGGACAGGTTGTGTCCTGTAATGCGGGCAGAATGGTGAGCATGCAGAAGACGTCCTCGCGGCTGCTCGCGCTGCTCTCGCTGTTTCAGACGCATCGCGACTGGTCTGGTGACGACCTCGCCGAGCGGCTCGACGTCACCCCGCGCACGGTGCGCCGCGACATCGACCGCCTACGGGAACTGGGCTACCCGATCCTCGCTTTCAAGGGGCCATCCGGCGGCTACCGCCTGGATGCCGGCGCGCAACTGCCCCCGCTGCTGTTCGACGACGGCCAAGCCGTCGCCCTGGCCCTTGCCCTGCAGTCCGCGGCCACCAGCGCCACGATCGGCGAAGACGCCGCACGGGCCCTGTCCACCATTCGCCAGGTCATGCCGTCCCATCTGCGTCAGCGCATCGACATGCTGCAGGTCACTGCCGTCCAGTCACCCGAGACCGGCAACGCCTCCCCGGTCGGCACGCGGCTCCTCATGGAGGTGAGCCGCGTCATCCACGCCCGTGAGGAACTGCGCTTCGACTACGGGCACGACGCCACCGGCCCCGCCGAGCAACCCCGCCGGACACAGCCCCACCACCTCGTCACCTGGCGCGGCCACTGGTACCTGATCGCCTGGGACCTCGACCGTGCCGACTGGCGCACCTTCCGCGTCGACCGCATACGCCCCCGCACCCCGACCGGCCCGCGCTTCACCCCACGCGATCTCCCCGGCGATGACGTAGCCGCGTTCGTCACCGGTCGATTCCGAGGAACTGACGGCTCTACCACCGACTGGCCCTGCCGCGGCGAAGTCATCCTCAACCTCCCCGCGCAGGCTGTGGCCCCCTTCGCGCAGGACGGAATCGTTGAAGAACTCGGCCCCGACCGCTGTCGCCTGTCCCTCGGTTCCTGGTCGTGGACCGGCCTTGCCACCACTATCGGCCACTTCGACACCGACATCCAAGTCATCGGTCCACCCCAACTGACCGGTGCGTTCGCCGAACTCGCCGCGCGCTACGCCAACGCCGCAGGCACAACCCAATCGGCCCCGCCCCCAGACGCCGAAACCTCGCGCTGAGGCACACCGCGTCAGACCGGCAATGCTCGCACCAGGCGTCGAGAAGAGCGCTCAGCGGTGACGGACAGAGCACCCATGTGCCAAGTAGCGCCCATGGACGAACGGGACGCCGGCCAACCGTTGAACGAGATGGCCAGTTCAGCGACCGATAGGCAGGGCCAATGGCTGTGACCACTCACGCAGCGCGTTCCGGCGGCGGCCCCTCGCAGGTGGTCATCGCCGACGCGCGATGACCAGCCAGGCGCGGGAGTCGAACCATACGCCGTTGCCGGTGTCGTGCGCGTCGAGAGTCGCGCAAAGCCGATCGAGTGCGCGCTTGGCGGACGCGGGATCCAGGTCGGTGACCAAATCCTTCGCCATCCACAGCTGGAGTACGGCAGCACTCGCGCGGTCGGCGTCCGGGCCGTAGTAGACGGGCTCGTGTACGTCGACGACGTCCACTGCTGTGAAGCCGGCCGCGGTCAAGTGGCCGACCACGACGTCCGGATCGGCCAGTGTGAAGGGGTCGACGGCCGCTCCGGCCGACGTCGATGACGTGTGCCCGGGGGAGAGCGCCGCCCGGATCGCGGCATGCCACTCCTGGCGGTCGGCGGCTTGCCAGACCAGCTGTACGAAGCGCGCACCCGGACGCAGGGCTCGCCCGATGTTGGCGAACGCGGCGATGGGGTCGGAGAAGAACATCGTGCCGAACCGACTGATGCCCAGACTGAAATGCTCCGGTGGAAAAGTATGGGTCTGGGCGTCGGCCTGCACGAAGTTGACATTGCGGAGCCCTTCCGTCTCGGCCTGTTGGCGAGCTCGCGCCAGCATCGGACCTGAGACGTCGATGCCGAGCGCAGTACCCGGCGACGCGGCTCGGGCCGCGTCCCGGGTGGTCTGGCCGGTGCCGCAGCCGAGGTCGAGGACACGATCGCCGGGGCGGATGTCGACGGCCTCCCACAGCCGCTCGTGATAGCGCGCCAGCTCCGAGTCGTAGTCGAACAATGCGATCGCCTCCTTATGCCGCTGGGCCGTCGCGGAGTACGCCGCGCACGGTGTCGAGCCGTACACCCGGTTCGAACTCCTGCAGCCACCACGTCGCGCCGGCCTTGGCGTACGGCTCGGGATGGACACCGAGCGGCAGACTGACGGCGATGTCGTACGAGACCATCTCGCCATGGCGCAGTTCGGTGAGGGTGCCGACGACTTCAGCGAGCTGATCCGGGTGCTGGAGATTGGCCGGGAAGAAGCCGTCGAGCCGGGCGGCCCGGCGGACCGGCTTGGCGTTGCCCGGGAATCCGGCGGCCCACACCGGCACGCCGGGCCGCTGAACCGGCCGCGGCAGGAACGTGAGGTCGTCGACGGTGTAGTGCTCGCCGCGGTGGCGCACCGGCTCGCCGGACCAGGCGGCGGCCAGGATCGCCAAGGACTCGTCGAGCATCCGTCCGCGCCGTCGGTCGTCGAGCTGCTCGCCGGTCTTGGACAGCTCGCCGGCGAACCGGTCGCTGCCCAGGCCCACGCCGAGGGTGAGGCGGCCGTCGCTGAGCTGATCCAGTGTCGCGGTCTCCCGCGCGACCTTGGCCGGCCGTCGACGGGCAAGGGGCGACACCATCGGGCCGAGCCGCAGCCGTTCGGTCGCGGTCGCGATCGCCGCCAGCGCGATCCATGGGTCGGCGACCTGTCGGACCGGAGCCCGCCAGGCCAGCTGATCCCACACGAAGCAGCCGTCCCACCCGGCTTCCTCCGCGTCGGCGGCCAGGCGCGCAACCACCCGCGGGTCGGCGAGGTCGTCGAAGAGCGGCAGCCAGAGTGCCGACCGTAGCCGGTTCATGCGCGGCCTCCGTCCGTGTGCCGCACCAGGGCCGACACGAAGTCGTCCCACACCGGCCTCGGCAGGTCGTGTCCGGCCCCCTTGAGGACCAGCAGCTCCGCACCGGGGATCGCGTCGCGCAGCGCCTCGCCGTGCGCCAGGGGCAGGAGTGGGTCGTGGTCCCCGTGGACCACGAGCGTCGGCGCCGCGATATCGCCGAAGCCGCCTCGGGCCGGCTCATCGAACTCGATGGCGTAGTGGTTGACCAGAGTCGATGCGTAGCTTGTGGCGCGTGCCACGTCGCGTTCGACCAGCGCTCGGATCGCGGCCTCGTCGAAGTGCGGCGAGCCACCGGCGTACGCCCTCGCGCCGGCGACCACGTACTCGACGACCGCGGCCGCCTCGGGCGGATCCGGCTCGGCCGGCATGGCCAGGTCGCTCGACGGTGGTGGCAGGTCGTCGGCCCCGGTCGAGCTCGAGACGAACGTCAGCGACGCAACCCGACCGGGATGGTCCACCCCGAGAATGTGCCCGATCCCGCCGAACATCGATTGACAGACCAGGTGGGCGCGCTCGATGCCCAAGGCGTCCTGGATGCCGAGCACGTCCCGGGTCAGGTCGGTGAACGAGTACGCAGGCTGTCCCGGCGGGTAGCTGGTCGAGCGGCCGGTGTCCCGGTGGTCGTAGCGGATCACGAACCGGCCGCGGGCGGCGATCTGTTCGCACAGGTCGGCGTCCCACCACAGCATCGAGGCGGCCGACCCGGCGACCAGCATGATCGCCGGGGTCGCGGGGTCTCCGAAGGTCTCGACACACAACTCTGCGCCGTTGATTGTGGAGAGTTGCTCGCCGTGGGTTTGATGAGTAGTCATGTCTGGCACACTAAAGCCCGCGACTCCATTGTGAAAAGCGATGATTTACGATCAGTTTGATCGCTCATGGCAATGGGTTTCGCTACGCTGGACCTCGTGACCCACGTCGAGCTTCGCCACCTGGCGGCAATGGCCGCCATCGCTGAGGAGGGCTCGTTCGGTCGGGCGGCCGCCCGCCTCGGGTACACCCAGTCGACGGTGAGCCAACAGATCGCCGCGTTGGAGAGGACCGTCGGCGGTCCGGTGTTCGACCGGCCGGGCGGTCCCAAGCCGGTACGGCTCACCCCGCTGGGCTCCGTGATCCTCACCCACGGTCGCGAACTGCTGGCGAAGGCGGAGGCATTGGCCGATGCCGTGGACCGGTTCAAGGCGGGAGACGGCCGGATCGACATCGGCACGTTCCAGAGCGTGTCCAACGTGATCCTGCCGTCGGTCGTACGCCGGCTGCGAGACGAGCACCCCGGCTGCGACATCAGGTTGTCCGAGGAGGAGCCGGAGCAGCCGCAGATCGGTGACCTCGACCTGCTGTTCTACGACGGCCGCATCGACGGCGACGTCGAGCACCTCAAGCTGCTCGACGACCCGTACCTGCTGGTCGCCGGCCGCGGTACCTTCCCCGAAGGTCCGGTCCCGCTGGAGCGGCTCGACGGAGCACCGATGGTGGCCTGGCCGCTGACCTGCGACCAGCCCTTGATGGAGCAGGCAGTCGCCCGCAGCGGCGCCCGTCCACAGATCGTGTTCCGCACCGCCGTCAACGACACCGTGTTGTCGATGGTGCGAGCCGGCCTGGGATCGGCGGTGCTGCCCTGGCTGGCCATCCGCGGTGCCGACGTCCCATCCGACGACAGGCTCCGCGTCCACGAGCTACGGCCATCCCTGCCGCCGCGGGAGATCTACCTGCACTGGCGGGCCGGACGTACCCACTCACCACTCGCCAGCCGGGCCATCGAGATCGCCGCCGAAGTCGCAGCCGAGCTCGCGCCGCCACCAGCCAGTGCTTGATGCCTGCCGGTTTCCCTCGCCCAGGCGCTGCTCACCCTCCACCTCGCGCGTTTGAACATCCGAGCCAACGGCCTGCGGAGCCTGCTGACCGGGCACGGCTACGGCCTCGCCATTGACCGCGCATTCGGCCCGGAGACACTCGCCGCGGTCAAGTCATTCCAGACCAGGGCTGGATTGGCGGCTGACGGCATCGTCGGTCCGGCAACCAAGCAGGCCCTGTACCGGGATGTCGCCGACACGCCAGGGGCGCCCTCGCCGGTCAACCTCTATTCGGCGGAATGCCCGGAATTCATGCAGGTCGGTGAAGCCGACGGATGTGTCACAGAGCTGCAGAGTCTGCTCAACTCGCACGGTCAGCGCCTGGTCCTCGACGGGATTGTCGGTCCGGAGACGAAGGCGGCGCTCTACGGACACGACACGCAGACAACGTGTGTCGTTCCGCCGAACGAGTCGATGTACCAGCCGGCCGTCTTTTCCGCTGGTCGGGCCGGTACCCATCGGCGTTTCGCCATCGCGGCGGCCGTCGAATCGGAAGCAGCATGTGCCACTGGCCCGAATGCCGGCCCTCGTGTAGCCAACACCATCCGTTGGCTGTTCGACGCGCCGCAATCGCGGGAACAATCGCTCGAGCAGGATCACTACTACAAGAATCTCGTCCGCAAAGCGAACGCCAACCTGTACAACGCCAGCCCGAACAACGCCCCTGGCCCTTCCGCCATACCCTATGTCTGGGGTGGCGGTCACAGGGCCAGGACTCGTCCGATGGATCTACGAACTCGCCACGGGAAAGGACGTATTCGGCTGGGGAAACACCGACAGCCAGACCAAGAAGGGCAGCAAGGTAACCGCCGAGAAAGCCGTTCCGGGCGATCTCATCTTCTGGGGATCGAGCGAGAGCAACACGCACCACGTCGCGATCTACATGGGAACCATAGATGTCAATTCCCGTGACGGCGGAACAGGCACGGGGCGCGCGATCTTCGAGGAGTGGTACACCGGTTCCTTCGCCGAGACGCACCTGCTCGGCAAGCGCGGACAGAACGCACTCGGCTACTACCACTACGCGTTTTAGAAGACTGATGAAGATGTTGGGCTCTGGCCCAGGACTGTAAAACGAACGTTGACAGACCCGGTACGTAGACGAAGTCGACCGCAAAGCAGCACGCTTCGAAGCGGTGGTGTCCGACAGCCGACGAGTGCTTACTTCCTGAGGCTGGTCTGTGGCCCGTCAAGGGTGGCCTTCTGCCGGCCGGTGCCCGGTTACGCCGGTGACGCCGCTGCCTACCGGTCGGTGGCGGCCTTGATCTGCCGGAGGACGTCCGTGTAGAGGGACCGTTTGTCGGGACGCGCATGAACAGCGGCACGCCTGAGAGCGGGGACAGCGGACGCGCCCATCCTGATCAGCCCCTCGGCCGCCGTCCTGCGGACGGCAGGACGCGGGTGCTCGAGCATTCCGATCACGGCGGGTACCGCCGGTGCCCAGGCCGCGTGGCACAGAGTCCGGATCGCCATGCGCTTCACGTCCGGCCGCGGGTCGTCCAGCAGGGTCGACGTGTGGCGTAGGTAGGTCTGCCGGTCCAGCATCGCCCGCGAAGTCCGGTGGGCGTGCAGCCGCACCTTGGGCTCAGGATGGTTCAGCAACTCGCCGATCAGGCTGCGCAAGCCGGGGTCCTGGCCCGCAGTCGGGCCGCGGTGCTCCTCGGCCAGACGCGTGAGTGCTCGGCGTACCTGCTCCGGAGTGCCCGTACGTGCCAGGTGCAGCAGCTCCTGCCGCGACGGACGGTGCCCGGCGATTGCCGACACGGCTGCGGAGCGGTCACGCAGCGCCGCCAGCGCGGCGGCGTCCTCCCGGTCGGCGTCCGGGCCGCGCAGTGGCCCGTCGACGAGCCGCAGCCCGTCCGCGAGGTCGTCGCGTCCCTCCGCGCGCAGCCGCCGGCAGGTCCGCTCCAGTGCGGGCGTGCGCGGCAGCGGACGGCCGAGGATCAGATCGAGGAAGCCCCAGGCGCCGGCGTCGAGGCGGTCGCCGAGGCCCTCCGCCAGTACGTCGGAGGGGACACGAGCAAGAGCGGACGACTCAATCGCCGAGCGGAGGGCGGGCGGGCCGTGCTCCCACCACTCCAGCAGCAGCGGAACCAGCGGCCCCAGATCCCACGGGTCGAGATACCCGGCCGCGAGAACCACCCTGTCGCGCCGGATCCCGTCGGCCCTGAGTTCGCTCCCGCCGAGTGCGCGCAGCGCACGGCACAGGTCGACGCCGACGGGTATGTCGACGCGGTCGTGGAGAAACGCTCGAAGCACGGAAAGCCGGATCTCGGGCTCGGGCCACTTCGACAGGGCCAGGGCCGCGGTGTTCCGGTGGCCGGGGGTGGCTGCCTGGAGCATGGCCAGCAGACGCGTTCGCAGCGCGGCCGAACGCGGCTGGTCGAGGTCGTCGGCCCGCGTGACGCGCGGCGCCGGCGCGGGTGTGCCGGCGGTCTCGGTGATGGTCCACGGCGGTGCGTCGAGGGGCTGGAGCGCCGCCATCCAATCGAGCAGGGCGACACGGACCTCCGGGGGTGCGGTGGGGTAGACGTCGACCAGCGCGGCCAGGCGGTCCCGGGAGTCCACAGCGCCCCCGTCGCGGCGGCGGAACTCCGCCAGGGTGCTCGGCGTGCGCACCGTGGCATCCAGCGCGGTCCGCCACGCGGCCCCCGCCCCTGCCCCCGCCCCCGCCCCGGCCGGCGCCGGAGGTTGGGGGATGGCGAACGCGTCGCGCAGTACCGCGGTCTCGGCCCGCCAGGGGTCGGCACCGAGCCGGGCCGCGGCAAGGGCCTGCTCGAGATCGGCGCGGACCAGTACCGCACCGCAACGGCGCAGCAGCGTCAGCGTGGACCGCTCTCCCGCCGGCTCTCCCGCCGGCGTAGGAGGCAGCGCGCGTACCGCGCCGACGACCGCCGGCCTCTCCACCGGCGGCAGCACGTCGGCGACCGCTTCGAGTACCGTGAGAAGGTCGTCGCGATTCCCGCCCGAGGCGTCGGCGAGCTCGTCGAGCAGGACCCGGGTGAACCGGGCGAAGGCTGTCAGTTCCCCGGCCGTCCACGGTGCGGGACACAGCCGGAGCGTGAGCCGCAGTACACGGCTCCGGGCAGCGGGTGCGGACTCCGCCAGGCGGAGCCAGTCCGCCAGCATGGGCCGCAGTTCCCGCAGCCGGTCGGGGTGCGGTGGCTCGTCCCTCTCGGCGATGCGCAGCGCGACCGGGGGATTCCAGCCCTCGGTCAGGAGCGACCCGGCCTCGGCGTCCGCGCCGCCGTCCGGTGCCGTTCCCCGAGTCGCGAGTGGGGTGATGCCGTGCCTGGCCAGTGGTGCCGCCAGGTCGTCGAGCGTCCCGGAAGCCAGGCCGACCCGGCCGGCCGCCACCAGGGTGAGCAGTGCCGGTACGAGTGGTGACGCCTGGTCGTCCAGCGCCAGGACCGAACGGGCCGGCAGCACCTGGCTGAGGCCTTCCAGCAGCAGTTCGCGGGCACGGCCGTCCTCGGCGCGTTCGGCGGCGGCAAGCAGGGACGCCGCGTAGGCGTCGCCGAGGATGGCGCGCAGCGCCTCGACGAGTGTGGCGCGCAGCCCCGGATTGTCGTGGTGCCCGAGCCAGAAGAGCAGTTTCGGCACTGCGGCGGGTGTGCCCGCGCGGACCAGGACCCCGGCGGCGGTCTTCTTGATGTTCATGTTCGGGTGGTCGAGGCAGGCGGCGACGGCACCGCACGCCCAGTGGGCCCGCGCCTGGCCGAGGGCCAGCAGCGCCTGCCGCACGGTCTGGACGTCCTGGGCGGCGGTCAGCGTGACCAGGCTCGCCGACAGGGACTGCGCGTCGTCGCCCGTGGCGTCCCGGGCGAGCAGCGCGATCACGTGCTTGCGTACATGCCGGTCGCGGTGGCGCAGCAGGCGGTGCACCCGGCTGCGGGTGTGCGCGTAGGGGGTCCGGAGCAGCAACTCCAGGAGAATGGCCTGCTCACCGGCGGACAGCTCGGGCCGGTCCAGCAGATCCAGCGCCATGGTCGCAACGAGTGCGTGGCCGGCATCCTGCGCGTTCGCCGTGCCGAGCAGGCAGGACGGCCGGATTCTGCCCCGCTCGTACAGACGGCGGCCCTGGGAGCGCACAGCGTCCAGGACCTCCTGGGGCACTACGGGTTCGCCCTTCGGCTCCCCGTTGCCGGGGCGCGGGCCGCCCGGTTCCCCGGACGCCGCGAGGTCGCCCACAATGCGCAGCAGCAGGTCGGCGATGACCGGCAGGGTACCGGCGTCGCCGTGGGTCGCCAGCCTGCACAGTGCCGCCACCGGCTCGTCAGGGTCCAGGTGGGCCCTCAGCAGGGCCAGTTCCTGTGCGTCGGGGCCGCCGAGATCGGCCGCGACACGGGCCGGCAGATCGGTAGGGTCAAGACGGGCGAGGAGGCCGCGCCGCTGCGCCGGATCGTCGGTCAGATGCCACAGCAGCTCAAGGGCCCGGTTCCGTACCGAGAAGAGATGGGGTGCGGTGAGGCCGGTACCCTGACGCACGGTCAGGCCGAGCCCGTCGGTCAGTGCGGCCACCGTCCGACGCCCGCCGATGGCCTCCAGGGTGTCCAGCACCGCCGCGGGCGCCGACGGCAGACAGGCGAGCACGGCGTCTTCGGCCTGTGTGTGGCGCAGCTCGCGGATCGCGTCGAGGAACGGTCCCGGTGCCGGGGCCAGGGGAAGCACTCGTGTGATCGCCTCCCCGATCGGCAGCTCCGCCGCGCCCTGTCCGGCCAAGGCGACCAGAAGGGCGAGCCGCCGTGGCCAGCTCGGGTTGTCGGCGGCCACATCGACGAGCACCCGGAACATCGTCTGCCGGCAGGTGAACAGGACTGTCGCGACCTCGCGGGAAGGAATCGAGTGATCGGCCAGCGCCAGGCCGACGATGGCCGGGGCGTCCTGTTCGTCCGGGAAGTGCCCGCGCCGGTGGAGTCCGCGCAGGCAGGTCACCAGTGGCCCGCCGAGCAGCAACGGGTCATGTGCGGCGATGGCTGTCAACTCACCGATGTCCTCGCGTTGCGCCAGGTCGCCGAGGAGTCTCATGGCGCGCCGGCGAAGGTCTGGCGGCAGGTCCGTGTTCTCGATGGCCTGCCGCAGTACGTCACCGTGCCCGTGGTGGGCCGCAGCGGTGAGGGCGGCTCGGGCCGGCTCGGGCCTTGTGCTGACCGCGTCGGAGGTGAGGAAGGGGGACAGGAGGCCGGGCGGCAACGGCGTCAGTGCCGCCCAGGGCTCGCCGAGTTCGCTCAGCGCGGCGGTCACGACGTTGCTGCTGCCGCTGTCGAGCAGACCGGTCAGGTGTCCGCGGACCAGTGCGGGAGCCAGCAGTCCGGCGTGCAGGCCCTGCCGGGCCAGCCGCAGGGCCTCGGCCTGCAGGACCGGGTCGCCGCTGCCCACCAGTTCGGCCACGAGCTGGTGGGGGCGATGCGTGCTCGTGATACGCGTTCCCCGCACGGCCTGGTACAACAGTTCGCTCGGTGGTTCCTCGCGGATCACGGCCGGCTCGTTGAGAAGATCGGCGCGCAGCCAGGCGATTTGCACCCCTACCGGCAGCTCGGCCGTACGCCACGACGGCCGGCGCCGCCCTGGGGCGTGCGGGCCCAGCCGCTCGTAAAGCCCCGCCAGGACGAGCGCCGCCTCCGGCGTCCCCGCCACGGATTCGGGCAGCAGACCGGCGAGTTCGGCCATCTCGGGCCCGTCGGCGGGCCTGCCCGATGTGACTCGCTCGGTGAGAAGGACCAGGCTTAGATACCGCAGGCGAGGGTCCTTGTGCCGGACGAGGCGGGCGAAGACGGCTGGTGTGCAGAGCTGGGCGTCGAGGTGGTCGGACAGCCAGCCGACGTCGGCCCGACGTATCGCACGTTGAATGGGTTCGTCCGTCCGCGTCATCACCGGGGGATCGTAGGCCGGGCGTTTACGGTCTTGCCACCCAAATCCGCCTGAGTCGAAGCCCCGTCCGATGATCTGTGGTTTTTATTGGCGATTGTTCGGTGTCGTGGTGTCAGTGCGGTAGGTATCGGGTTTTTGCTGTTCGGCCTGTTGCGGTCGCCGTCACGATGCGCCCCCTGGAGGGCCGCCTCCCGACGTATAAGAGCCTGTTCCCCACGGAGTGCAACACATCCCGTCCGCGTGGACCGCGCCACCCTCGTTCGGGCAGCGAAGAAGGGCGCAGCGCTCATCAAGGCATGTGGCTGAAGTGCTGCTGGACTGCGTACGCCTCCCCATGCCACGTTCGAAGCCGCGGGGGAACCGGCTACGGGGGGCTGGGAATGCTGGTGACGGAGTTCAGCACGGGGGTCGTGGCAGCGCCGGAACGGTTCGCGCTGTGGGAGGAAGTGACGGAACGGTCGCACATGCGCAATCGGCTGCGCAGCAACGACCACGACGACTTCCGTGCCAGGACCGGTCACCGCGGCGTCGCCTCGGGCGACTTTTTGCTGACCCGTTCGGCTTTCATCCCGCAGGCTTCGGCGATGCGGTTGAAGCTGACCTGCACCGCGTTGGCGATGGAGAAGACGACGGAGAAATCCCGGACCTGAAGGACTCCGTTGGGAAATGTGTAAAGCGGCTGTCCGGCGGTGGTCGGGCTGACGTGATCATTCCGCTGCGCCCTGGTGCCGGCGGCCCCAGAACGGGGTGTCCCAGCGTTGTTCGCGTCGGTACTGCGCGGCGTGTGCACGCAGATACTCGGCATGGATGGCCGTAGTGCGCCGGGCGTAGGCCGCCAGGGCGTCGGTGTCACCGGCCCGGTCGGCCAGGATCGCCCGTGCTGCGACCAGGCCGGTGGCCAGGGCAGAGACGATTCCCCGGGCGGCCAGAGGATCGGTCGCGGTGGCGGCGTCACCGACCGCTACCCAGCCCGGGCCGGCCGCGGGGCTGGCGCAGCTGGAGCCGACGGCCAGCACCCGCAGCCGCCGGGGTGGGCCCTTCCAACGGGCGATGCGGTCCCGGACATGACCGGTGCGGTGCGCCTGGGCCCACCACACGCCCGGATCGAGCAGGTGTGAGCCGGCGAGGAGGTCGGCGTCGGTCATGGCCATCACCACCCGCCCACCACCGGGCAGCGGGGCGTTATACCACCAGCCCCAGCCAGTGGACTCCACCAGCGAAGTACGCTCCCACTCGACTTTTTTCGTCCTCGGCGGACCCAACAGCCCGGCGACCGCGATCAGACGGTCGGACCGGATCAGCGTTGCTCCGGCCCGGCGGGCCAGCCGCGCAGCCCGGCCCGTGGCGTCAACGAGATAGCCGGCCTGCAGCACGCTGCCCCCACCCGTGGTGATCTGCCAGTGGCCGTGCTGCCACTGGGCGCCGCGGACGTGCCCGGAGTGCCAACAGGCTCCACCGGCCCGGGCCGCCTCCAGGAAAGCGGCGTCGAACCGGGATCGGTCCAGGTGCCAGCCCTCGCCGTACGGCCCGAACCGGTAGTCCACCGCGGTGAGCGCATCGCGGCCCCAGGCGGCCTGGTTGCCGTAGCAGGGCGCGTGCCTATCGGCGGCGAGACGGTCGAGCATTCCCAATCGTTGGAGCAGCGGGCGGGCGTCGGGAGCAAGACTTTCCCCGACTCGCCAGTCGGGTGTGCCCATTGGGGCAACGAGGGCGACTCTCGCCCCGGCCCGGACGAGGGCAAGCGCGGCCGCGCACCCGGCGGGGCCGCCGCCGGCGATGAGAACGTCGCAGCGCCCGACACTCGCGCTGCCGCTCGGCCCGCTGCTGTTCACTGCATCGCTCCTGCTTCGGCCCGGCCTACAGGGACTCGGGGTCGGTCCGCTCCGTCTCGACCAGAATCTCGCCGCCGTCCGGACCGGGCCGGGCGACGATGAACCCCAGAGTGCTCCACTTCATGACCATCTCGTTCATACCGGTGCCCGGGTTCGCACCGTCGCCGACACCGCGGTCCCACTCTTGGAACGCCCCGGCCGCGGCCTCAATGAGCGCGTCGTGCTCCGGCTCGGGAAGGACTTCATCGGGGCGGGCAGCCGGCCACCAGTGGGTCTTGCACGCGTAGAAGTCGGCCTGCCAGGGCAGGGCCATGTACTTGGTGACATCTCCGGCGGCCAGGTCTTCGCGTAGCCGGAAGGGCGCGGCCCAGGTGGCCGGGTCATCAGCGATGTACGTCATCTCGATGCCCGGGAAGAATCCGCCGCCACTTCCCGTCTCCAGCGCGGCCCGTACCAGGGCGTGCGGCTGGTCTGCCGGCGCGAAAGCCTCAAAGGGAACCGGGGCGGGCACACCCGACCAGTCGTCCTGGAAGTCACCGGCGGCCCAGCGCCGCATCCGCTCGTACTGGCCGGGCAGCACTGTCAGCCATGTCCGTGGCTGGTTCTGCTGCCGATCGCCGTCGTCGCCGGCAAGGATGGGCATGAAACCGTCGTTGGCCTGACTGGTGTCGTCCGTCAGCCCGGGCGTGCGCAACCTGTTGAAGACGGCCTGGCGGAGCCGGGCATTGGCGGTGGCATTCGAGGACAGCCGGGCGAAGCGGTCCGGCGCAAGGAAGTTGCGCCTGGGATCGCCGTGTCTTCTGCGGGCGATTTCATTGACCCACGCGAATCCGACCGGGCGGGCGAGCAACGGGTAGATGTCGCGGGTGAAGGAGACCTCCGGCGGCGTGGGTAGCCTGCCCGACGTGCGGGCGACCTCCAGGGCGACGTCGTACAGGGTGATCAGGCTCGGTGTATCGGGGGCGAAATCGGGCGGGCCCGCCACGCACCAAGCGGGGGTCACCGGTATCTGGCGTCCCTGCGGGCCGATGCCGACCGTAGCGCTGACCGGGCCGTCGGCGATGTCGTCGAACCAGAAGTCATTGTTGGCATAGTGACGGACCGGGTTGGCGGGCTTGACCGAATCGGACTTCCCGAAGCCGCCGAGGACGAGTAGCCGACCGGCTTCGTCGGTGCGCAGTTCGCCCAGCGGTACCCGGATGCCCAGGAAGGTCCCGGTGTCGAACCTGGCATCCGTGCCGTCCTGGGATGGACCGGTCACGCTGCGGCGGCCGGGCCGGACGGCCAGCCGCGCCCGAGCGGAGGGATCAGCGGGATTGATGTGCTGGTTACGGCGGTTGGAGTCTGCGGTGGACTCGTGGAAGCGCCCGGCGAAGTTGAACCACTCACCCTTGGCGTTGGCCAGTTCAGTCGTCCACGTGATCTGCGCTTCGGCGGAGGTGAGCTCGCCCAGGACGGCACCAGCCTGGTCATAGGCGTACAGGCGGAACCGGGCGGCTTGGCGTTTGATCCGCCCGGCGGCGTCCTTGAAGCCGCCGTCGGGCCGCGGCGGGATGCCGGGGGCCTCCGGGACGATGAAGAATCCCTCGGGGCTGTTGCCCAGCCGGGCGATGCCGATCGTGGGATGGATCTCGCAGCGGACGATGTCCTCGGGGTTCATGGGCGCTCCCGTTCAGAGGTTCGGCATCAGCAGATGTGGGCCGCCTGCTGAGGCCGGTGATCAATCGTGGGAGTCACCGACCTGATCCCTCAAGGCAACACCAGGTACCGAGTGGGAGCAGGCCACGAAGTTGATGCGGATGAGTGGGAATGACTCCTGCGGTGGCCGGATTCCTGCCCGCGACATTCGACTCCCGCCCCCACGCGAGCTGCAGACCAAGGCCATCCGATCCGTCGTCCCCAAAGCCCTGGCCGGGCGTGGCGTTCGCCTCCTCGGTCGCACGGGGAGACGTCTGCGTTCACCAGGGTCGAGCTCTTCGAAGGAGGTCGTTATGACTCCGCGCCCGGCTGTACTCCACCTGGGGCCCCGGGAACGCCGCGCTCCTGTACTGAAGGGTTTCACCATCGTCTCGCCGATCGCAGGCGGTCGCAACCCGATACCGACCTGCCCGCCGACATTGCAGCGCAGTTCGATACCGGGAAGGGGCACAGCGCCCCAACTCGCATTTTCGGGCTCGACGGAAATCCTGCAGTCGCGTCATCCCGGGCAGCAGCACCCGCCCAATCAAGACGCGCGCTGGTCAGGGAACCAAACTGAATGTCAGTCACCTCACGGGAGTCACGGACCCGCCGGGGGTGTCTGAGACCGCTGTCAAGTGTCCCGGAGACGGGGCGGTAAACCGCCGATCCGTGACCGACGCGCGGCCCGGAGCCGAGCACCGCGCCGAAGCAGAGCATGAGAAGACGGCAGCCAATTGCGCGAGCACGGTGCCGTACATCCGCATGTGTACGGTTGCCAGGACCGCGGCGAGATGGGCGAGACACAACCACGGAGCACCGAGATGCGGGGTGCGGCGGCGCCACGCGTCCGCACGTAGCGAGCAATGCCGAGGCGACGTAAGACCGTGTCCTATGTGGTTGCGGCGGACGTTGGTATGGCATGGGGAGGAACGACTGGGGGTGGTGAGATCCAGGATGTCCACGTCCGGGATGCGGGGACCGAACTGGTGCACCAGCGGGAGCACGTCGCCGAGCTGAAGCGACGGCTGCCCGAGGGCCCGGTCGTCGAAGATTACCTGTTCCACGAGGGGCCGCCCGAGCTGGCCGCTGGGGGCGGCTGCGCAGCGCGGCACGGGTCAGGACGGCCGCGTCACGGAGCGGCAGGCGCCAATTCACCGGTTTCGAAATACAGCTCAGTCCTGGCGCCAATCTCGACCGGTACGTCCTGGCCGTCCACTGCGGCGACGGCAGCCACCTTGTCCCGTTCCTCCAGCTTCGAGCCAGGCTCATTGGGGCGACCGGTGACAGTGACCTCGACGCCGTGGCGCAGCTGGTCGTCGGACACCTCCAAGCCCTGGATGTCAACCGCCAGCAGGTGGTCGAACTCCCGGTGAGCCGTTGCCTGGAAGGGCCCGGTGATCCGATGTGCAAAGAACCGCTCCGGTCCTTTGCCGAACAGGATGTATGTCAGCTGCTCGGGCGGTTGGGCATCCGGGGCGAACCTGTGGTGGAAGACCACGTCGACGACGTCCACCACGACGTCGGAGGCGATCTCGACAGGCATCTCGGGATGGGCGTCCGGCTGTTCGAAGTGGTTGCGGAACAGGCTCCCGGTGAATGACCTGCGGGCGGGCCGTTCTCCGGCCTTGCCGGGGAAGAGGTCAGGGAGCGCAAACACCTCGGGTGCGAACGTGTAGAGGCGGGCTTCCGGGTGCGCCTTGCGGTCGTCGTGATAGACGCCGTTGAACGAACCGAAGGACCCGTGCAGGAGCACCTGGCGGTTGTGCGGCGCGTGAATCATCGGCAGGTGGGACAGGAAGACGGTGCTGTTCCCCAGCACCGCCATCCCGTGGAAAGCGGGGGCGTCGGGTTCCGGGTGTTCGCCGGGATGGTGGATGTGACTACCGTCTATGCCCATGACATTCCACCTGTTCGCTCGGACCTGGGAAGGGTTGCTGTTGCTGTTGTGTTGGGCCTGAATGCATGAGAGCGGTCAAGAATCCCCTTTGGCAGGACGACCAGCGCCGGCTGAGCGGGAGTGCCCTGGCGGGCCTACAGCCCTGTCCCCAGCATGCGACCGGCCAGGGCACGATGCATCTCGGGATGCCTGCCCGGCGGAGGGATCCCCGCCGCTTGGTAAGCCCGTGGTCGCAGGCCCTTTCGCCGCTTCTCATGCGTGACCCATCCAGCTCGCTCTTCCCCTCCACGCCCGCATTAAGGACGGAAAGGCGTTCACTGCCGGGGCCTCCACCCCTGGTGCTCCGGCGGGTCTCGCGCTCGTCGGCCTTGGCCCCGGTCAGGACGAAGGCGACGGGCAGGCCCTGGAGCGTGCACACCAGGTGCGGCCGAAGGCCCCAGAAGAAGCGGCTGTGACTGGCGCGGTACCCGTACTCGGCCCATCCGGCCAGGTCGGAGCGCTTGACGGTCTCGCGTGAACGGCCGCACTCCACCGGCGTGGAGTCCACGATCCACATGTCGTCGCTCCACACGGATCCACACGGATCCACACGGAGGTGTCGGTTGCCGGCAGCCGGGTAACCCGCCGCAGCAGTCCGCCGGCCTTGCGTAGACACCTGTTGCAGCCGGGCTGCTGGGGCAGGTACGGGAAAAGATGCCGCAGGTGGGAAGGGGTGTGACGGAGCTGCCTGGCCTCGGAGGTGAAGCCGGGCATGGCCTGCGTCATCGCCAGTGTGACCAGCTCGGCGTCGGCAGCCGCAGGGCGACCCCCACGGCAGGCCGCCATGGCGCGAGATGCGCGGACGCCTTCAGCAGGTCGTCGGTCTTCACATGGAGTGCGGTCGGGAGAGTGTCTCGGGCGGCCGTGCGGGAGGCCGGCCGGTGACCAATTCCGGGCAGAAGATGTCCAGGGCGATGCTGAGCCGGTAGTGGCCCGCAGCCGAGTCCGATACGGGGTTCCGGCGGGCTGGCCCAACACCTGGGTGGAGCCAGGGCACAGGCCCTCCGCATGGTGGTGAAGCTGTTGAGCCCGGCCGTCCGTCTTCCGACGGGGCTCATGGCGGAATCCGTTGTTTTTACGGCCGTTACTACCGGAGCCCCCAATTCCGCGGGAGTCCGCCCGTCAGGCGGGCCGCGCGCTGCGGAACGCCCGCCGGTAGCTGTCCGGCGGCACCCCCACCGTCCGCTTGAACTGGCGCCGGAGTGTCGTTGCCGTGCCCATACCAGTGGCCAGGGCCACCGCCTCTACGCTCTCGTCGGTGGCCTCCAGGAGCTCCTGGGCGCGGCGTACGCGCTGCGCCAGCAGCCACTGGATGGGGGACTGGCCGATCACCGCCTGGAACTGGCGGCCGAGGTTGCGCGGGCTTGTGTTCGCCCTCCGGGCCATATCGGTCACCGTCAGCGGCTGGTCCAGGCGTTGCTGGACCCACGCGAACAGGTGGGCGAGCTTGTGGTCGCCGGTGGCCTGGATGGGTGTGGACACGAACTGGGCCTGGCCGCCCGGCCGGTGCGGTGGCATGACCAGACGCCGGGCGACGGAGTTGGCGATGGCGGCACCGTGGTCGAGGTGGATCAGATGGAGGCACAGGTCGACGGCGGCGGCCTTGCCCGCGGCCGTGAGCACGCTGCCGTTGTCCGTGTAGAGCACGTCCGGGTCGACCTCGGCCAGCGGATGACGGGCACTCAGTTCGTCGGTGTGGGCCCAGTGGGTGGTGGCCCGGCGGCCGTCCAGCAGACCCGCCGCGCCGAGGACGAACGCCCCGGTGCAGAGGGAGACGATCCGGGCGCCCGACGCGTGGGCGGCGCGTACGGTGCCGATCAGCTCCGGCGGCAGCGGCTCGTCGATGTCGGCGCACGCGGGGACGATCACGGTGTCGGCGCCGACCGCCCGGTCCAGGCCGTGGTCGGGCTCGACCAGGAACGGGCCCACGCGCACCGGTCCGGGCCCGCAGAGCAGTACGTCGTACCAGCCCTCCGTGGCTTCGCGCGGGGGATTGCCGAAGATCTCGTAGGCCACCCCGAGTTCGAAGTGCAGCAAGTGACCGGCGGCGAGCAACGCGACTGTAGGCACGTCCGAAAGTGTACGCATATTGTCGTTCCGGACCATCACGGTCGGATTCCGTTCGCGGCGAGACTTACCTCCATCGGGCAGGGAACATCGAGATCGGGGAATCATGGACACGGCCGCTGCAGTGGTTGTCTACGGGGCGAACGGGCACACCGGCCGCTTCATCGTCGCCGAGCTGAGAAGGCGCGGCGTCACTACTGTCATCTCCGGCCGTAACGCGGCGCAGTTGGAGGCGCTCGCGGCCGAGTGGCCGGATGTGCTGGTGCGGCCGGCCGACGTGGACGACCCGGGCGCCCTGGATCGGGCCCTCGCCGGGGCTGCGGCCGTCATCAACTGCGCCGGACCGTTCGCGGTGACCGGCGGCCCGGTTGTCGAGGCCGCTTTGCGCGCGGGTGTTCCGTACGTCGACGTCGCAGCGGAGATCGAGGCGAACGTCGCGACGTTCGCCGACTACGCGGACGAGGCCCGGAAGACCGAGACCGCCGTGGTTCCGGCGATGGCTTTCTACGGCGGCCTCGGTGACCTGCTGGTGACCGCGGCGATGGGGGAGTGGACCGCCGCGGACGTGGCGCACGTCGCGTACGGGCTGAGCAGCTGGCGTCCCACCGCGGGCACCAGGACCGCCGGTCAGGTGTCGCACGAACGGCGCGCGGGGCGCCGGGTGCGGTTCGCGGACGGCGGGCTTCAGTACCACGACGACGCGGTGGTGGAGCAGGACTGGGAGTTCCCGGAGCCGCTGGGCCGGCGCACGGTGATCGCGGAGTTCACCATGGCCGACGTCGTCACCGTGCCCAGCCACCTGGACGTGCCCGAGGTCCGCACCTATATGGCCGTCGAGGCCGCGCGGGACCTGGCCGGGCCGGACACTCCCGCTCCGGAGGCGGTCGACGAGCTGGGCCGGTCCGACCAGACGTTTGTTGTCGACGTCGTCGTCAGCGCGGGCGGTGTCGAGCGCCGGGCGACGGCTCGCGGGAAGGACATCTACGCGGTCACCGCGCCGCTGGTGGTGGAGGCCGTGCAGCGGATCCTGGCGGGGGAGACGCGGACGACGGGTGTGGCCTCGGCCGGCGCGATGTTCGACGCGGCGGACTTCCTGCGGGCGCTGAGCCCTTATGTGACTGTGGAGCTGCCGCACTGAGCGGTGACGGGACAGGCTTTATGGAAACCAGGCGGGCCCCCGGCGATTCTCCGGGGCCCGCCTTGCTCACTCCGGTGCGGCGGTCGGATACCGGGTAGGCACGGCCACCTGCTCCTCCTCGAACTCGAACCGCGCGAGGTCGACCGGCTCACGAGCGGCGATGAGGTGCAACGGATTCCGCTGACCTGGGTTCTCCACGTTCTACTGGTATGACCACCATGCCGGTCATACGGTGCCGCGCGCCACGATGAGCCTCGTCCACCTGCGCGCCGGGCAGATCGTCGGCAACACCTACCTGACGATCCTGAACACCGGCTTCCTGCGCAAGGCCGGGGAGTCCGAGGAGCGCATCACCGCCGTCTCCTCCTGGCAGGACGCCCCGTACTTCACCGACGCCGAACGTGCCGCCCTCGCATTGGTGGAGGCCACCCTCCAGCCCGCCCCGCACGGCCAGGAGCGCGTCAGCGACGAGCTGTACGCCGAGGTGGCGAAGCACTACGACGAGAAGGCGCTGGCCACCCTCACCATCGCGATCGGCCAGATCAACTTGTTCATCGCCCTGGCCGTCATCGGCAAGCCGCAGCCGGTCAGCTCCCTGGCGGACGAGCAGTGGGACTGATCCGGTCGGTCCGTCCCCGGGGGTGCCCTCCTTGATGTCTGCCGGTGGGCGCTGGGGCCTTCGTCGGCCTGGCGCTTTTGCCATCCACGGTCTGTCGGTCTGACAGGGCCGGCCACCGACCCGTACGAAGGGTCCGACCTCGCCGGCGTGCCGATCGCAGCGGCGTCGGCGTGCAGATCCGCACCGGCACGGGAGCGCAGCGGAGACCGAGAACCGTCAGCTGCAAGGCCGAGTCCTGACGCTCGAGGACGACCTCGCGGCCGCTCGTACAAGCCTCCGGCGCATGATGCGCAGCGAAATCGCCCACTTCCGCACCCATAGAGAGAACAGCTGTCGGCGTGCTGGCAAATGTTCCCATCTCAGCTGCTGTCGGTTCTAATCCAGTTGCTCTCTGGCACCGTGGAGGATATTGAATAGGGATGATGTCGTTTGAGTGCCGGAACTGTGGCCTGCCGCTCACCGGGCCTTTGAGTTCGTTGCCAGCCGTTTTGGACTCTCCGAGCTGGCCGGACCCAGGTGAAGGGCGACATGCTCCGGCGACGATGCCCAGGGGTTGCTACGCCGTTGAGACAGAGCCGTGGGGGCCGCCCTTCGTTCCCACCGAGACGGAAGGGCCGGCTTACCCGCGTGGGCCATGGATGGATGACGACCGAGGTTCGCTCACTTCGGCCGGACCACGTGGCAACATCGTCCTTCACCCAGACGACGCTCTCGGCCTTGTCAGCCGGCCGACCGGACAGGTTGAGTGTTGCGGGCCGACCGCGGAACACGGGATGAACCAGGGCTGCGCGTGTGGGGCGTTGGTGGCGACGCTCGCAGCCGGCTGCTACGGGCCATATGAGCTTCACCTGGCAGCGGAGGCCATCCGCAGGGTCAACGTGTCCTGATGGCCTCCCGCTGACAGGCAACGGGTCGTCCGCTGCCGCTCACCAATATCGCGCGGGCAGACACTCGTGAGCAGCAGTCTGTTCCACCGGATCGGCCGCCGGGCCGTGCTCACCGAGGCGGGGACGGCGTTGATCGAACCGGCCCGGGCGGCTGTGCGTAGCCTGGAGACGGCCCGCGCCAGCGTCGGGCCGTGCATGAACTGCGCCATGGGGGACTGGACATTGCCGCCATGCCGTCGCAGGCGGTGGAGCCGCTGACCACGATGATCGGTGCGTTCAGCGGCCGGTATCCCGGGGTGTCGGTGAACATCCGGGCCGCCTTCACCTCGCGCGATGTCGTCGACATGGTGCGCACCGGGGCCGCCGAGCTGGGGCTCCTTGCGACGTCGGGTCCGCTTGCCGACAAGGAGGTGATCTCGCATGCTGCCGGGGAACAGCGTTTCGTGCTGCTCCCCCCTGCCGACGGGCCGTTCCCGGCCGGGCAGCCGGTAGGCCGCGAGGCACTGGCTGGGCAGCGGCTGATCGTCGGGCAGCGGGGCACCGGGATGCGCGCGTACGTCGACGGGCTGCGCGAGCACGGCATCGGATTCATCACCGCGGCGGAGACCGAGCACCGGGTGGCCCTTCCGCGAAGTGTGGAGCGAGGGGAAATTCACCGGCGGCCACAGAGCATTCCACCGCGAAATCCTCCGCAGGATGCCACCCAACCAGCGCCCAGGCCTGTTCGCGACCGGCCGCACCAACAACCGCTTCCTTGCGGCAGCGGCCATTCACCGTGTGAGCGACGTCGGTCAACCTGTGGGACGACCTCGAGCCCGCCGCGCATGGCACTCCCCTCGGAAAGCCGGAAAGCCGGAAAGCCGCCACACGCCGAAGCAACTCGAATCCCTGACCGCCGAGTTGGCCCTCGCGTGCCAGCTCCTCGTACGCCCGCCCGCCATCGACACCTCTCGCCGGCGGCCATAGCCCTGGCGTATCGCGCTGCTGCCCCGGCGGCGCCGCGCTCGCTCCGGGGCGCCTCGGGGAACAGCGAGTCGGCGGCGGCCGGCCCGGCGTCCGTTGGAGTGCGTGCCGAGTGTCGGTCCACCGGGGCGGCGGCGTTGTCATGGGACGCTTGCTCCACTCCGCACGGGTCCACGTGGCCGGGACCGTTCGAGGCGGTCCCGGGGACGTGCCGTGCGAATCCTGATGTGGGAGGCCCGGTGGATGTCAGCACGTTCTACGCACTCTTCTCGGCCACCTGCTTCACGCTGGTCGGCCTCTGGTGGAACGTGGTGCAGGGGCACCGGGACTGGCTGCGCGATCCGGCGCTGCGCCGGATCGTCGGTGGTATCTATCTCTCGTTCCTGCTCCCCGCGCTCATGGGCCTGTTCGCGCAGGTCGGCGGCACCGAGACCCCGGAGATCTGGCGGTTCAGCTTCGTAGTGCTCGCCGTGATCGGCTGTGTGTCGACGCTGCGCCTGACCGGGCGCAGCCGCCGGGACGGCTCGTCCGTGTTCCTGACCCTGGCGCAGGCGGTGGCGGCCCTCTTCTACACCTTGATCGCGGTGGTGGGCGCGGAGCCCGAACTCGCCGACGTCGTCGACCTGAAACCGATCCAGGCCGAGGCGGTTCTGCTGATCCTGCTGGTCGTCCTGGGCCACGGGCTGGTCTGGAGGTTCATGGCCGGCGAAGGCCGGCCCCCCGACACGGACTAACCTCGCCGTGGGTTGGGTGATGAGACGTCGCTGATCGTCGGCTGTGGGTGGGCGGGGTGTTTTCGCTGCTTGGGCATGGTGGAGTCCCGGCGCGGTGGTCCGCCCGAGCACGTCCAGGCCGTCACCTTCCACGCGGAGACCCGGCAGCTGGACCTGTGCCCCGACTCGCCCGCGTACGCCACCCAGCTGCGCCTGATCAGGTCCCGGATCATCCGCGCGGCCAACGACGCGGCGGGCTCGGAAGCGGTCCGTACGGTCCGGGTCCTGTCCGTCGGGGCGACGGCGGCCCTGGCGCCCCGGGTGGCGGGCACCGCCCCGGCTACGGACCCGACCGTGCCGATAGGTCAACCCAGGTGAAAAGGTCTGTCAAGCTGCTTCGGTGTTCGAATATCGTCTCTGGCTTGCCGCAGTCCCGGAACCCATACCTGAAGCCGAAGCCCGTATCTACTGGAACCTGAAGGATCTCCCTACTCCAACCCTCGACGGAGCATTGAAGCACGCGGACTGGGCCTACGTCGGCTCCTGGCAGGACAGCCATCTGGCGGAAGTGCCGCAGTCCGGCCGCTGCCCTGCTGTCCGGATCTTCGACTGGCTGTTCTATCGAGGGACCATCGACTGCTACCAAGCACCGATTCTGGATGCTCGGCTGCGGGATGAACTGATTGGGCTCTACCAGCCCCGGCCGGGTGACCTGCCCGCGGAGTCCACCGATGTGGATGAGATCGCCACGTTCCTCACGGCGCACCTCGGTTGGAGCCTGCTGCCGGAGGAAGCGCCACCACGAACCACGGCACCGTCTCCGGGCGATCACGGGCAGCCTTGCCGACGAGCAGGACGGCTGAGCTGACCTTCTTACCGTCAGCAGACTTCTGCGAAAGCCATGTCGTTTGAGAACACCGAGGGGCAACGTTCTCAAACGACATGGCACCCCAGCAGGTCAGCAGCCCTCTACCGCCACATGCACTACGACAGGACACGACTCGTGCCGGCGACCATGCCGAGGATTGGTGCCCCGTCTCTGTCGATCTGGCCTCTGTCTCGGCTGATCTGGTCCGATTCGCCTGCGGTCTCAGGTGACCTGGTTCGCCTACGTGTTTGTGTCCCGTCTCGCTGAACGTGGCTGTATCTCATCGATCTGAGCGGGTCGGCCTCCAATCTCATGTTCGGTCGCTGTTGCCGAGGGCGCCGTCACCCTCTGGGGTGACTCTTGTCCCGTTCTTCGTGGCTTGTCTCATGGCATTCGCGATGGTCGTGTCATGGATGGGGTACGGGTGCTGCGTGGCGGGGCTCCGCCGGACGTGTCGGACTTTGACCTGGCCTGGTTGGACGGCGGGGTCGAGGTACGCAAGCCCCCACACCATGACGGCGTCTGCCACCGGCACCACAGCTGGCTCCTCGGCGACGAACAGCACAGCCTCACGCAGCTGCCCGAGGTTCTGCGGGCCAACCGCCAACATCAGCGAATCGTCTGCCGAGGCACCCACCCCTCCACCGCGCCGGCCTACGTCGGTGCCCGCGACCGCTTGATCAAGTGGTTCACCAACGAGGTCAGCAGCCCGCTACTTCGGCAGCGTTGGAACCACCGACTCGACGTGCTGGGCGAGGACCCGTTCGGTGATCCCCACCGTCCCTCCGAAGCCCGGATCGAGCTGGTCATCTGTCCCGAAGCCGTCGTTCTCACCGGCCTGTTCGCCTCCCCGCACTGGCGAGACCACCCCCAGTTGCCGACCGAGGCTGCACGACGCTTCGGCATCGCTACCCAGCAACTCCCGTCGGGCCCAGGCTCTGTCGCGAAAGTGGATCTTGATCGTGGACGATCACGTGCCGTGGGATGCTCGTTGCTGTCCCCAACGAGTGGCTGTGACCAGCTGCCATGGGGCTCCCGACCCGAGCGTCTGAGCCTTAAGAAGACCTCGCAGCGCGATCGGACTCGCTGCGGAGGACACAGAATTCATTGCCTTCAGGGTCCGCAAGGACGGCCCAGCCCGCACCGTCGGGCTTCCGGCGATCGGCGACGAGGGTGGCTCCGAGGTTCAACAGCCGCTCGGTCTCGTCTTCGCGCGAGGTCGTCGGGCGCAGGCACAGGTGGATCCGGTATTTGATTGTCTTCGGTTCTGGCACCTGGTTGAAGTGCAGCAGTGGGCCCTCCGGAAGCATCACCTGAGTCTCCCGGTCGCCTGGTCTGTCCTGCGGATGCAGCGGACAACCGGTCACCCCGCTCCAGAACCGAGCCAGCTCATAGGCATCCGCACAGTCAATCGCCACGTTCTGCAATACCGAGATCATGCAGGTGAGCCTGCCTGAGCACCGCTCAGTCCGCTACCAAATTGCGTCCAGGCTCCACCGGCACCGTTCAACGTCCGCTATCACACGAAACCAGCAATTTCACAACAGACCCTAGTCCGGAAACTGCCACCTTTAGTGCGAATCCTGGAAGCAGACGTCTCACCATCCTGACGAGGCCCAGCTCAGGAAGCCCCGCCCTCGCCGTGATCGATGAGACGCGCACTCGACGCTGACCACAGCCCTTTGGGACGCCTTGTTTCGCCCTCCATGAGTCGCGACTCAACCGTCACCCCGCAGGTCAGCGGCCCCACCTCTGCAAGATCTAATGAGACGGGACATTCGCCTACGTGTTTGAAGCGGGCGTCGTGGTTGCGGCTTCTTACTGGGCTTGAATTCGTGATGTCGTGAGGGATCAGTCGGGTGTGTGGGTCGCTTCGGTACTGGATCTTGCGCAGGCCGTGTCGGACCGTGCGGGATCAGGTGTTCGGGTGTGGTGAATGCGACGTTGGGCAACCAGCCGCGTCGCAGCAGGGACCAGATGCCCTCGACCGGGTTGAGGTCGGGTGCGTAGGACGGAAGCTGGTAGACGGTCAGCCAGTCCCGGGCGGCAACAAACTCGCGCATACCCGAGACGTTCCACCGCCCGCCGGGCCGCAGCATCTTGGCGACGCCCCGGACGGTGCAGCTCTTGCGGAACCGGCGGCCGATCACCGTCTTGATCCGCGACTGGGCCCAGCGCCGGTCGTCCCAGCCGTGAGCCACGGGCCCCTTTGTCGGCCCTGCTTTCAGCGCCTGGCGATCACCGTGTTCGTCTCGTCCCGCGCGAACCGGTCAGACGCCTCCAGGCGCAACCGCTCGCGGAACTCCCATCGCTCGGCGGTCAGGACCAAGTCATTCTGAGTGAGGGTCTGTTGCACCGTCTCGGTGAGCCGGTCGGCAGCTGGTGGAGTGCGATATGCGAAGCTTGTCGTATTCGTAGCTGAGAGCGACTGACGAGTCCGGCGCTGTGGTGGAGGCAGCGGCGTGCACCTTCACGTTCGGCGTCAGCATCCGCCAGGCGGCGAGATCGAAGAAGCCATCCTGACTGGCAAGTTGGCGTACGGCCGCCGGCAGGGGGCTCTCACGTGACACCGCGCGCCCCTGCTGGAACTGCCTCCTGTCACCCTGCGTCTCATGGCTCCGACCAACCACATGTGGCCGATCGACTTCCTGGGGTATTGCATGAGTCGCCGCAGTCTGACGCCGGAGGACCCGCAGCGTCAGGGGGAGTACTGGCTGGCCGCCCGGCTCGGCTCAGGCGGTCAGGGCGTGGTGTATGAGGGGTATGCCCCCGACGGTACTCGGGTCGCGGTCAAGGTCCTGCGCCCCGATCTTGCTGCGGGTGTTGAGGCCAGGACTCAGTTCGCCAAGGAGGTTGTGGCGGCGCAGCGGGTGGCGTCGTTTTGTACGGCGAAGGTGCTGGCCGCTGACCCGCACGCGGACAGCCCGTATATCGTCAGCGAATTCATTCCCGGCCCTGACCTGGGCACGGTCGTGCGGACCTCGGGGATCTTCAAAGGGGATGCTCTGCTGCGGTTGGCCACGGGGATGGCTACCGCCTTGACCGCGATTCACCGGGCTGGTGTGGTGCACCGGGATCTGAAGCCGGGCAACGTGCTGCTCGGGCCGGACGGGCCTCGGGTGATCGACTTTGGGATCGCCCGCACTCCGGAGATGACGCTGACGGAGACGGGCGGGTTCAAGGGCACCTTCGGTTACATCGCTCCCGAGGCGCTGCAGGGACAGCGCGCTGACGCGGCTGCGGATGTATTCGCGTGGGGGGCGGTGGTGCTGTTTGCCGCGACCGGTTGTGAGCCGTTTCGGGGCGAGAACATCTTCGAGGTTGCGCGGAAGGCGGTGGAGCATGAGCCTGAGCCTGAGCTGATGGCTTTGCCTGCGGCGCTACAGCCGTTGGTGCACGACGCGCTGGCCAAGCGCCCGGAGGATCGGCCAAGTTCAGCCGCGTTGCTGATGCATCTGCTGGGCGGCGAGCGCGGGGGCCGTCAGGTCCTGGAAGCCGGCGCCAGTGCGGCGGCGGGGGTGCGCGCGCCCGGCGCGGCGGCTGCCACCGTCCCGGCGCTGGGTGATGTCGCCGAAGCCACGTACGAGGCTCTTCCGCCGGTGGTGCAGGCGGTCGCGTACGAGGTCTGGCTGCGCTTGGTCGTCCCGGGCAGCGCATCGGACGGGTCGCAGGACGGCGTGCGCACAGCGAGCGAGGAGGAGTTGCTGTACGGACGGCCCGACGGCGAGCAGGCAGCTGTGCGCGAGGTGGTCGCCGCATTCGCCGATGCGGACGTGCTGGTACGCGAGCCGGCAGGGATACGCCCGGCCAGTGCGGCGGTGCTGCGGGCCTGGCCGCTGCTGCGGGAGTGGGTGGATGCCAACCGTGAGGGACTGCGGGTCCATCGGCGGGTGGGCGAAGCCGCTCACGCTTGGGACCAGCACGGACGACGGACAGACGACCTTGAGCGCGGCACGGCCCTGCTTCGCGCACTCGGCTGGGCGGCCACCGCCCCTGGGCGACTGCGCCCGAACCTGCTGGAGCGTGAGTTCCTCGATGCCAGCAGGGCAGCCGGCACCCGTAGGAGGCGTCGGCGCCGTGCCCTGCTGGCCGGTACCGCCGTGCTGGTGGTGCTCGCCATGGTGGCCGGCGCCCTGGCCTGGCAGCAGAACCGGGCCAATGAGCGTCAGCGTCTCCTGGCCGAGGCTCGTCGGCTGGCCTCCGTCGCCGACAGCCTGCGGTTCACGGACCCGGTCATTGCTATGCGGCTGAGCGTGGCCGCGTGGCGCCTTGCCGACGTCACCGAGACACGCTCCGCGCTGATCGGCGCGATGACGCAGAAGGAGGCCGACGGTTTCAGTGCGCCCAGCAACGACGACACCACGTGGCCGCAGCTCGGCAGCAGCGGCCGGACCCTGGTGACCTACCACAACAACCAGGTGGTGCGGTGGGACGTCGTCCGCCACCAACAGGTCGACTCGCTCGCGGTGCCCGCGATGAAGAACTCCGACGGTGGTGCGGTCAGCGCCGACGGGCGGACGCTCGCTGCGCCCGCATGGAAGGAAGGCGGGCTGGCCACCCAGCTGTGGCGCTTCCCCGGGCCCCGGCGCATCGGGAAACCACTGGACGGACGCTGGGAGCCAAACCGCGGCTTCAGCCCCAGTGGGCGCCTGCTCATGCTGGACGAGATCGAAGGTGACACATTCCGGCTGTGGGATGTGGAGCGGCAACGCCAGGTGCTGGAGGTCCAGCGTTCTCAGGGAATCGCCGAAGCCGCCGTCAGTCCGGACGACCGCCTCGTGGCCCTGTACCCCTTCGGGGGCCCGCTGGAGATATGGGACGTGAACCGGCAGGAGCGGCTGCCAACTGATTGGGCTCCGCGCTCCCCCCAGACACAGGACCAGAACTACACATGGGTCGCGTTCAGCAGTGACGGCCGCACGCTGGCGATCGTGGCCGGTGACAGTGTCCGCCGGTGGAACATCTCCTCGGGCAAAGAACTGGTCCAGTTGCGCCACAACGCCGTCCGGGATGCCGACTTCAGCGAGGACGGCAGGTTCCTCGTAACCGCGAGCGAAGATGAGATCCTGCTGTGGCGCCTCGCCGCGCCAAGCCGACCGGTGCTCCGGCACCCGTTGATCAGCGAGTCTCCCCACCAAGTGAAGATCGACGTGGCCGCCCGCAAGATCCGCTATCTCACCTATAACCAGCGCGACGCCTCAGTGCGCTCCCTCGACCTGGGGCACGCTCTCGCCCCCAAGTGGCGCGCCTCAGCCGTGCAGGACGCCAGGTTCAGCGCGGACAGCCATCTGCTGGGCGTGACCTGGGACCGGCAGCACACGGCGCAATTCGAGCTCCGGGACGGACACAGTGACAGGATCATTTCTGCTCTGCCGGACGCGCCGTTGCCGCCCTTCCGGGACCGGCAGGGAAGAGAAAGCGCAGGGTCGTATACGAGGGTCATGTCCTTCAGCCGCAGGGGAAGCATCTTCGCTTACGGAGCACCGGCACAGACCTTCGCTTCATCGCCAACGGGGATAACCGTGTGGAACGTGTCCAAGGGTCGGTCGACCGCCGCGCTGTCCCTCACCGACCCTGACAGTTTCGACGCCCGCGCTGTTGACACGATCGCCCTCAGTCCAGACGGGACCACACTCATGGTCTCCCGGCCCGCATTCGCCGAAGCGGAGGTCTGGGATGTGCGCCGCCGCACGAAACTGAAGACACTGCCGAACGCGGGTGGAACAGTGATGGCCTTCCGCCCGGACGGGCGACTACTTGTCACCAGCAACGCCGTAATCAGCCTGCCCTCGGGCAAGATGCTTGGCCCGGGCCCCGGCGAGCAGACAACGACGATCGCGTTCAGCTGGAACGGAAGACACCTTGCGACCGGCGACGACGCCGGCCGGGTGACCCTGTGGGACGGCGCCGCGCGTCGCCAGTTGGGTGTACTCTTCGGCACCTTCACCGGTCCGCGACGCGGCAGTTCCGAGGCCGCCAGCGCCCTGGCGTTCTCCCGCGACGGCCGCACCCTGGCCGTCGGCGGCGCCGATGGCACCCTGCAGTTGTGGGACGTGGCCTCGGCCCACCTGCTGGGCTCCGCGCTCCCCACGCCGGGTGACAAGATCCTCTCTCTGGCCTTCAGCGCGGACGGCGACACCCTCTACGCCGCAGGCGCTCATGTCCTGTATCAGCAATACGCACTCGATCTGCGGCGCACGGCCGAGACGGTGTGCCAGCGTGCAGGAGGGGGCTTGTCCCCGGCCGAGTGGCTGATTTATATCCGCCAGGTGCCGTACCAAGCGACCTGCTGAATCGGCGCAACCGAGAACCACGTCAACTCGGCTGCCCCATCGACTCCGGCGCATGGAATGCAACCACCGCGGCGGCGCTCGACGCCTGGATCGTCTTCGAGGACGAGGCCGGAATGTCGATGACGCCGCCCACCGCCCGGCACCTGAGCACGGCGCGGCCGTACCCGGTGGCCCGGGTCCGCGGCCGCTCGCGCCGGCGGATCTCGATGCCGACTCCAGGACCGCGTCAGGCGAAGTCCCGGCGGCGGCCCACCGGGACCGCGAGCAGGTACAGCGGCGGCAGGAGCGCGGCTGTGCACACCGTCCACAGGGCCGCGTGCGTCCCCGCGTACGTGGCGAGCAGGCCGGCGGTGAGGGCGCCGAGCGGCTGGGCGCCCCAGGAGATGAAGCGGACGGTGGCCATGACACGGGAGAGGAGATCGGGCGGAGACTCGGTCTGGCGGTGGGTGCGGGTGGTGATCGACCCGATGACGACGCCGAAGGCGAAGCCGGCGTTGCCCAGGGCGAACCAGTATGCGTCGGCTGCGGACGTGGTCAGCGGGGCCAGCAGGGCGGCAGCGCCGCCGGCCAGCGCGCTCCCGACGAGCCCCCGGGCGGTGCCGAACCGCCGGGTCAGTCGGACCGCCACGGCGGATCCGGCGAGCGCGCCGACTCCGTCCATGGCGAGCACCATGCCGAGTTGTACGGGCGTCAGTCCGGCCTCCCGGACCAGGTAGAGGGGTGTGAGGGCGACCAGGGCGGCGCAGACGAAGTTGGTGGCGGTGGCCCAGAGCATGCAGGGCAGCATCACTGGGTGCCGCGTCACGTACGTCCAGCCCTCGCGGATCAGCCGGAGGGCGCCGTCGCCGGTGCGTGCGGCGGGACGGCGCTCGGGGAGGGTGCGCAGCAGCACGGCGGAGAGCAGGTAGCTGGCTGTGTCCACGAGGAGCGCGCCGACCGGGCCTGCGGCGTGCACGAGGAGGCCGCCCCCGGAGGGCCCTCCGGTCTCGGTGACGGCGTGCGTGCCGGACATCAGGCTGTTGCGGTCGGCGAGCTGCCGGGCCGGGACGATGGCGGGCAGAAAGGTCGAGTTGCCGATGTCGAAGAGTACGGTCGCGGCGCCGGTGACCAGCGCGGCGAGCAACAGGTGCGGGTAGCTGAGCCGGTCAAGCCACCAGGCGAGCGGGAGGGATCCGACGGCGGCGAACCGTATGAGATCGAGGGTGACCTGGAGGCGGCGGAGCGGGACGCGCTGGGCGATCACTCCGGCCGGGAGGCTGAGCAGCAGCCAGGAGATCTGTCCGGCGGCGGCGAGCAGGGTGGCCTGCAGCGCGGTGGCGTCGAGGACTGTGAGGGCGACCAGGGGCAGAGCGAGGGCGGTGACGGCGGTGCCCGCGTCGCTGACGGTGGCAGCGGCCCAGTAGCGCCAGAAGATGGCCGGGGGCGAGGTCGCGTGGTGGGTGCTGCGGCGATCCTGCTCCGGGACCGTCGGTGTCTCGCTCATACTGCGTCCATCCTCCAGTGAGTCTCTTATGGGAACTTACTTGACGTGATTGAGTTCCTATCCGGAACTGACCTCATGGCGCAAGATGGTTTCAAAGACCGGACGCTGTATCCGCAAGACAGGAGACCCATGGTCAGGTCGGTGCCCGAGCGGGACGCCGCCTGTGCGATCGCGCAGGCGGCGGCGGTGGTCGGTGACTGGTGGAGCCTGCTCCTGGTTCGGGAGACCGCACGCGGGCACCACCGGTTCGACGTGCTTCAGGAGGAGTTGGGGATCTCCCGGAAGGTGCTGACCGAGCGCCTTGCGCACCTGGTGGCGGCGGAGGTCTTGGAGAAGGTTCCGTACCAGAGTGGCCCGGTGCGGTACGAGTACCGGCTGACGGACAGCGGGCGGGGGCTGCTGCCCGTGCTGCTCTCGATGCAGGACTGGGCGGACCGCTGGCTGCTCGGCGACGGCTCGCTGAGCGGCACGGCCGACGAGGAGAGTGCGGAGGCGCGGCGGGTGGCGGGCCTGGTGGGCGAGTGGCTGCCGCGCCTCGAACTGCCGGGGCACCGGGACGGTGAGCCGCTGGACCCGGTGGCCGAGGCCGCGGCCACCGTCCTGTTCTGCTACCCGGCGACCGGTCGCCCCGGCCCGCTGCCGGACGGCTGGGCCGACATCCCGGGTGCCATCGGCTGCACGCTGGAAAACCGGCTGTTCAGGGACGCGTACGACGACTTCCGCGCGGCGGGCGCCGAGGTGCGCGGCGTGAGTACCCAACGCCCGGACGAGCAGCGCGTGTTCGCGGTCGAGGAGGGCATCCCCTTCACTCTGCTCTCAGACGTCGACCTGCGCCTCGCCGCCGCTCTGCGGCTACCAGTGTTCCGTGCCGGGCAGGCACTGCGGCTGAAGCGGGCGGTGCTGGTGGTGGACCGCGAACGCGTGGTGCGCCAGGCGCGCTTCCCGGTGACGGACATCCCGGGGGCAGTGCGCGAGGCGCTGGCGGTGGTACGGCGGGTGGCGGCGGGGCACTGAAGGGGCGGGCGCGGGGACGGCCCCGGGCGTGCCCGCGAGTCCGTCACGGCGACAGCCGCTCCCGCCCGCCAGCCGTCCCCCGGAGTTGTTCCGTACCTGACGGAGCCTGCCGTGCACCTGATCCCCGCAGTCCCTGTTGTAGCTGTCGAGGTCAGTGGCTGACGGCCCGTCAGGACTTCAGCCGGGGGATCCGGTGTTTGTCCAGGAAGTCTTGGCATGCGGGTGGTGGCCGGGGCGGGGTTGCTTCTCCGGTCGGTGGCAGACCGCTGAGGCGCTCGATGTTCACGGCGATGGCCGTGAAGACGTGCTGTGGGTGGGCCTTCGGTGCCCCCGGTAGGGGCAGCGGCGCATGCCGTGTCCGTGAGCGAATTCGTTGACGGTGCACTCTGCTCCGGAACGCACCGCGTACCGGGCCTGCCAGTCGGGCGTCTGCTGCCCGGTGCGGACGCGGGCTTGCAGGTCGTGGAGTTCTCGCTGGGGGAAAGCCCACGTTCCGGGCGCTTTCGCGGGAGGTGGTGCACTGGGTGCGGTGCGGTGCGGTGCGGTGCGGTGCGGTGCGGGCAGGGCCGGCACTGGCTCTTGGTGAACCGTGGGAGGCCGGGTAGGGGCCCGTGCCATCCCTTGCTGACCTGGCCCTGGGGGCAGATCACCTGGCGGCGGTCGAAGTCGATGTGGAAGTCGTCCCGGCAGAAGCCTTCGTTCCTGCGGTGCCGACGAGTGGGACTGCCC
Organism: Streptomyces sp. NPDC052236; assembly: GCF_044548015.1. Taxonomy (NCBI): domain Bacteria; kingdom Bacillati; phylum Actinomycetota; class Actinomycetes; order Kitasatosporales; family Streptomycetaceae; genus Streptomyces; species Streptomyces sp. NPDC052236. Next base: position 23,680 of record NZ_JBIUBL010000037.1, on the reverse strand, counting down.
GGCACCGGCCCGGTGACCGTGACCTCGACCAGGGAGGGGGTAGTTTCTGCTCGACCTGTCGGACCGGCAGGCCGCCGAGGCGGTGCGCTGCCGCATCGACTTCACATACGCCCTGGGGCGGCCAGGAGGTGTTGCTTGAGCTCGCGGAGGTGCTGATCGAGCGACTGGCCGGGGTGGACATCACGGTCCCGCATGATGAGTTCGGGGCGGCGCTGGAGCAGGTGGTGACGGTGAAACTCGCAGGCTCGGGGTGGGCGGAGCCTTCCGGGCCGCAGCCCGTCATCGATCTGGTGCCGGCGCTGAAGTCCGCCGTACTGGCTGGCTGGTTTCTATGCCCTCCACGCCGGGCCCTCAAAGGGGGGCGCCGGTGGCGGGATAGCAGAGCGGGCGGGCCCGGCCACCCACAGGTCCGTCCGGCGTCAGCGGCCCTTGCGCACCCGGGCCGCCGCGCGGGCTTCCGCAGTCTTGCGGGCATCGGCGGTTTTGCGGGATTCCTTCGCGGGGCCCGGACGGGTGCCGAGGCCGCGGAAGGCGGCGTTGCCGCTGCTGGTCTTCCCCTTGATCGGCGGGCGCTTCGCCCCGGTGATGGCGGTCAGCTGCTCCCCGCCGGAGTGCACCTGAGTGACAGTCGGCCGGATGCGGGCGTCGGCCATCATCCGGTTCACATCGCGCCGCTGGTTGGGGGTGACCAGCGTGACCACGTTCCCGGACTCCCCGGCGCGCGCCGTGCGCCCGCCACGGTGCAGGTAGTCCTTGGCATCGGCCGGCGGGTCGACGTTGACGACAAGGTCGAGCGCGTCGATGTGAATACCTCGCGCCGCGACATTGGTGGCCACCAGCACGGTGATCTCACTGTTCTTGAACTGGGCGAGTGTGTGCGTGCGCTGCGGCTGCGACTTCCCGCTGTGCAGGGCGGCAGCCTGTACGCCGCTGGCCCGCAAGTGACGGGTGAACTGGTCCACGCCGGCCTTGGTGTCCAGGAACATCAGTACCCGGCCGTCCCGCGCGGCGATTTCGGTCGCGGTTGCGTACTTGTCGGCGGCGTGGATGTTCAGCACATGGTGTTCCATCGTGGTGACCGAGCCCGCCACCCGGTCGAGCGAGGCGAGCACCGGGTCGTGCAGGTAGCTCCGTACCAGCTGGTCGACGTTGCGGTCGAGCGTGGCCGAAAACAGCAGCCGCTGCCCGTCGGGGCGGACCTGGTCCAGGATTTCCGAGACCTGCGGCAGGAACCCCAGGTCGCACATCTGGTCCGCCTCGTCCAGCACCGTGATCCGCACCTGATTCAGGTGACAGTCCCGACGCGACACCAGGTCGGCCAGCCGCCCCGGCGTCGCGACGACCACCTCGGCGCCGGTCCGCAGCAGCGCCGACTGCCGGTTGATCGGCAGCCCGCCGACCACCGTCGCCAGTCGCACATTCAGCGCCTGCGCGTACGGCGCCAGCGCGTCGCTCACCTGTTGCGCGAGTTCCCGGGTCGGCACCAGGACCAGTGCGAGCGGCTGCTTCGATTCCGCTCGCCGGCCTGCCGTCCGGACCAGCAACGCAAGCCCGAAGGCAAGCGTCTTGCCGGAGCCGGTCCGCGCGCGGCCGAGGACATCGCGGCCGGCCAGCGCGTTGGGCAGGGTCGCCGCCTGGATCGGGAAAGGCTCCGTCACCCCGAGGCCGATCATCGTCTTCATCAGCTCCGGCGGCAGCCCGAGTGCGTCGAAGGACTCGGCCGGCAGCAGGCCCGGGGTCACCGTCTGTGGCATCGAGAGTTCGCCCTGCGGCGCTGTCGCCCGCTGGGGCTTGCCTGCACGGGAATGTCCAGGGGCCGACGGCTTCGCGTTCATGGGGAACCTTCCTCGATCGGGCGCCCGGAACGCGCCGGGGCCCGTACCCCTCGGTACGGGCCCCGGTGCGGTGTCGAAGCGTGCCTCGAGTTTACCAGCGGGCGCCCGGATGCCTCCCGGTCCGACCGGCCCGCGCACGAAAGGGGCTGTCAGGCAGCAGCGGTGTTGGCCCAGGAGGCCACCATGGTCCACTCTTCGACGGTCCTGACACCTGACACCTGACACCTGACACCTGACACCTGACACCCGGCCTCGGCGCACGCCCGTGGATCGAGCGCGCCCGGGGCCCCGGAGCTGCTGTACCTGGGCGCTGCGCCGCCCGGCATGCGGGTGTCCCATGCCGAGGCCCGCCCCGGCTACTTCAGCGTCGATCGGGCGCCCGGAACGCGCCGGGGCCCGTACCCCTCGGTACGGGCCCCCGGCGGTGTCGAAGCCCCCTGTTCTCCGCCTTTTCCACTGCCTCAAGGTGATGAGGGTGATGAGGGATGAAGGGAGCGGCGCCGGTCAGGGGAAGGGCCGCCGCTGCGCTCGCCTTGTACGGGGCGCTCAGGCCGCAGGCAGCGGCCGAAGGGCTGGCTCAAGACCGCGCAAGGAGGGGCCGTGCCGTCCGGCGGGTGAGTTCTTGAAGGCGGTGCGCCATGGCACGGGATGACGAGGGCCGGGGCGCGCACAGTGCCCCTCCCCGGGCGTACAGAACTCCAGCGGCTCCAGGAGCTCGCCGACAGCAGCAGACGCCGGACGCGGAGCTCAGCGAGCAGGCGCCGAGGCCACCGAAGCCACCAAGGCCACCGAAGCAGCGCAGGAAGGGGGAGTAGGAGTATGCGGGACGTGCCTGCCAGTGGCCACGCTGCCCCGGCGCCAGAGCGTCGGCTCGCTGGTCGGCGGGGGATGCCGCCGTAGGTCCGTGTACAGCCGCGCCGTCACCCCCGGCTCGCCGGGCACCCGCCGCAGCGCCGTGCCGGAGATCGCCCACCGCCGGTCCGGCTCGGCCACCGCCGCGGACACCGCCGCGGTGGCGCGTCTTTCGATCCACTCCCCTTGTGTAAGAAGGCGCAACTGGCTCCTGTCCAGCTGGTCCGGTTCAGTGGTCGCTCTGGGGCCCGTGGTAGCGGGCGCTGGTGCGGTGCCACTCCCGGTTGCCGGCGAGCCAGGCTTCCAGTCCGTTCAGGAACAGCGCCAACTCCGGTGTGGCGAACCTCATCAGATCGCGGCACTGGGCGTCGAACGCGGCCACCAGGTCGTTGTGCAGACGTACGCCCAGAGCGTGTGCGTCCTGGTAGGAGCAGTCCTCCTCGGCGGCGATCGCCTCGCGCACTCCGAACTGGTGGACCCCCGCGCCGTTCTCTTTGCGCGTCGAGTGCAGATCGTTGACGACGACGGTGATGAGACCTGCCAGCTTCACCGCCCGGCGTACCGGCGGGTGGGAGTACAGGTCATGGGACAGTTCGTAGCCGTCGACGATGTCGATCAGGGTCAGGCACGGGGTGAAGCTGTTTGCCTGGCGCGATCCGAGGTACTCCCAGACCGGCGCGATCTCCTTGCGCATGCGCCAGTTGGATTCCTGGGCCATCGCCACGAACAGGGCCAGGTCCTCATGGCGGACCCGGGCGACCTGCTGCGGTGTGGCGTACTGGACCGTCCTGTCGATGTAGTCGCGCAGGGCCACCAGGACCGGGTCCGCTCGCATCGCCCGTTCGGTGTCCCAGTCGTAGCGCTCGGTCAGGTAGGGCCGGTCCAGTGCCGACATGGCCACCGACAGCCGCCGTGCGACCTGGTCCAGGGTGGCCCCGGCTCTTACGTCGTCGACGTAGTAGTCGTCCAGGGCGAACAGCGCCGCCATCGACTGCCCGGCCAGCAGCAGCCGGTCCCGGTCGTCGGTGTTCGGATGCGTCAGCATGACGTACCGGCCGAAGTCGCACTTCTCCAGGTAGTCGAGGTGGCCGGCGTACAGGCCGATGCTGTCCGCCCAGGACAGCAGCATGGCGGTGATCTCCCGGCCGAGCGGCTCGTCGACCCGGAACGGGGCAGGCCCATCCAGCCCGTCGTCGTCGCGCACCGGCGCCGGTCGCGGGCTGAACAGCCGCGCAGCGGCGGTCCCCAGCCCCGACGGCCCGGGCAGCACTCCCGGCCGCGGCCCACCGGTCCGCTCATCGCCGCTCATACCTACGCCTACACTCATTGGTTCCCCCCCGTGGATAGGTCGTCGGCGACGACAGTGCCAGCCCACCCCGGCCCCGGTGGGGCCCCCAAGATCTCTTCACCCGTTCGGGCGAAGGCCGGGCCGGCACGGTGCAGCGCTCCGGGACCACAGCTCAGCACCCATTGCCCCTGTTGGACCCAACGGGGGCCAAGCCTTGAGTACCTCAGGAACCGATCACAGCTGACCCTGGTTGACGCTGAAGCCTCCGAATCGGCGGATCTGTCTGCCGCGCCGTCGGCCGCGATCTCACTCTTCAGGAACGCTCGGTGTACCTGCCGGACCAGCCACAACACAGCACATGCCCACGTGTGTGCTGGGGCGTGTTTGAGAAGTAGCACCGTCCGCCCGTAGGGCGGGCCCTGGGGCGTCTGGTGCGTGCAATCGCAAGGCGGTGGGGGTACCTCCCGGACGAAGTCCGGGGGAGGGACTTCTCAAACACGCCCTATAGCCGCGTGGAGCTGGTGACCACCGCGTCGCCAGCCTTCTGCATCCGGTTCACCGCCCGCACATGCCCACGTCTCGGCTTCGATAGCCTCGGCCCATGCCCTTCGACCTCCAGCCTTACCTGAGCGGCGCACTCGTGGACGTCAGGCCGCTGCGCGAAAAGGACTTCGACGACCTGTACGCCGTCGCCTCCGATCCGCTCGTCTGGGAGCAGCATCCGGCCCGCGACCGCCATCGGAGGGACGAGTTCACTCGCTTCTTCCACGAGGCGCTCGCCTCCCGGGGCGCCCTCTCGGTGATCGACCGGAAGGACGGCCGGCTGATCGGCTCCTCCCGGTATCACGGGCACGACCCCAGGCACGACGAGATCGAGATCGGCTGGACCTTCCTCGCCAGGTCGCACTGGGGCGGTACGTACAACAGCGAGCTCAAGCGCCTCATGATTCGGCACGCCTTCCGGTTCGTCGGCACGGTCGTGTTCCTGGTGGGACGGGACAACGTACGGTCCCAGCGGGCCGTCGAGCGCATCGGCGGCGTGCTCAGCGGCACGCGGGCCGACGGAAGCAACGGGGAGAGCGTGCTCTACCGGATCGAGTCCCGAACCTCCGCCCCGTCGTAGAGCCCGTCCTCCTCGATCCAGCGCAACTGCTCGCAGTCAGAGGCGAGCTCGTCCGGGTTGTCCGGGATCAGATGGACGAACCCGGGCGAGGTCGCGACGTCGATGGTGCGCGGGGCGGGATGCCCGGCCGGATGGGCCATGACCCCGTGGGCGTACGAGGGCAGAGCGCGCACCGTCGCCATGGCCTCGGGCGACGGGACCACCCCCTGTTCGCTCGGGTTGATCAGCGACACGTGGCGGGGCCGGATCAGCAGCTCGTACGCGATCGGCGGCGGGCAGAGGTGAACAAGCTGGAGCGGGTGAGGCGGCTGGGGCGCTGTCGGAGCCGTCCGGCACGGTACGGCGGGGAGAAGACGCTCAGGGCCCTGGCGGCGGAGGCCGCGGCGAGCGAGGCCCGCTACCAGGCCCGGGTCCGCACGGTGCCGCGGTCGTCGTACTCGGCGCACTGGCGGCGGATGCTCTCGCCGCTGCTGAAGGCGCTGGAGGTGACGTGCAACAACACCGCGTACCGGCCGGTGAAGGACGCGATCGACCTGCTGGAGCGGTATCTGGAGCAGCCGCTGAAGGAGGGCGCGTTCTTCGGCCCGGCCGAGACGGTGCCGCTTCAGGGGTGGTGCCCGAGCAGTGGCGGGCGGCCGTGGTGGACGACAAGGGCCGCGCTGCCACCGAGGCAGATCGGCGGGCACTGTCCCCGCTGTTCTGGACACACGTGAACCCATACGGCCATGTCGAGCTCGACATGAGCTCGACATGAACAGATGCCTGGACCTGGAGCCGACCGTCCGGGCCGCGACGGTGCCCGGACCGCGCACCCCGAGGGGAGACCACCGCAGCCACCACGTGACCGGGCCGATTCGTGGGGAAGGCCGGGGTCAGTGCATGGAGGGCTCGAGCGGCGCCGCCGGGGGCGCCGCCGGGCGGACTGGCGTGCTGCGGCGCCCGCGCAGCCAGTCGCCGACCTCCCCGATGGCGAACAGCTTGGGGCCCGGGGCGAGGTCACCGCGGTGAACTTGCCCCGGCACGTTGCCCCACGACGTTCGCACGCGTGGCCGTCAGGACGCCCCTCCGCTCCAGGTGATGCCGAGCCGGGTCGGCATCATCTGGTCCAGTGCAGAGCCGGTGACGCGGCAGGTTCGTCTCACCGGCCACGTCGCGGGGGCGACCGGCGGTCAGGGGTTGCCGCCGGATCGGCGTTCTGCGAGCAGCCGGGCGCCGAGGTCGCTGACCTGGTCGAGGTGCCGGAGCTTGTCGGGGTTGACGATGGCGTGGATGGTCTGGATCCGACCATCCGCGATGCCGAGTCCCATGACCTCGACGAGCAGGTCCTGCGTGTCGTACGCCATGGCACCGGGCTGGCCGTTGACCTCGGTGAGGCGGATGCGGACGCCGAGGCGTGCGAATGCGGCGATCCTGGCCAGCAGGGTGCGTGCCACGTGCTCCCGGCCGTTGACCGATTGGCCCAGTGCCGGCACGTTGCCGCCGCCGTCGACGTGCAGCGCCACGTCCTGGGCCAGCAGCTCTTCGAGTGCGCTCAGGTCGCCTTGTTCGGAGGCGGCGAAGAAGCGCTGGGCCAGTTCTTCGCGTTGTCGCCGTGTGGCGTGGTAGCGGGGCCGGTGCTTCTGGACGTGGTTGCGGGCTCGGGCCACCAGGTGCCGTGTGCTGTCCACGTCGGTGCCGATGATCTCGGCGACCTCCGTGTACGGGTAGTCGAAGACCTCGCGCAGGAGGAAGGCGGCGCGCTGGTGCGGCGACAGGTTCTCCAGCAGTACCAGGAACGCCAGTGACAGTGAGTCGGCGGTCTCGGCGTGCTCGGCCGGCGTCGGGTCGGTGACGAGCGGCTCGGGCAGCCACTCGCCGACGTAGTGTTCCCGCCGCACTCGGGCCGAGCGGAGCTGGTCGATGGCCAGCCGGGTGGCCAATGTGGCGATGTACGCGCGCGGCGAGGCGATCGGCTCGCCGCGTTGCAGGGTCTGGTGCATGCGCAGGAAGGCCTCCTGCACTACGTCCTCGGCTTCGCTGACGCTGCCGAGCATCTGGTAGGTGATGGCGAACGCCCGCGGGCGCAGCTCGTCGTACAGGTCCGAGACGGACATGTCGGCTATTCCCATGTCGGCTATTCCAATCCCTTGGCGAAGCCCGTGCGCCAGCTCGGGTATTGCGGCGTCCAGTCCAGTTCGCGCTTGGTCTTCTCGCTGGAGATCCCGCGGGCCCGGGTCATCATGTCGACCGGGGCCTTGCCGGCCAACGCGCGCACGAGCCAGCCTGGTACGCGGCGTGGCGGCTTGGCGCCGAGTGCGCGGGCCAGGTCCGGCAGCCAGTCGCGCACGGGTGCCGGCTCGTCGTCGGCGACGTGGTAGATCCCGGCCCGGCCGCGTTCGACGGCCGCGACCGTGGCCGACGCGGCGTCGGTGATGTGCACCAGCGACAACACCCCGCCACCGCTGCCGACGATCGGGATCTTCCGTTTGCGGAGGTGCTCGGCCATGACGGCATCCGGCGCGGCGCTGATGCTGGTCCCCGGGCCGTAGAAGCCGCCGTAGCGAAGCGCGATGCCCTCAGCCCAGGTGATGCCGGTCACCGCGTTCTCCAGGTAGCGCAGTGCGGCCACCACCTCCGCCGCGTCGGCAGGGGGGTTCGGCTCGATCCGGCCGTTCTCGTCGGCAACCGGCCCGCCGGTACGTTCCATCCACTGAGCGTTGCTCTGCGCCACGAACCTGCGGACGCCGACGGCGCGCGCGGCGGCCAGCAGGTGGTCGGTGCCCTCGGTGCGCAGGCGGTTGGTCGCGGCCGCCATCAGCTTCGCCTGCCGGACTTTCATCGGTCCGCTCAGCGCGGTGAGCTGGTGCACGATCACCTCCGGCTCCGCCTTGGCCACCGTGTCGGCCACCGACTCGGGGTCGAGCGCGTCGACGACAACCGGCTCGGCACCGAGTGCGCGCAGCGCACCGGTCTTGGTGGCCGAGCGGGTCGTGCCGACGACCTCATGGCCGCGCGCCACGAGTTGGACAACAATCTGGCTGCCGATGGCACCGGACGCTCCGGCAAGGAAGATCTTCATGACGTCTCCGTTCGTCGTGCTCACATACAAAGACGAGACGCCCCGACCCTCCATGATCGGCTGTGATCCAGTTCACAGAGAGGGGTGTTCGCAGCCCCGTGCGTGGCGGCGGGCGTGCTTGATCCAGGCCCAGGGGGTGGCCGTCACATCGACCGAGCGGCCGCATGGCCACCCGCCTCAGACGTTGCCGGGTGCGAGTAGGTGGCGTACAGGAAATCCGAGTGAGATTGATCTTGCTTGGCGGGCGCTACGTCCTACGTCCTTACGTCCTACGTCGCGCGGCGGGATCGCGTACCGCTCCGGGGAGCGGACGGAGGCGTGGCGGGAGCGGGCCGGCAACATCGGACCGACGCTCGACGTGTGCCCGGAGACCGGCCGGGCCCGGCTCTCCTGCCGCCGGGCCGAGGACGTCGAGGACCTGGACGGCTGGACCCTGCACCGGCTCCGCCGCAGCGCCCTGACCCACGACGCCGAGGGCGGCACCTCCACCCGGCGCCGGGTCGTCGATCGTGGCGACGGGGAAGACGGGTGGCTTCGCGCCCCGGCGGGCGGGTCCGGGCGGGTCCGGGCGGGTTCGGGCGGCGCCGGTTCGCCGGCGAGCATCCATCCCCACGTCGTGAGCGAGATCCGGTGGATCCGCGCGGAGGACTTCGCGAAGCCCGCGCCGGTGAGGTACCGCTCGGCAGCCGCGGTGTACGACGACGGCGGGGCGGACAGAGGCATCACCCGGGCGCGCGGCAGCCGAAGAGCGCCCCCGCCTCCGAGTTCGGTCACTGGTTCGATCGTCGCAGCAAATGCGTACACCTCGTCCCGGCGGCCGGAACACCCCGCCGCAGGTCGCGGCGCTCACCGTAGAGGCTCCGCCGCAGTAAATCCGGCGTTTACCGCGGCACCATCCTGACGGATCGCCGGCGCGTGGAAGCCCGATCAGCCGACCTCGAAGCGGAACGACAGCTACCACTATCCGCTGTACCGCCGGCCCTCGCTCCGACCGCAGACCTGAGCGTTACGCAGTGCTACACGCCACCTGGCCGTCGCTGTACGAGAACAGAACAGGGCCGTTACGGGCATGCCGCATCGTGCCACAACTGGCGCCCCGTGATCACTTACTCGTAACCGGCTCATGCCTCCGATCGGCTGTTCTCGCCGAATTCGGCGGCTTGGTGAGCCACCGTCCAGGTCGTGGAGGCATAGGCTGATGGTGAAGGTTGTTCGGAATGTGGCTTCTCGTTTCCGGCCGTTGTGTGGCGCCGGGCGAACCCCCGTGAAGGGGTCCATGGGTGAATGCGGGTCGTCAGGCAGTGATCGGATCCGCTCATGAACGCTACGCCGACACGGTGGTTCCTCGGCGGTCTGCTGCAGGCCAGCCACCGTATGACGATGGAAGAGCTTCCGGCCAAGGTGTCGGAGTACGCCGCCCGTGCCGGCCTGTCGGGAGTACTGATCTACGTCGCGGACCTGCAGCAGGATGTGCTGCGCCTTCTCGCTGATCAGGCCCCGAACGCCGGGAACGGAGATGAGGGGACGCCCGAGCTGCGGATCGAGGGGACGTTGGCCGGGCGGTCCTTCCAGCTCGCGGAGCCCGTGTCGGCAAACGGTCCCCGCCCTGGCCCAGGCGCCTGGTGGGTGCCGCTGGCCGAGGGCGGCGAGCGGGTGGGAGTCCTGAGGGTGAGCACCGAGGAAGCCGACGAGCAGAGCCTGCGGGACATCCTGGACCTGGCGGTTGTGGTGACGCTGATGATTATCGCCAAGCGCCCGGGCAGCGACTACTACTACCGGCTGGTGCGGACCCGGCCGATGACGGTGGCAGCGGAGATGCAGTGGAATCTCATGCCGCCCCGCGGTTTCGCCAACGACGCCGTGCTGATCGGCGCGGCGCTGGAACCGGCCTACGAGATCAGCGGTGACACCTACGAGTACGCGCTGGCCGGTCACACGGTGCACCTGGCGATCTTCGACGCGATGGGGCACGACATGGCGGCGGGCCTGGCCGCCAACCTGGCTGTGGCCGCCTGCCGCAACAACCGCCGCCAAGGGGCCGGCCTGGTCGAGACCGGCGAAGCGATCGATCGCACCCTGACCGAACAGTTCAACGGTCACGGCCGCCACGTCACCGCCGTGCTGGCCAACCTGGACACCCACACCGGCCGGCTCAGCTGGATCACCCACGGCCACCATCCCCCGCTCATCCTCCGCCACGGAAGCCGAATCACCCGGCACTGCCCGCCTGCGCACCCGCTGGGCACAGACCTGGGAATCAGGGCCACCCTGTGCCAGGAACAGCTCCAGCCCGGTGACCGCGTCGTCCTCTACACCGACGGCATCACCGAAGCACGGGACGCGGACGGCCGCGAATTCGGCCTGGACCGGTTCACCGACTTCCTGATCCGCCACGACGCCGACCGGCTGCCCGTCCCCGAGACCCTGCGCCGCCTGACGCACAGCATCATGGACTACCACGGCGGGCGCCTCCAGGACGACGCCACCGTCCTGCTCATGGCATGGCACGGAAAACAGCCGGCCGACCGCACCTGACGCCCCCGGACCAACCCCGCGCTCAAACAGTCCGCGATCCGAGAGCCTCGAATCAAACGATCTTACGAATAGCCTGAGTGCACCTGACGGGGAACGCCCCGGCTGAAGGGCGTGCTCGCTCGGGTCCATGTGGGTGCGGGCAGCCGTCGGCCCTCCCGCGGGGAGGATCGGGAGGGACGGCGAGGCCCCGCTCTGGTGGCAGCACGTGGCGGCACATGGACGGGGCCGGCGATGAGGGCCTCACTTGGGGCCAGAGGGTCACCGCCGTCACAGCATGGCATTGGATTCGGCCACACGACAGGGTTGTGACTGAAATAGACCGCATGACGGTATGGGTGTACGTCCGAGCAGCCCGCAGCCGTCCGCATGCCGACTCGCACGCGCCCGGCCAGGCGCGAGACACCGGTCCCAGAGACGACCGAGGCGGCCGGAGCCGGTCCGTTCGCCGTCTTCGCCGTGCTCGCCCCTGTCCTCTCCGGAACCGCCGCCGCGATCTTCTTCCTTGTCGGCCTCGTCCTCAAGATGTTCACTACCGAGTCGGCGTTCGCCCGGACCATGTTCACCGCCGGGTGGCTGTTCGGAGCCGTGGCTGAGGGCACGATCGTCGTCTGCGCGGTCGTCCTGCTGGGCACTGCTCTGCGCAACCGCGGCCAGTCCACCCGGGAGGCCGTGAACTACCACGAATCAGCGAGGAGTTGGCCCGGGCCAGAGAGGCCTGGCGGGAAGCCGTGCTGGAACGCGGCATCATTCCCTTCCTGCGCGAGGCACTCGCCGATCCCGGCACCGCTGCCCTGCGTCGTACGGCACCGCCGACGCCGACCAGCCGCACCCCGCGCCTCGGCTACGACCGCTTGGGCTTCGCCCCCCTGACGACGGCCCCGGTCCCGCTCCGGCTCCCCGCCCGAGTTTCACCAGCCCCGACTTCACCAGCCCGGACTTCGGAGGCCCGGAACACCAGTCGGAGTGACCCGCCGAGGTCAGGCCGTGCAGTCGGAGCGGCGGACAAAGAAGTCCGGCGTACAGGTCGCACCCGCTTACCGCCCGGCGCCGTCCACGACAGCGGAAGGGCTGCGAGGCCATGCCCGTCACCACGGGTCGAAGTCGAGCAGCGTCAGGCGATCATGCTCCAGCCACGACTCGGAGACCACATGCCCGCCGCACTGTCGCCGACCAGTACCAACCGCACCGGTTGCCCTGACCGAGGAAAGCCGGAAACCGGCGCCCAGGCGGCACCGACTCGAACCGGACCGGCCACAACCGGCTCAAGAAGCCCGCGCTCACGCACCTCCGTCGTGCTGAACGCTCCAGCTCGATGTCATCCGCCGACACCTCACGCGCATCCATCCGAGCCCCCGGTACGGCGCTGACCAGCCACGACGACCGCACAGCGTCGGGCCGCCAGAGCGGTGTCGGCGATCGTGCTGAGGTGATCGGTCAGCAGCGGGGCGGGAGCGCCGGCGCGTGGAGCTGACCGGCACCGGGCGACTCTGACGACGCCTTGGACGATCGCTTCCACGGCGGCCGAATCGACCGGGCCCTCCTGATGAGCTTCCTGCGGTTGCCGAGTGATCGTGGCGGCGAGGTCATCGGCCTCTCCCTGGAGGTCACGCAGCGCCCCTCAGATACGCCGAAGTCAAGGACTCGGTTTCCGATGGGCTCTTCGTCGGGAGACCACACGCCGGCTGCCGCCACACCGGCCGTGAGGGCAGCGGCCGCGCGTGCGAAGTGCACGAGCCGGTAGGCGTGCGCCCTGCCGATCCCGAACTCCTGCTTGGCGTACTCAGCCCAGCCGCCGTAACCGAGGGTTGTCCACACCTGGGCTTCATGAGCTGCGCGGATGCGGTACGCCAGGACTCCGGCGGCCTGCTGGACCTCGCGCAGCGCTACGCGAAGGTCTTCTGTGAGCTGTCGCGCCGTGACGGTGCCCAGCAGGTCAGTGCCCTGTGCTTCGCTTGGGACTTGCAACATCGACATCCGCACAGCGTGACAGCTGGCGGATCGTCCCAACGCGAGCCAGGAGGGCTCCTCAACAAGCTCCCGGGGCGCGTGGAAGTACGCGAGCGAAGATCTCTCGTCGCACCGGACAGCGGACGCGAGGGACCCCGGCGCTGCCATGACAGCCCGGGGGCTCTCACACGTGGTTCCCGCCGGCTCAATGACCAGCCGAGGCAGTGTCAGGCCCACTCCACGAGCAGCGCGGCAGGCACCTTCGCCAGCCCGTCGTACTCATGGCAGCGGCAGGAGGTTGGAACAGCGGAGGACGGTCTGCTGGGCCTTTCTTGGTGGGGCTTTCACTCGTTTGGGTGGAGATCTGATGCGGCTTCTTCTCCGTATGGTCAGGATGGGGGTGTGAATTCCGAAGTGAGAGGAAAAGGCCGATGACCACAGGCATAAACGGCTGCCAGAACGACTCCGACAGGTGGGTTTCGGTCGTCAATAACGAGAACTCCAAGGACAGTCGTATCTGCCGTCCGCACGGGTATACCGACGTGTACCTGTGGATCTCGCAGCAGGGCGACACCCGGCCTTCTGTCCAGACGAAGAAAGGCCTTATGTGGATCCAGGATGACGACTGGAGAATCATGGGTCAGTGGGAATGGTCTGATCAGAAGGTCCAACTCGCCAAGGTCGAGTCCCAACCGCAAGACTACCTACTGACGATCACAGCGGATGGCGATATCAGACTGAGCGAGAAGTAGCGGAAGAATGCCGCCTGCGAGTGCGGAAAAGGGTCTACCGCCCCGCTCGACGCCGGGCTGAACAGGCTGGCAGGCCTTCCCGCGCTGGAGCGCTGACAGCACGAGACCCCGGGCCATGCCCCCCGGGGTCTCTCTGTGCTTTACTTGACCGGCCGCTTCCAACGGCCAGCCAAAAGTGGTGTCACGCCCACTCCACGCCCAGCTCCGCGAGCGCTTCCCACTGGTGCTCGCTGAGTCGTCTCGCCTCGATAGGGCTGGATCCGACCTGGCGCGTCGGACTCTGCTGTACTGGGTTATGACTTGCCGGCGTCGGGCCCCGAGACTTCCCCTATGGGGCCTTTCTGATCGGGTAGGGCGGCGCTGGCGTTCCGTACGCGAGAGCCGGCCTTGGAGAGTTTGTATTGCTTTCCAGCCTTGTTGTGCGAGGGCGACGCGGGGCGGGTGGCGGAGTTCGAGGAACCGGACGCGATCGCAATCGGGCGCAATTCCGTAGGACAGGACGCTTTCGAGGTCGATCGTGGAGCCGACCACGAGCAGCGAGTTGATCCGGGCCTGCCCACGGTACTCGGCCAATTGCGGCGGCTCCCACTCGTCGCAGCCGATCGGTGCGACGGCAGGGGGATCCGGCATCGCTGACCCCGACTACCCAGTGCAGGTATCCGCCGGGGTTTCCGACCTGCGAGCGTGATCCGGTACGGCCCGACTGTGACCCGCGGGCGGAACAGCCGGCTGCGGGTGGTCAGGGAGTGCATCAGCGGACTCTGTGAAGGGGAGCACGTAAAACTGCGACAACAGGGCCTCTTACTTCTCGCTGGATTCGACAACCGCGAGCTACCAAGAGGCCCTTCCTTCATGCGTGCAGAGCGGCCAACTCACCCGATCCAGCACCCTGTTCGATCAATAACGAACGCATGACCGAAAGGGCAACGGCTTGTCAGTCACTGGCTCCGTCCGGACGCACCGACCAGCGCGGACCGCCTGTTCTGCCACGTCTACGGCCGCAGTGGGCGGGCTTGGGATAGGTCTACCCTCGCCACCGAAACGCCCTCGGCAGCGGGTGAAATTCAGCCATTGCCGACAGCAAGGGGACTCATGCTCCCGTTTCCGCGGTCGACGAACATCCCCCTGCCTCCGAGACATCGCGGGACAGCCAGGGCGGCGGGCAGGTCCTGGTCCAGGCCGCGCGGCGGGTTGCGAACGGGTCGTTGACCGCGCGGGTCGGGTTGCCGAAGAGCAGGGTGTGCCGCTGGGCGTCGGTGTAGGCGGGCCACGAGCCGACGCCGGGGACCTCGGGGCTCCCCGTGTGGCAGAAAGTGATCCAGGCCGCGCTCGCGGCTCTCGCCAGGGCGGCGTTGGCCGGGTTGCGGGCGACCAAGGCGGCGTGGCGCAGGTTGTCGAAGAAGAACAAGGCGTCCTCTCCGTGGCTGCCGGTGCCGCCCGCGAAGACGTACGAGTAGGTCGGGGCGGTTGCGGTGGCGCTGCGGGCCGAGGCCAGGGCGAGGGCCGGAAACCGGTACAGCGCGTCGGTGGTGACCACGACCGCGATCCTGCGCGCCGGGGTTTGCGGGCGTTCACGTCGGTATTCGGCGACCAGGTCGGTCACGTCGCAGCGCGCGATCATCGAGCAGCGGCGGGCGAGTTCGGCGTCGTCGAGGCCCTCCCAGTACGCGGGGTCGGCCTCGATGGTGCGGGCCGTCTCGTTCAGGGCGCTGCCGATCATGACGGGCACGTGCGGGGCCGCGCCGCCGGCCAGGTCGGTGTAGCAGGGCTTCTCGACGGGGCTGCCGTCGACCGTGGGCTGGAACGCGTGCCGGTACTCGGCCCGCAGCAGGGCCTGGGCGCCGAGCAGTCGGTCCACCGGGACCTGAGCCAGCAGGTCGGACCGGTCGGGCGGAATCCCGAGGTGCTGCAGTGTAGTTCGGGCCGCGTCCTGCGGAGATACGGCGGCGGCCGGGCGGGGCGGTGGCGGACTGGTCAGGATGGCGCGCTGGAACGGCGGCTCGGGTGAGGTGACGGACAGCAGGGCGGCGACGCGAGAGGCGCCGCGCGAACAGCCGGCCAGAGTGAGGTTGGCCGGGTCGCCGCCGAAGGATTCCACGTTGTGTTGCAGCCAGTTGAGCGCTGTCCGCAGGTCCAGTAGTCCGACCTGGCCGGACGCCGCGTACTCCGGCAGGCCCGTCCAGGACAGGTCGAGGTGGCCGAAGATGCCGAGCCGGTGGTTGACCGTCACCACGAGCAGGTCGCCTTGGCGGGCGAGGGCGGCGCCGTCGAACCGCGGCCAGTCTCCCGCACCGAAGTCGGTGCCACCGTGCAGCCAGACCAGTACCGGACGGCGGGCCGCGGGGCGAGCGCCGGGCGTCCAGATGTTCAGCACGAGACAGTCTTCGCCCTGGTTTACCACCTTGGTCGGAATGCCGAACAGTGGCAGCAGCGAGACCACTGCCGGGCGCGCGCCGAGCGCCTCGGTCAGCGGCCGTTGCGGGGAGGTCGGGCCGTAGGACCTTGCGTCCCGCACGCCCGCCCATCCGGGGTGCGGGCGAGGAGGCTGGAACCGCGAACGGCCCGAGGTGGACGCGGCGTACGGCACGCCGAGGAACGCATGCACGCCGTCGACGTGCAGCCCACGCACCCGGCCCGAGTCGGTCTCCGCGACAAGTCCGTCGGCATACACGTCAGAGTGCATCGGCGAGAATCCGTAGGTTGTTCAGGTCGATCTTGCCGGAGCCGGTGCGCGGCAGGCTGGCCACCGCCCGCAGCGGCAGGCACTCGGCCGGCAGTTCGAGCGTGCGCAGCACGTCCAGCCATACGGCGCGGAACTGCTCACCGCTGCCCTCGACGAACACCACAGCGCTGTCGCCGGGCATCGGCAGCACCGCGGCCGGACCCACGACAGCGAGTCGCCGCTCGATCTCGTCCGAGAGGATCCGCCTACCGTAAAGCTTGATCTGCCGGTCCTTGCGGCCCACCACGTGCAGTATGCCGCGGTCGAGCCGACCCAGGTCGCCGGTGTGCAGCACGTCGCCCACCATGTGTCCGCTGGCCAGGTCGGCTCGTGAGAACGCATAACCCATCATCACGTTCGGGCCCTGGTAGACGATCTCCCCCACGCCGTCCTCGGTGACGTCGCGTAGCCAGACCCGCCCGCCGGGCACCGGTCGCCCGACCGAGCCGAGGTGGTCGAAGAGCTCGCCCGGGGTGAGGCAGCACATCCGTGCGGTGGCCTCGGTTGCCCCGTACATCGGGCAGAAGCCGCCGCCATGGTCGGCCATCAGTCGGCCGAAGTGTTCGACCAGCGCGGGCTCAAGGGCGCCCCCGGCCTGGTAGGCGATGCGCAGCGCGGGAAAGCCGGCCGGTCGCCAGCCGGTGCTGTGCAGCAGTCGGTACGTCATGGGCACCGCGCCCAGGTTGCTTACACCAGTGCGGCCGCACACCTGCCAGAACCGCCGTGACGTGAGGCTGAGCCTGGACAGGACCAGCGGTGCGCCGGCCACCAGGTGGGTATTCACGATGGACAGGCCGAAGCTGTAGTCGAACGGGAGGGAGGTGATCCCGACGTCACTCGACCGGATTCCCAGCGAGGCCACGATCGAGTCGGCGTTGGCCGCCAGGTTCGCGTACGACAGCCGCACGACCTTCGGGCGTCCCAGCGAGCCCGACGTGGTAATCAGCGCCGCAAGCTCGGGGTGCATGGCCGAGTCGGCGCGGGTCTCGCTCCTCAGCACTCGGGCCCCGCACAGCCCTCCCGCCACCCGGTAGCCCGCCGGGACCGGTTCGGTCCCGGCGTCGACCACGAACTCGGGTCGGTATGTGTCGAGAAGGGCATCCCTCGCGGCGGTGTCCGGACTTTCCTTGACCAGGACCGCATGGCCGAGCTCGAGAGCCGCCAGATAGGCCAGCAGACCGGGCAGGTCGCGCCCGGTGAGGATCGCCACCAGTGCCTTGTCCGGGCCGGTGAAGCCGCGCTTGGCCGACTCCAGGCCGACGGCAACGGACTCCGCGGGAACGGCTTCGATACCGTCGATGAACGCCGGGCGCCCGGCGAGGCGTAGCGACCGCATGTCACCGTGGCCGTTGTGAGGTCGTGAGCCGCTCGGCCAGCAACCGCGCGATCTCGCGTACCGTGCCGGCGGCGAATAGCTCGACGAGGCTCAGTGGCACGTCGTACGCCTCCTGGATCGCGTGGAGGAACGCCACTGCGGTCAGCGAGTCGCCGCCGAGGTCGACGAAGTCGTCGAGGACGCCGACACGCGGCCGGCCGAGGATCGAAGCGAGCCGGGCCGCGATGCCTTCTTCGAGCTCGGAGGCGGGCGGCTCATACCGAGAGACTGCGGACGGGCCCGCGAGCTCCTCGATCGGGGCGAGCAGCCTCGCCGGCACCCGGGCCACCGCGAGTACGGCCGGCTCGGCGCCGTGTCCGGCTCCGTCCAGCGCCGCGCGCAGGTCCTCACGGACGTCGAGCACACAGGCCATCTCGCTGAGCACCACGACGACGCCGACGCGGTCGCCGTCCAGGTCTTCCCGGCTTGGCGACACGGCCGAGTCGAGAACCCCCGGATGGGCGACGAGCGCATTCTCGATCGTTGCCACCAGCGCCGAATTCGACGCCATCATCTCGGTTTCTCGGCCCATCACGCTCCAGCCCCTGGTCGGTCGCCACGATCAGTGTGCATGTGGTGGTGAATCAACTCCATTACCCGATCGGGTAAAAGAGTTGAGTCCGAGTCGACTCCGCGCGGTCGCGGCGTAACGATGTCCGGGCACTGTCAAATCCGGAGGTCAGGTGAACGACGGTCAAGGCTCGACCTCTGCCGGGCCGACGCGACGGGAACACACACGTCACCGCCTACTGGAACGCCGGACCCCGTTCACCGCCTGCCAGGCCGACCCCCGGTTCGCATACTGCCTGTACGTGCCGAAGGGCCTTGAGCCGACCGAGCGAAGGCCGTTGCTAGTCGTCGTTCACGGAGACCGGCGCACCGCCGAGAAGTACCGGGACGCACTTGAGGACTTCGCCGAGGGGCACAGATGTGTGGTCCTCGCGCCGCTGTTCCCCGCCGGTGTCCCGGCCCCGGGCGACCTATTGTCCTACAAGCTGCTCCAACAGGCCGATGTGCGGTTCGACCTGGTGTTGCTGCGGATGGTCGAGGAGGTCACCGCCCGGTGGCCGGTCCGTGCGGAGAGGTTCTATCTGCACGGCTTCTCCGGCGGCGGCGTGTTCGCATTCCGGTTCTACTGTCTACACGCGCACCGGCTGGCCGGAGTGTCGGTCGGCGCACCAAGCGCGGCGACTAGGTTCGACACCACCCTGCCGTGGCCGGCCGGAATCGCGGATGTGGCCGACAGGTTCGGTGTCACGCATCGGCTCGACGCGGCGCTCGCCGTCCCGGTCCACCTGACAGTCGGCGCGCGCGACACAAGGCTGATCGGGAGACCGCCGCAGGCCAGTCGGGTCGACCGGACCAAGGCGTTGCACCAACACCTGCTGGAGCTCGGGATGATGGCTACCCTGGAGGTCGTCCCGGACATCGCCCACGACGGGTTCGATCTGCTGCCTGCCGCGACCCGGTTCCTCAGCGCCCTGATCGCGGCGAACCAGATGCCCGGCTGACCGCTCGGCCGGACGGCCTGGGCCGGGTACGCTGCCGGCCGGGACTCGGGACCGAGCAGCGTAACCACAAGCGCTTCGGACTCGTCCGCGTCGACTTCGCGACGCAGCGGCGGACGCCCAAGACGTGCTGGCCGACCACACGGGCCACGCGGTGAGTGGCGATGACGTGGCGAGCTGGTTACCCGGCAGCGTCTTGCCGCGGTCGATTCGTACAAGGGCCGGCCCCTGTACGCGACGGCCGACGCGCTCGCCCCGGACACGGACTTGGTCGAGCAGATCGTCGCGGATCGTGTGGCCGGTTGGAGGCGAGCGTGACCCGGGACGCGGCGGCCGAGCGGATCGGCCGACACTGGCGCGACATCCAACGCATGGGTGCCGAAGGCCGCCTCACCACAGGCCGGTTCGGCCGGTACCTGACCCGGACGCGGACCGCCTGGCCGCAGAGGCCGACGGACCGCCCCTTGATCACAACCGAATACTCGCCCTAGCGCACCAGCTGATCCGTGAAGCCGTTGCCGAAGACCCGGTGAGGATCGAGCCGGTCCAGGATGGAGACGGCTTCGGACCACTGCCCGGCGCCGTACGAAGCGGGCACCGTGGACTCGATGATCTGCTCGTCGGCCCAGGCAGCCGTATCTGTATAGCCCCAGCCCTTGGACCACTCGACGCGCGCGAGCGCGTAACCACCGTCGAAGGTGCTCATCAGGAAGCGTTCCAGTTCCCGGTAGAACTGGTGGGCTCCGGGTGAGGTCGGCTGGGTCAGCACGTCCACCCATACGACGCAGTCGTACTCCGGGTGGTCGGGGTGCGGGCGGACGACGGAGAGCAGCGGCGGGCGGGCGCCCGGTGCTGCGGAGTCGTCGGGCTGGTCGAGGCCGCTGACTCTGATTTCCACCTGTCCGTTGATCGGGAATCTGCCCGCCGCGGCCCAGGCCGCCAGCCGTTGCTGGTAGTAACCGGCGAACTGGGAGACGACGCGCTGGACGTCGGCGCGGCGGGTGAGGATCCCGTACCCGTTGGCGGTCTCACGAAGTGTTGTGGGGCGCAAGTAGAACTGGAGGGTGTGCGAGGGGCCCCACAAGTCCTTCGCGACGGTGGCGGTCAGTCCGGTCGCCGCCACCGTGTACTGCGCGGCGCCGAGCACCGGCGCGAGATGCCAGGAACCTGCGACGAGAAGCCCGGCCAGCTTGGCGACCGGGGGCGGGACGACGTCGCTGAACGGGTAGTTGTACGGGGCGTGCACCGGTCTGGAGGTGACCGGACGCTCAGGGCTGAGGCTCCATACCTTGAGCCAGGGCCGGTTGGTGAAGGCGAACCAGATCGTCTCCACCCGCCCCGACTCGGCCATGAAGTCCGCGAAGGTGTTTCCCCGGGCGGCGAGGGCGCTGCCCGGGGCGGCGAACAGTTCGTCGGCGGTGAGGTCGACGCGGCTCTGGCAGCGCAGCGGGATGTCCGCGCCCGCCTGGATCTCGGCCTCCACGATGAGGCCGCGCCCGAGGTGGGTGGCCAGCGCTTCGCACTCCTCGTCGGTTCCCCGGTGGAAGGTCTTCACGACGTAGGCGTCCTGGTCGGAGTCCCAGACGACGGCGGTGAGGGACAGGACGAGGTTGCTGAGGCTGCCGTAGGTGTGGCCGGGGCGGGCGGACTCGCCGTCCGCGGGGACGCTGGTGCCGTGGGCGTCGATGGCCAGCGTGCCGCCCAGGGTCAATTCCCCCGGTGCGGGAGTATTGGTGACGCCCAGTCCGTGGTCGGCGAGGAAGGCCATCAGCGTTTCGAGGGTCACTCCGGCCTGCGCACGCACCGCGCCGGGCGCGCCGGCGGGCGGGGTGGTGAGTTCCATGTGCGTCAGATGCTCGGTGGTGTCCAGCAGGAGGACCTGCGCGTCGGACTCGGTGGCCGGGACGATGGTCAAGGGTGACCAGTTGTGCGACTTACCGCGGGCGCGCAGCCGCCAGCCATTGGCATGGGCCCAGTTGGCGAGGTCGGCGAGATCCTGGCCGGTGCGGGGCGCACAGGCCCACAGCCCGCTGTGGGTGATCTCGCCGGCCCAGTTGACGTACGGAGAGAGGTAGGGCACGAGCCCGGCGGGAAGTTCGGGTGCGGCGCTCGGAACGACGGCGGGCGCCGCCGCGGCCGGGGAGGCCCCGGCTATGGCGGCACCGAGCGGGATGCCTAACGCTCCGGCAGCCGCCGCGGCGCGCAGAACACCACGGCGGGAGAGGCCGGACGGCTCAGAGGGACTGGAGGAAGTGACAGGACGTGAAGAGAACTCCGACTGATCAGACATGACCTGAATGTATGGGGAACCAGCACGTTACCGAAGCTCCAGGACACAAGCCGCCGAAACCGGCACCCGAACGTCAAACCGGCAAACTGCACCCGTTCGGTCTGGGCAAGAACGCCACCCGGCCCAAGACCAGATCAACACCACCGGCGAGGATGCCTGTCAGCTGCTGGAGTATCTCCGCGAGCACGGGGCCGGCCGCGCACTCAGGGCCCGGGTCCAGGCCCTGCGGCAGATCGTCGTGCAGAACTACTACCGTGACGCGGGAGGGCGCCTGCGCCGGCGCGCACCGCCGACGACGGCGGGCTGCCGCCCTTGTCCGGCGCGATCGTCTCCCCCTACGACACCTCGGCCCGCTACGCCCGCCGCGGGCAGACCACCCGCTGGAACCAACCACGTCCAGCGGTCCGCCGCCTCGGGGGTGCGGAGCTTCGGGCGGGTCCGGCCGAGCGTCTGCTTGATCATGCGGAAGGTGTGCTCCAGGTCGAATCTGCGCAGGAACGCCTGCCGGCGCAGATCGACAGCGTCGCCGGTCATGCCGGTCTTCGAGGACCACAGCCAGAGCGGCGGCGGGTCTTTGCCGGCGGGCAGGTGGTCGACCTGGAGGCGGATCAACGTACTCTCGATGATGGGGAGTTCGCCGTCGCGGCCGATCCAGGCCGAGCGGGTGGTGAGCCGGGGGTGGATCCGGTCCCAGGCCATCGTCTGCGCGGTGCCGTAGCGGTCGATGACCTGCACGGTGGCCGTGTCGGGCTCGCCCCAGGACTCCGGTTTGGCGAAGCGGAACGCCTTGCCGTGCTTCGGGGGCCGTCCGCCCTGCGGCGGCGAGATCCACGGCACGGGGACGGGCTTGCGCATCGCCGGGTAAGGAGGTGGGTCATGCGCGGGGCGTCGTATCCGGCGTCGAAGACGATGAGGATGTCCGCGTCCCCATCGCACCACTGGCTGCCGGCGACGAGGTCCTCGACGACGCGGCGGACCTGGACGGCGGTGACCTCGGCGACATCGTCCTGGGGTCCGAGGCGGACCGCGTCCAGAAGCTGGCACCACGAGGTGTGGCCGCTCTCCAGCGCGGCGACGAACGAGTACGGCCAGCCGGGAATCATCAGGTGCTGGTCCCGGCTGCGGCCGTGAGTGTGGCAGAACAGCCGCTCCGCGCTGCACGGTGCGTCCGGCCGCAGCCAGTTGCTCACGTCCACTGCCAGCACGAGCCGCCCGTCGGCCGCCTTGGGCTGGGGCAGTGAGGCCAGCGGCCGCCGCGGCCGCCCGGCATCGATCCGACCGTGGTTGAGAGCGTCGCGGAGCGCGCCGGGGCCCACGGCGGTGCTCGGCCGGCAGCGTCAGGTCCACCGGCGTCCTCACCGGCCCGTCGGCACACAGCAACGCGTCAGTCAACTCGAACAGTTCGTCACGCCGCGCGGTCAGACACGTGTGAAAGCCGTCGCGGAAGTGTGATGCCAAAGCGAACGGCTCCCGCTGGGCACTGTGATGCAGCAGACTCATTGGTCGGAGCACAGGATCAGGCGAAGGCCGTGTTCACGTCCGGGGAATCTCCGTATGGGTGCTCATGTTCGGAGCATCGTTCGAGGCCATACGGACACAACGCCGGGATCACAACCAGGTACTGATGAGGGAGCGGTGGCTGTCGTAGGTCTTCTTGGAGAGACTCCTCGGCGTGCCTGACAACTCGCTGCTCATCGCTGGCCTGACTGGTGTGACGGCCATCGTTGCCAGTTCGCTGGCGAGCTGGCTGACCAGCAGGGGCAACGCCCACGCTGCGCGGATACAGGTCGACGCCACCACCGCGGCGCAGCGCCGCGAAGGGACCAGACAAACCCGGCGGGCCGCCTACCTCGTTCTCATCGAGCGGGCGCAGACCGTTGCCGACGGGCTCGAGGGAGTCGACGGCCTCTCCGCCGAGCTGGAAGTTGCCCTCACCGCTCACTGCGACCGGCATCAGCAGCTGCGTCGGGCAGTGACGATCGTCGATCTGGAAGGTCCTTCTGCGGTTTCCGTCGCGGCGTCGAACCTGTTGATCATGTCGGGCAGCCTCGTCACCGCCCTGACGGCTGCAGCCGAGACCGGCAGCCGGGAGAACCGTATTGAGTTCCAGGAGACATTGCGCGCCTATCTACGGCTGATCAGGCCCTTCGTTGACGCGGCCGCCGCCGCACTAGAGGAGACGTAGAGGCCTTGATGAGCGTCTCGGACGACCTAGAACCTTAAAGAACTTCCCAATGAGGATGTCAAGCCGCTGTGGTGGCTGGTGGTGCTGGCTCGTAGCACGCTCCGTCGCGCATCATGGCCCACAGAACATTGGCTCTGCGACGGGCGAGTGACAGCACGGCCTGCTTGTGGCCCTTGCCTTCGGCGCGTTTACGTTCGTAGTAGGCCCGTG
>NZ_JBIUBL010000036.1:0-84565 GCF_044548015.1 Streptomyces sp. NPDC052236 | reverse complement strand
GAGATGAGGGAGCTGGAGAAGCTCCCCGACCACAAGATCGCCCTGGTGTGCACCGGCTCCCAGGGCGAGCCCATGGCCGCCCTCTCCCGCATGGCGAATCGCGACCACCAGATCCGTATCGGCAAGGGCGACACCATCCTGCTCGCCAGCTCCCTGATCCCCGGCAACGAGAACGCCATCTACCGGATCATCAACAGCCTGACCCGCTGGGGCGCCAACGTCGTCCACAAGGGCAACGCCAAGGTCCACGTCTCGGGACACGCCAGCGCCGGCGAACTCGTCTACTGCTACAATATCGTCAAACCCAAAAACGTCATGCCCGTGCACGGCGAATGGCGCCACCTGCGCGCCAACGCCGACCTGGCCATCCGCACCGGAGTCGACCCCGACCGCGTCGTCATCGCCGAGGACGGCGTCGTCGTGGACCTCGTCAACGGCCGCGCCTCCATCACCGGCAAGGTCCCCGCCGGCAACGTCTACGTCGACGGCATGACCGTCGGCGGCGCCACCGAAGCCTCCCTCAAGGACCGCCTCACCCTCGCCGAAGAAGGCGTGGTCACGGTCGTGGCCATCGTGGACGCCGACACCGGCGCCCTCACCGAAACCCCCGACTTCCTGGCCCGCGGCTTCGTCCACGACGACACCACCTTCGAGCCCGTCATCCCCGTCATCGAGAAGACCCTCGCCAAAGCCGCCGAAGAAGGCGTCGGCGACGCCCACCAACTCGAACAGCTGATCGCCCGCGCCGTAGCCTCATGGGCCTTCCGCACACACCGCCGCAAACCCCTCATCATCCCCATCATCATCGACGCCTGACATCGACAGGGACGAACGGGCGAAGAGGCGAAGGGGCGAAGAGGAAGGTGAACGGATGAGCCTGCGTTTCGAGGAGATCGACTGGCGCCCGACCCCCATGGGCGACATCAGTCTGCGGCGCCGAAGGGACCCGGTCTCGGGCGACGACGTGTACGAGGTGAAGCTCGGCGACGAGTTCCTGATGTCCAGCCTCTTCACGGCGGGCGAGATCGCGCTCACCCGGCTCGGCCTGGCGAAGCTGCCCAGCGCCGAGCTGGACGGGCTCGACGTCGCCGTGGGCGGGCTCGGTCTCGGGTACACCGCTCGGGCGGCCCTGGACGACCCGCGCGTACGCTCGCTGATCGTGGTCGACGCGCTCGCCGAGGTCATCGAGTGGCACCAGCGGGGGCTGGTGCCACTGGGTACCTCTCTGGTGTCGGACTCCCGCTGCCGCCTGGTCCACGGCGACTTCTTCGCGATGGTCGGCGACTCCCTCGGTCTGGACCCCCAGGAGCCCGGCCGCCTCTTCCACGCCATCCTGCTGGACGTCGACCACTCACCCCGCCATGTGCTGCACCCCCGGCACGCGGCCCTCTACCAGCCGGCGGGGCTGCGCGCGCTGGCCGAGCGTCTCCGCCCGGACGGCGTCTTCGCCCTGTGGTCGAACGACCCGCCGGACGACCCGTTCACCGCCACGCTCGCGGAGGTCTTCGCCGAGGCGGAGGCCCACGTGGTCGACTTCCACAATCCGCTGCAAGGAGGCACCGCGACCAACACCGTCTACGTGGCGAGGAAAGCGGCCACCGTTCGGCCGTGATCCGCTGAACGATCCGGGACATGGTTCTGCCCGCCACGGGTACTCCCAGCGCGTGGAGCTCGTGGAGGAAAGTCCCTACCGCTTCCGCATCGATCCGCAGCGCGAGATGCGGGTGCCCGGGGTGATATTCGCGTCCCGGGAGCTGCTGCGGGATGCCGCGAAGTCACTGGAGCAGGTCGTCAACGTCGCGACACTCCCCGGCATCGTCAGTGCCTCGTACGCCATGCCGGACATCCACTGGGGCTACGGCTTCCCCATCGGCGGCGTCGCCGCCACCGACATCGACGCGGGCGGCGTCGTCTCGCCCGGCGGGGTCGGCTTCGACATTTCCTGCGGTGTACGGCTGCTCGCCGCCAACTGCGACCGGCAGGCGCTCGGGCCCTCGCTGGGCGCCGTCATGGACGGCCTCGGCCAGGTGATCCCGCGCGGCGCCGGGCCGGGCGGGGTGTGGCGGCTCAGTGGCCACGGTCAGCTGGAGCGGGTCCTCGCGGACGGCTCCCGGTACGCGGTCGAGCAGGGCCGCGGCGAAGAACGCGACCTCACCCGCTGCGAGGACGGCGGGGCGGTCGCCGGCGCCGACGCGGACCAGGTCAACGCGCGGGCGCGCGAGCGTGGCCTCGGACAGGTCGGCAGCCTGGGCTCGGGCAACCACTTCCTGGAGATCCAGCAGGTCGCCGAGATCTACGACGAGCCGGTCGCCGCCGCCTTCGGGCTCGCCGCCGACCAGGTCTGCGTCATGATTCACTGCGGGTCGCGCGGGCTCGGGCACCAGATCTGCTCCGATCACGTGCGGGCCATGGACCGCGCCATGGCGCGCTACGGGATCCATGTGCCCGACCGGCAGCTGGCCTGCACCCCCGTCGACTCCCCCGAGGGCCGCGCCTATCTCGGAGCGATGGCCGCCGCCGCCAATTACGGCCGCGCCAACCGCCAGGTGCTGGCCCAGGCCGCCCGCCAGGTCTTCCAGCGTGAGACAGGGGCCCGCCTGACGCTGGTGTACGACGTGTCCCACAACCTCGCCAAGGTCGAGACACACCCAGTGGGGAACGGTGACCGCCGGCGGCTGTGCGTCCACCGCAAGGGTGCGACACGCGCCTTCCCGCCCGGCCACCCCGACCTGCCCGAGGACCTGCGCGGCGCCGGTCAGCCGGTGCTCATCCCCGGCACGATGGGCACCGCCTCGTACGTCCTGACCGGCGTCAACGGCGGCGGCGCCTTCCACTCCACCTGCCACGGCGCCGGCCGCGTGATGAGCAGGCACCAGGCCGCCCGCACCATCGGCGGCAAGCAGCTGCGCGCCCGGATGGAGGCGGACGGCGTCGCGGTGCGTCCGCTGTCCTGGCGGGGCCTGGCCGAGGAGACCCCGGAGGCGTACAAGGACGTCACCGCCGTGGTGGAGGCGAGCGAGGGCGCGGGGTTGTGCCGCACGGTGGCCCGCCTCGTCCCCCTCGGCGTGGTGAAGGGATAAGGCCCGCCGCCCTATACGTCCCATACGTCTGCGTCCTATACGTCACACATCGACCGTCACCGCGCACGACCAGCCGTACGGGCCCGGCCCGAGCCGCAACTCGTTCCAGGCCACAGCCTTCGGCACCGCACCGCTGATCTGCACCCGCTCCAGTTCGGCCACCGCCAGCCGCACATCCAGACCGCCGTCGACCGGCTCCGCCTCCACGTCCACCGGCACCTCGCCGTGCACCTCCAGCCGGAAAACGACCTCGTCCAGCAGGTCCGCCAGCACGTCCTCGTCGGCTGCCTCGGCCACCCGCACCTGCCGTACGGCACTCGGCCGTACCCCGGAAACGTCCGCGAAGCACTCCACCATCCCCAGGACCGCTTCCACCAGGCACTGTTCCCGGCTCGGCCCCCATGCCTCGATCCGTATGTCCGCCGTGTGCGGCACCGCGCGATGCCCGCTCTCGCCCTGCTGCCGCGCCCGGCTGTCGCCGCCGCCTGTGTCACCGGCCATGCCAACCGCGTGCCCCACCGGGCCGGGAACATACCTTTGCCGGAAACCGGCAACGTACGTGGAGGGCGGACCGTCAGATCTTCTGGCCCGGCCAGTCCAGCAGGCGGGCCCCCACCACCGCCGTCTGGAGTGTGTAGCGGTGGACCGGGTCACCGGGATCGGCGCCCGTCAGCTTGTGGATACGGTCGAGGCGGTACGTCATCGCCCGCACGCTCAGCGACAGCCGCCGGGCCGCCTCGGCCGCCACGCACCCTGTGTCGAAGTACGCCGTAAGGGTGTCGATCAGCGGCTGCGCTCCCCCGCGTGCGTGTTCGAGCGGGCCGAGCACACTGGACACCAGGTCGGCCATGGCCTGCCGGTCGCGGGTGAGGACGGGATAGACCAGGAGATCGGCGGCGTGCAGCACCGGCTGGTCCATGTTCATACGGACGGCGAGGTCGAGGGCGTTGAGCGCCTCCTCGTAGGAGTGGACGACTCCGCCCGCGCCCGGGTGGGGGCGGCCGATGGCCACCCGGCCACCGTCCGTGGCCGCGTACGCCTGCTTGGCGAAGAAGCTCAGCACATCGGACTGGTCACCCGGCGCGATGCAGATCAGTCTGCCGTCCTTCGTGGTGAGCAGGATGCGACGGTCTCCGAACCGGGCCACGAGGGACGACGCGATCTGCCGGGTAACCGGGTAGCCGTCGTCGTACGGCTCGGGGCCCTGCGCCACGGCGACGGCGTGGGCGTGGGACAGCAGCAGCCCGAAGCGCTCGGCACGCTCGGCCAGCCGGCCGAGGTCGCTGCGCCCGTAGAGCAGGTCGTCGATGAACTCGCGCCGCGCCGCCTCTTCCTGACGTACCGCCAGATGCTGCGCTCGTTCATGGCCCTCGGCGAAGGCGTCCACCGCCTGCTCGACGGCGGCAAGCAGGTGGTCGGCGGCGGAGCCGGGCATCCCGGCCCGGACGGTACCGGCGGCGGCGAGATGGGCACGGACCAGGGCGCGCAGCCCGATGCCCGCCTCCGCGGCACGCTCTCCATGGTTCCGCAGCGATTCCCTTTCCTGGCGGGTCAGGTTCCTGCCGGTTTCGCAGGCATCCGACAGGATGCGGACATACCCGTCCAGGTACTCCTCGGGTATGTGCTGATCCGCCATGGCCCCTCCCCCAGTTGGTGTCAAGGGTTGCATGGCGGCCCGGAGGGGCGGCGACCGGCATCAAGGCGCCGTAAACATTGCCGGTGGACGGCAATGCGAACAGACGTGCCCCGCTGTCAGGATGACCGGACCGGACGCCGGGAAGAAAAATGGGGAGGATCGATGGGCGAGTTTCTCGATGCCGCTGTCCGATTCCCCACGGTGTTGTTCACCTCGGCTCTCGTCGTGGTCATCGGGTTCTGGCTGCTGGTGGTGGGCGGCGCGGTTGCCCACGACGGTTTCGACGCCGATGTGGACAGCGACGCGCTGGGTCTCGGCGGGGTGCCGGTCGCGGTGTCGGCCTCGCTGCTGATCGCCCTGTCGTGGTTCGGCAGCCTCTCCGGTTCCGTACTCCTCGCTCGTACGGGGATGTCCGGCGCTGCTCTCCATCTGCTGGGCGTGGTCCTGCTCTTCTCCTCGCTGATCGTCTCCTGGCGCGTGACGGGGCTGCTCGTACGGCGGCTCGCGAAGCTGTTCCCCGATGAACCCGGGCCGTCCCGGCTGGACTTCGTCGGACTGACCTGCACGATCCGCACGGGTTGGGTGGACGCGGGCTTCGGCCAGGCGGAGGTCAGGGCGCGGGACGGCTCCACAGCCGTCGTACAGGTCCGCCAGAACGGCGCCGACCCGCTGGCGCTGGGCTCCACGGGGCTGCTGTACGCGTACGACGACACCGGCGAGTTTTTCTGGGTCGCGCCCTACGACAAGGCGCTGGACCCCCGTACCGCCTTCTGACTTCTGACTTCTGAGCCTTCGCTCTTCTTCCACCTCTCACCCGAGGACTCTCATGGATGCCATCACCCTGGGCATCGGCGTGCTCATCGCCGTTGTCCTGCTCATCGCCATCGCTCTGCTCTTCGTGATCAGCCGGCTGTTCCGCAAGGTGGAGCAGGGCAAGGCGCTGATCGTGTCGAAGATGCGGAAGGTGGACGTCACCTTCACCGGCCAGGTCGTACTGCCCGTGCTGCACAGGGCCGAGGTCATGGACATCTCGGTGAAGGTCATCGACATCTCGCGCACCGGCCGGGACGGCCTGATCTGCCAGGACAACATCCGCGCCGATATCCGCATTTCGTTCTTCGTACGGGTCAACAAGACCGTCGAGGACGTCATCAAGGTCGCGCAGGCGATCGGCACGACCCGCGCGAGCGACAGGGAGACGTTGCAGGAGCTGTTCAACGCGAAGTTCTCCGAGGCGCTCAAGACCGTGGGCAAGCAGCTCGATTTCACCGATCTCTACACCAAGCGCGACGAGTTCCGGGACCGGATCATCGAGGTCATCGGCACCGATCTGAACGGCTACAGCCTTGAGGACGCGGCGATCGACTACCTGGAGCAGACGCCGCTCGCGCAGCTGGACGCCGCCAACATCCTGGATGCCCAGGGCATCCGCAAGATCACCGAGCTGACGGCCATCGAGCATGTGCGCACCAACGAGTTCCAGCGGCACGAGGAGAAGGAGCTCACCCGCCAGAACGTCGACGCCCGTGAGGCGATCCTGGAGCTGGAGCGCCGCCAGGCGGACGCCGAGATCAAGCAGCGGCGGGAGATCGGGACCGTACGTGCCCGGGAAGAGGCCGAGACGGCGCGGGTGGTGGAGGAGGAGCGGCTGCGGGCGGAGAGCGCCTTCCTGAAGACCGAGGAGCAGCTCGGCGTGCAGCGAGAGAATCAGGCGCGCGAGATCGCCGTCGCCCAGAAGAACCGCGAGCGGGTCATCGCCATCGAGAACGAGCGCATCGAGAAGGACCGTCTGCTCGAAGTCATCGCCCGGGACCGGGAGACCGAACTGACCCGTATCTCCGCCGAGAAGGAGGTCGAGGCGGAGCGCCGGGACATCGCCGAGGTCATCCGCGAGCGCGTCGCGGTGGATCGTACGGTCGCCGAGCAGGAGGAGTCCATCAAGAAGCTCCGCGCGGTGGAGGAGGCCGAGCGCAAGCGGCAGGTCGTGATCATCGCCGCCGAGGCGGTGGCGCAGGAGCACCTCGTCAAGGACATCAAGGCCGCCGAGGCCGCCGAGCAGGCCGCCGTCCACCGGGCGGCCGAGGAGCTCACGCTCGCCGAGGCCCGCAACAAGGCCGCCGACATGGACGCCCGTGCCAAGGTCCGGCTCGCGGAGGGCATCCAGGCGGAGGCCGCGGCCGAGGGCCTCGCCGCCGTACAGGTACGGGAGAAGGAAGCCGACGCCATCGAGAAGACGGGCCGCGCGGAGGCCGGCGCGACCGAGGCGCGGCTGCGTGCCGAGGCCGTCGGCACCCGGGAGAAGGCCCTCGCCGAGGCCACCGCCATCGGCGAGAAGCTGAAGGCCGAGGCCGCGGGCCTCACCGAGAAGGCCGCCGCGATGGCCGCGCTGGACGAGGCGTCCCGTGGGCACGAGGAGTTCCGGCTGCGCCTGGAGGCGGAGAAGGACATCCGGCTGGCCGGGCTCGATGTGCAGCGGCAGGTTGCCGAGGCGCAGGCCACGGTGCTCGCCACCGGCCTGGAGAGCGCCGACATCAACATCGTCGGCGGCGAGTCCGTCTTCTTCGACCGGATCGTGGGGGCGATGTCGCTCGGCCAGAGCGTCGACGGCTTCTTCCAGCACTCCCAGACCGCGCAGGCGCTCGCCGGGCCGTGGCTGGACGGCTCGGCGTCGTTCACCCAGGACCTGACGAAGGTGCTGGGGTCGGTGTCCACCGCCGATGTGCAGAACCTGACGGTGTCGGCGCTGCTGATGAAGCTGATGCCGGCCGGTTCGGGGCAGCTGGACGAGCTCATCGCCAAGGCGCGGCAGCTGGGGCTGGCGGACATGCCGGTGGCCGAGCTCGCGGGGCTGAACGGCACCTCGAAGAGCTGATCACCGGTCCTGAGGCTTCCGGAGCTGCCGCGCGGGGGGCGGCAGCTCCGGAGATCAATCACGTATACGAGGGAGTCAGAAAATGGCAGGGACGGGAAGCGGGCTGGACGCCGGTACGTACGAGGTGCTGCGTGATCGCCTCGGTGCGCAGGCCGCCGAGCTGGCCCGGCGTGCCGAAGCCCTCAACTCCGCGCGTGTGACGGCTTTCGGCGCCACCGAGCTCGCCCTCGTCGGTACCGAGCACATCCGTACGGAGCAGCACCTCGTACCGCGTGACCTCGTCGCCGTCGGCGACGCGCTGCTCGTCGGCTACGAGGCCCCGGCCGCCGAGGTCTTCGCCCTCTACGACCGCGACCTGAACCGGCTCCCGGACGGCGCGGTGCCCGGCCTGCTGGACGACCCCGCCTTCGTACGGGAATTCGCCGCGCTGCACCGCTACTTCCAGGGCGCGCGCCTTCTTCAGCTGCGCCATGTCGAGGGCAAGCTGCTGGCCGTGTTCCGGACCGGGGAGCAGGCGGAGGACATCCGCGTCCTGCGCTGGTCGCTGTCGCCGTCCGGACAGGCTCGCTTCCTCGACGCCCGGGGCGAGCGCGACCATGTCTTCCCCGCCTCGCACGACTTCTCCTGGGTCGCGACAACCCGGGACGATCACGTGCTGGGGCGGCATCCGCACATCTCCCTCACCGACGGCACGGTCTTCGTCGCGACGGTCGGCGGCACGCTCACCGTGAAGACGGACGACGATACGGAGTCCCCGGACGGCGTCCACAGCGAGCCGGTGGACGAACCACTGCAGTCGCTCGCCGACGCCGACGTGGCGTACGCGGTCGTCGGCGCGCTGATCGTGCTGCGGGTGAGGCCGTACAAAGAGGAGACCGCGCGCCATCTGGTCTTCAACACGCTCACCAGGGGCGTGGTCCGGCTGGACGGCATCGGTCAGTCCTGCCGTCGGCTGCCCGACGACCAGGGGATCGCCTTTCCCGGCGGCTACTGCCTGACCACTGGTGCGGTGAAGACCTTCGATACGGACGTCTCCGGCCTGGAGTTCGAGCGGGCCGTCCGGTCGCCGAACGGCGAGGACGTGCTGTTCGCGTTCCACGCCCGGGCGGCGGGCCGCACCCTTCTGCTCTCGTACAACCTCATCCGCAAAGAGGTCGCCGCACCGCTGTCCTGCCACGGCTACGCACTCTTCGACGACGGCACACTCATCGCTCTGCGACGCGACTCCGTGCAGGTGTGGCGGACTCCGTACGTCTCCGCTGCCCACGCCCCGGTCGGCAAGGGGCCGCTCGCCCGGATCGGCAACGCCGACCTCGTACGCGGCATCTCCGACTGTCTCGCCATCGCCCGGCAGGTCTCGGACACCACCGCCACCAGCGAGTTGTACGAGGCGCTGGTCGCCGCCTGCACCCGGGCGGGCGACCGCTTCCACTGGCTGGGCGACGCGGACGCCGGGGACCTGCGCACGCCGCTGGAGGAGCTGCGGGCCACCGCCGGGCAGGTGCTGGCGGAGTTCGCGTCCGTGCAGTCCCTGACCCGCCGGGCCGCCGATGCGCTCGCGGAGTCGGCCGAGGACCTGAGGCGGCTGGTGCGGCGGGTCCGCGGCGAGGCGCCCGCCACCGCCGAGGAGTGGATCGAGCGCATCACCGAACTGCGCCGCGCCCAGGGTCGTCTGGTGACCCTGAAGGAGCTGCGGTACGCGGACGCGGCGGCCATCGATGCGCTCGCCGAGGACGCCGAGGCGCATATCGTCTCCACCGCGCAGCGGGCGGTGGCCTTCCTCCAGCGCGACGACGCCTTCGCCCTTCACCACGCGGAGGTTGAGCAGCTCACCGCCGACGCCGTGGCGATCGCCACGGCCGCCGAGGCGGCGGCCGTGGCCGGGCGGCTGGACGGGCACGTCTTCGCCCTCCAGACCCTCACCGAGGTCGTCGCCGGTCTGGATCTCGGTGACGCCACCGTGCGCACCGCCATCCTGGAGCGGATCGCCGAGGTGCTGGGCGGGCTCAACCGCGCCCGCGCGACCCTGGCCGCCCGGCGCCATGAGCTCCTCGACCAGGAGGGGCGGGCCGCGTTCGCG
Source organism: Streptomyces sp. NPDC052236 (assembly GCF_044548015.1). NCBI lineage: Bacteria > Bacillati > Actinomycetota > Actinomycetes > Kitasatosporales > Streptomycetaceae > Streptomyces > Streptomyces sp. NPDC052236. The sequence continues at coordinate 74,897 of NZ_JBIUBL010000036.1, read as the reverse complement.
GCCGAGTTCGCGCTGCTGGGGCAGTCGGTCACCGGCGCACTGGCCGCGGCGGACACCCCGGAGACCTGCGACGCGCAGCTCGCCCGGCTGCTGCTCCAGCTGGACACCCTGGAGTCGCGCTTCGCCGACCACGACGGCTTCCTCACCGAGATCGCCGACAAGCGCGCCGAGGCGCACGACGCCTTCTCGGGCCGTAAGCAGACGCTCCAGGACACGCGCGCCCGGCGCGCGGAGCGGCTCGCCGGGTCGGCCGGGCGGGTTCTGGAGACGATCGCCCGCCGGGCGGCCACCCTGGACAGCCTCGACGCGGTCCACACGTACTTCGCGTCCGACCCCATGGCGGCGAAGGTCCGCCGCACCGCCGGCGAGCTGCGCGAGCTCGGTGACCAGGTGCGGGCGGAGGAGCTGGAGGGGCGGCTGAAGGCGGCCCGTCAGGAGGCCGGGCGCGCGCTGCGGGACCGTAACGAGCTGTTCGCGGACGGCGGTCACACGATCCGGCTGGGGCGGCACCGGTTCGCCGTCTCCACGCAGCCGCCGGAGCTCACGCTCGTACCGCACGGAGACGGGGACGGGGACGGGGACGGGGACGGCGGGCTGGCGTACGCGCTGACCGGCACGGACTACCGGCGCCCGGTCACCGACCCGGAGTTCGCGGACACCCGCGCCCACTGGGACCAGCTCCTGCCGTCCGAGAACGCCGAGGTCTACCGGGCGGAGTACCTTGCCGCGCGCCTCCTGGCCGAGCACGGCGCGGAAGCGCTGGCCGGATCGGATGTGGCGGTGCTCTGCCGGAAGGCCGCGGAGGCTGCGTACGACGAGGGGTACGAGCGCGGCGTCCACGACCACGACGCGGCAGCCATCCTGGTCGTACTCCTTGCGCTCTACGAGCAGGCCGGGCTGTTGCGCTACCCGGCCGCCGAGCGCGCGGCGGCCCAGCTGTTCTGGGCCCATGGGACAACAGCGGGGGCGCGGGAGGGGTGGGCGCGGGAGGCCACGTCGCTGGTGCGGGCGCGGGACATGTTCGGGACGGCGCCGGCCCTCGACACGCTGCGCGCCGAACTCGCCGCCGCGGGAGCTTTGAGCAGCCTCGCCGCCGAGTACCTCGTGGAGGAGCTGGCCACCGGCGAATCCTTCGCGACCGGCCCGGCGGCGCGCACGCTGCTGGACAAGTTCCGCCAGGCGGTGGGCTCGTCGCCGTACGCCGACGGGGACGGGGCCGCCGCGCCGCGCCTCGTGGAGGGGTGGCTCGTCGCGTACGCCGCCTCCTGCGGCGAGGACGTCGACGCGGGTGACCTCGCCGAGGCGGTGGCGATCGAGGTCTGCCCGGACCTTGATCGCCATGACGTGGAGGGCGCCCTGACCACCAGGGCGGATGGCCTGCTCGGCGCGCACCCGAGGATTGTCCGGGGTGGTCTGAGCCTGCGGCTGGACGAGTTCCTCGCCAGGACGGGTGACTTCGCGCGCCGGGTGGCGCCCGGTTTCCGCGCGTATCAGCAGCGCAGAAGCGCGCTGGTCGCCGCCGAGCGGAAGCGGCTGCGCCTGGACGAGTACCGGCCGCGCGTCATGTCGTCCTTCGTGCGCAACCGCCTGGTGGACGAGGTGTATCTGCCGCTCGTCGGTGACAGCCTCGCCAAGCAGCTCGGCGCCGCCGGGGACGGCAAGCGGACGGACAGCAGCGGTCTGCTGCTGCTCGTCTCGCCACCCGGCTACGGCAAGACGACGCTCATGGAGTACGTCGCCGACCGCCTCGGCCTGCTGCTGGTGAAGGTCGACGGACCGGCGCTGGGCCACGGCGTCACCTCCCTGGACCCGGCTCAGGCACCGGACGCCACCGCCCGCCAGGAAGTCGAGAAGATCAACTTCGCGCTGGAGGCGGGCAACAACGTCCTGCTCCACCTGGACGACATCCAGCACACCTCGCCGGAGCTGCTGCAGAAGTTCATCCCGCTGTGCGACGCCACCCGCACCCTGAACGGCCACGATCTGCGCGGCAAGCGCTTCGCCGTCTGCATGGCCGGCAACCCGTACACCGAGTCCGGGCAGCGCTTCCGCATCCCCGACATGCTCGCCAACCGCGCCGATGTGTGGAACCTGGGCGATGTCCTGACGGGCAAGGAGGACGTCTTCGCGCTGAGCTTCATCGAGAACGCGCTCACCTCCCACCCGGTTCTCGCGCCGCTGGCGGGGCGCGAGCGGGCGGATGTGGAGCTGCTGGTGCGCCTGGCGGCCGGGGATGTCACGGCCCGCCGTGACCGGCTCACCCACCCGTACGCACCGGCCGAGCTGGACGGGATTCTGGCGGTGCTGCGCCATCTGCTCACCGCCCGCGAGACAGTCCTCGCGGTCAACGAGGCGTACATCGCGTCCGCCGCCCAGGCCGACGCGAGCCGCACGGAGCCGCCGTTCCAGCTCCAGGGCTCGTACCGCAACATGAACAAGATCGCGGCCCGCGTCTCCCCGGTCATGAACGACGCCGAGCTGGCCGCCGTGATCGACGACCACTACGCGGGCGAGGCCCAGACCCTGACCACCGAGGCCGAGGCGAACCTGCTCAAGCTGGGCGCGCTGCGGTCCACGCTCACCGGGGAACGGGCCGCCCGCTGGGACACGATCACCTCGGCGTACGTCCGCGCCCAGGCTCTCGGGGGCTCGGGCGACGACGCCCTCGGGCGGGCGGTCGCCGCGCTGGGGCTGCTGGCCGACCGGGTCGCGGCGGTCGAGACGGCCATCACGCGGGCCACGGAGCACATGGACCGGTCCAACGAGGGGCATTCGGGGTAGCATGTATAGCATGAGTGAAGCTACCCAGAAGTACTCGATCACGATGCCCCGGGACATCGCGGAGGCCGCCCGCGCTCGCGGTGGCCCCTCTGGCCTGTCCGCGTATGTCGCAGCCGCCGTCGCCCGCCAGATCGAACGGGACAACCTCAACGAACTCATCGCAGTCGCAGAAGCCGATCACGGACCGATCACCGAGGAAGAGATCCAGGCCAAACGTGATCAACTGCAGCGCGCCCGCCAGGAGCAGCGGCCTGGAGCGCACGCCGCATGACACTCTCCCCCGCCGTACCCGGCGGCACGCTCGTCCTCGACAGCGAGGGATTGGCCAAGGCCGTGCTGCGCGACCGTGAGGTCACCGGCTGGCTCGCCCTGGCACGCGCCGACGACATGCGGGTGATCACGAGCGCGGCCACGCTGGTCGAAGTCGTCCACGCGAGGATCAAGCGTCCGGCCCTCGAATGGACGCTGTCGCGCGTCGTGGTGGAGCCCGTCACGGAATCCATCGCTCGCCGCGCGTCGGCCCTGCTCTCCGACGCGGGCCTGCACGGGCACAAGTACGCCATCGACGCCATGCTCTGCGCCACCGCCCTCGCCGCCCCGGGGCCCGTCACGGTACTCACCTCGGACCTCGAGGACCTCACCGCACTGTGCGGCCGACACGTCACCGTCATCAAGGTCTGACCGCTCAGGTCACAAGCCGCAGGACCTCCGCCAAGCCCCTGTCCCCCGTGCGCTGTTCCGCCGGAAAGATGTACGTGCGCAGGCCGCACGCGGTGGCGCCGCCGTCCCGGACCGGGTTGTCGCCGACCATGAGCGTGGCCCGCGGCTCCGCGCCGAGGTCCACGCACGCCTTGAGGAAGAGCTGCGGGTCGGGCTTCTCCCGGCCCATCTCGTACGAGATGACGCACGCGTCGATCAGGTCGTCCAGTCCGTGGTGGGCCAGGTGCACCCGCAGGTCCCACGCGAAGTCGCTGACGATCCCGACCCGCAGTCCGCGTTCGCGCAGCGCGCGCAGCGTGGGTTCCGTGTCGGGGTAGGGCACCCAGGCGTCGGGCGCGGTGAGTTCCCGGTACGCCGTCTCCTCCGCGCCGCGCAGGAAGTCCACGTGCTCCCACCAGCCCAGCATGGCGAGCCGGTGCTGTTCGCGGGAGAGATCCCGGCCTTCCTGGAGGGCGGCCACAGTGGGCAGCCGGAAGGCGTCTCTCAGCTGCTGGGAGATCGCGGCCAGGGCACCGGGCTCGTCCAGCCGGCCGAGGCGGCCGGCTGCGGTGCCGACCCGGTGCAGCCAGGCCTCCAGGTCGATCATCTGGAAGATCGTGTTGCTGAAGTCGAACAGCACGGCTTCGACCCGCGGTACGGGAGCGGCCAGCTCGGCGACCGTGGGCCGATAGGTGCTGGGGGTTTCGAACAGGGCCTGTATCACGGGGAAGGTCACGGGGAGGTGTCTCCGGGGTCGACTGTTTCTGTGGGGACGCCGAAGCCGCGGATGGCCGCGAGTTCGTCGTCGGGGGTGGCGGTGTCGGTGATGACCGACTCGTAGTCGGCCACGGTTCCGTACGCGTGCGTGGCGGTCTTGCCGAACTTCGGGCCGGCGATGCCCTCCTCTCGCCGCTGGCCACGCGCTCCCTCATCACCCGCTTCCTCGCCGCGCCCGCGCCCGGCGGCCACCAGTCGTCCCCCGAACGCGTGGCGGCGCTGACGGCCCGCGAGCGGGAGGTGATGACGCTGGCCGCGGAGGGTCAGTCGAACACCGAGATCGCCGAAAAGCTCTTCCTCAGCCCGCTGACCGCACGCACCCATATCCACCGCGCCATGGCGAAACTCCAGGCCCGCGACCGCGCCCAGCTGGTCGTCATCGCCTACCAGTCCGGTCTCGTACGGGCCACACCACCGCCTGAGCTCTGACGGCCGGCGGCTGCCCCGGGCCCTCAGCCGACCGGGCTGAGACCTTCGCCAGCAGTGAGCATGTAGGCGAGCTGGTCGTGACCCGGCTCGGTGGCCAGCTCCAGGATCGCCTTGCCGACCTGTTCGGGGGTGAGCGTCGGCCCGAAGCTGCCGAGGAAGGTGGGGACATCCACACCCTGCCGGGCGGCGTAGCCGGCCACGGCGTTCGCGCCGAAGTCGGTGGCCGGGGTGAGTCAGGAGCGCCAGGCGCGCAGATATGTCTCCTGCACCAGGTCCTCGGCGTCGTGGACCGAGCCGACCATGCGGTAGCAGTGGACCACCAGTTCGGGCCTGAACGGCTCCGCCAGGCGGGTGAACTCCTCGCTGTCCGGCTCGGACGCACTGTCTACAACCTTGTCCGTCACTGTCACTGTCGATCCACTGGTCTCCGTGCGACGACTGCGGAGGCGTCGAAGCGCGCCTGGTTCTCACGGATCTCGGCGTGGTGGGTGACGGCCCAGTCGGCCAGTGACGCGACGATGCCGAGCAGGGTGGCGCCCAGAGTGGTCAGGGCGTACTCCACGCGTGGGGGCACCTCGGCGTAGGCGGTTCTCGTGACGAGGCCGTCGCGTCGCAGCTGGCGCAGGGTGAGGGTCAGCATCCGCTGGGAGATGCCGGGGATGGTGCGCTGCAGGTCGGTGTAGCGCCGGGGCCCGTCCCGCAGGCTGGCGATCACCAGCACGCTCCACTTGTCCCCGGCCCGTTCCAGGATGTGCCGGATGATGTCCACCTTGTCAGGCGGCCAGGTGGAGCAGGGCGACAGACGGACGGAGGGGCCTTTCTGGGCCGTGTTCGCGCCCTGAGGTATGTCCTCGTCCATGGCGCACACTCCCCTTCGGTAGCGCACATGAATGTCGCGTTTTGTTCGCATTTCCATGCTGCCTCATCAAGGGGCTACGCACAGTGTGTGAGGAGTGGAGGGCCGATTGAGTGCCGCAGAGGGGGCACTCGGGTGCCATCGAAAGGTTCCGGAACCCGGAGGCGACCATGGATGTTGAAGAACGGCACCGAATGCTGGGCGTATACCTCAACGATCATCTGGCCGGTTCGACGGCCGGTGTCGAGCTAGCCAGGCGCATGGTCCAGCAGTACCGGAATTCGCCGTACGGCGACGACCTGGAGAATCTCGCGACGGAGATCGCGGAGGACCGGCAGGCGCTCGTACGAATTCTGCGAGACCTCGACGTTCCCGTACAGCGCTACAAGCTGTGCGGGGCGTGGGTGGGCGAGAAGGTCGCGCGTATGAAGCCCAACGGCCGCCTGTTGCGTAGCTCCGGCCTCAGTGTGGTGGTCGAGCTTGAGGCCCTGCGGCTGGGGGTGCAGGGCAAGGCGCTGCTCTGGCGCGCCCTGCTCGCGACGGCGGCGCACGACCTCCGCCTGGACGCGGGGCGGCTCCAGGAGTTGCTGGAGAGGGTGGATCAGCAGATCAGGACCTTGGATTCGCTGCACGCCAGGGCTACATCAGCGCTGCTGACCCCTGCCGCGGCGTGATCGTGGTCCCGTCCGGGCCGGGGCCCGAGGACCGCTCAGCCTGCTTCGCCCTACTCCTGCTGCTCCTCCTGCTCGTCCGCGCGCTCTCCCTCGGCCTGCGAGGGAGTCGTCAACCTCACGCAGCGGACGGTCGCCGTACAGGCCGCGGCGGTCGGCTGCCGTCAGCACCCAGCCGGCGGGAAGCACGCCTCAGCATGTCGGCCGCCGGGGCGACAGGGCATACAGGGGCCAATCACGTGACGAAACCCATCGCGATCAGCCGTATTGGTTTCGGACAGCGACGGCCATTTCCTCCAGTGACACAGATCCCTTGAGGCCTTCCGCCTCCGCCCCGTCAGCCAAGCGGTTGAGCCAAGCATCCTCAGCCTCTTCCGCGAGCTGTCGATGCCGCTCATACTCTGCGCTGTCGCTCACAACGGCCTTCCTGCCTGCTGCGGCGAGCGCGGTCTATGACGTCCCGGAGAACGTCTGGCAACGTAGCAGCCTTACAGGAACCCCCTCGGCCGGCCGAGCGCGGACCGTGTCAGTCGCGGAAGTGTGAAGCCTCCCGGCGCCGACGGTCCACCTCGACCGTGAAGACATCCGGTCGGCTGTAGTGGCCGGCCGGGTCGAAGTTCTGGCGTTCCTCCCGTACGCGGGCCACGTCCAGGTCGGCGATGACCAGGCGCTCCTCGTCCACGACCGGCTCCACGAGCCAGCTGCCGTCCGGCGCCGCCACCGCCGAGCCGCCGCGGCAGTAGTCCGTCACCCCGGCCTCCTCCAGCTCCGCGCGCAGCGGGAAGTCGGCGGGGATGTCGGCCAGGGAGAGCAGGCCGTTGGCCGCGAGGTGGAACATCCTGCCCTCGCGGGCGATGAAGCGCGTGCTGCCGTCCGCGGTGTTGTGCGGGTTGCCGGGCCAGACGCTGACGTGCAGTTCCTCGCCCTGCGCGTACAGGGCGTGGCGGGCCTGCGGCATCCAGTTCTCCCAGCAGTTCAGGCCGCCCACCCGGAGCGGGCCCGCCTGGTGTACGCGTAGTCCGTTGCCGTCGCCCAGGCCCCAGACCAGCCGTTCTTCGTGGGTCGGCATGAGCTTGCGGTGGGCGCTGACGACGCCGCCGACCGGATCGATGGCGACCAGTGTGCAGAACACCGTCCCCCGTCCGGTGCCCACGCCACGCTCCGTCGTGCCGAGGTACACGAAGATGCCCAGGTCGCGTGCGGCCTCGGTGATCCGGGCGAGTTCCGGCCCTTCGAGCTCGACCGCGGCATCGAGATAGGCCGCGTACGCGCGCTTCTGGGCGGCGTCGTTGAAGCGGGCACCGCCGGTGTGCTCCAGCCAGGACGGGTAGCCCGACAGGAAGGTCTCGGGGAAGGCGATCAGCTCGACGCCCTGTGCCGCCGCGGTTTCGAGCCAGTCGAGGACCTTCTTGGTGGTCGCGGACGGATCGAGCCAGTACGGCCTGGCCTGTGCGGCGGCAACACGCATGTCGATGTCTCCTGTTGTGTCGTCTGAACCACAGAGCGTTGTCCGGATGTTAACATTCATACAATCGAGCTCAAGGGGGAGCAAGGGTGGCCGATCAGAGCGGCATCGCACCGGCCCGTCGGCGCGGCATGGCGAACGAGGTCGCGGACCGGATCCGGGACGCGATCTTCTCCGGCGTCTACGCGCCCGGGGCCCAGCTGCGCGAGGTCGAACTGGCCACCGCCCTCCAGGTCAGCCGCGGCCCGGTACGCGAGGCGCTGCTCAGGCTGGAGCGCGAAGGTCTCGTCCAGAGCGAGTGGCACCGCGGCACCACCGTGACCACCCTGTCCGCGGCGGACGCCGAGGAGCTGAACAGCCTCCGCGGTGCCCTGGAGCACCTGGCCGTCGAGCGCCTCGCGGAGCACGCCTCCGTGGCGGACCTCGCGGCCATCGGGAAGACCGCTGACCGGATGGGCCACGCCGAGGACAAGCACGCGATGGTGCGGCTGGATCTGGAGTTCCACGACGCCGTCTACGCCGCCGCCCACCACGGCCGCCTGGAGCGGGCATGGGAGGCGATCCGCTCCCAGGTCCATCTGTTCCTGCTGATGCGCATAAGCGTGAGCGAGAAGGACGGCGAGACGGATGGCGGGACGGACAAGGATTACGCCCAGCACATCGCGACCGAACACCGGGAGCTGGCCGAAGTCCTGGAGTCGCGCGACACCGACCGCGCCCTACGGCTTTTCGCGGCACACCGGAACCACGCCTTCGACCTCCTCAAGGCGGCGGATCCGGACCAGTAGGGCCCATTCCGTTGACAGCCTTCTCCCCCCGGTTGCAGACTCACGGCCTCGAAGTTCTCCGAACATAACTTCACCAGGCGAACAACAACCGCCCGGGGCGTAAAGGAAACCGATGACCATCACCCGTGAGCTGCTGATCGGCGGCAAGAACCTGCCCGCCCGGTCGGGCCGTACGACGCAGGACATCACCCCTCACACCGGCGCGGTGTACGCCACCGTGGCCGCCGCCGGCGTCGAGGACGTAACCCTGGCAGTGGACGCCGCCCAAGCGGCCTTCGACGACTGGGCCGCCCTGAGTCCGTTCGCCCGGCGGGCGGTCTTCCTCAAAGCCGCCGCTCTGCTTCAGGAGCGCACCGAGCAGGCCGCCGATCTGATGGCCGGGGAGGTCGGCGGCACCCGCCCATGGGCGTACTTCAACGTCGGACTGGCCGCCAACATGCTGACCGAGGCCGCCGCCGCGATCACCGCCCCGCGCGGCGATGTGCTCACCGCCCAGCAGGAAGGCACCCTCGGCCTCGCGATACGCGAGCCGGTCGGCGTGGTCGCCGCCTTCTCGCCCTGGAACGCGCCCGTCATCCTCGGCGTACGCTCCGTCGCCGCGGCGCTCGCGGCCGGGAACACGGTCGTCATGAAGCCCAGCGAGGACGCCCCGCTGGCCTGCGGGCTCTTCATCGCCGACGTACTGCGCGACGCCGGGCTGCCCGACGGCGTGCTCAACGTCATCACCAACGACCCCGCCGACGCCGCCGAGATCGCCGAGGCGCTCGTCGCCGATCCCCGGGTGCGCGCGGTGAACTTCACCGGCTCCACGGGCGTCGGCAGGATCATCGGGGAGCACGCCGCCAGGCACCTCAAGCCCGCGCTGCTGGAGCTCGGCGGCAAGAACGCCGTCATCGTCCTGGACGACGCGGATGTGGACTACGCGGTCGACGCCGCCGCCTTCGCCGTCTTCATGAACGCCGGGCAGATCTGTATGTCCGGCGATCGCATCCTCGTACACGAGTCGCTGGCCGAGGAGTTCACGGCCAAGTTCACCGCCAAGGTCGCGGCCCTGCCGTCCGGCAGCCCCGAGGAGCCGACGACGGTGATCGGCCCGCTGATCGGCCCCGCCGCCGCGCGGCGCGTCGCCGCCCTGGTGCGGGACGCGGTCGCCAAGGGCGCCACCGTGCTGACCGGCGGCGGCGAGCCGGAGGGGGCGGTCCACCCGGCGACCGTGCTGACCGGCGTGCCCAAGGAAGCCGACCTGTACTACACGGAGTCCTTCGGGCCCGTGTGCGTGATCGGCACCTTCGCCACCGACGAGGAGGCCGTCGCCCTCGCCAACGACACCGACAACGGCCTGACCTGCGGCATCATCACCGAGAACGGGAGCCACGGACTGCGGGTCGCCCGTCGTATCCGTACCGGCATCGTCCATATCAACGACCAGTCGGTCGCCGACGAACCACAGGCGCCCTTCGGCGGATTCAATGCCTCCGGTTACGGGCGGTTCGGCGGGCGCTGGGGCGTCGAGGCCTTCACCAACACCCGCTGGGTCACCCTCGCCACCGAGCACGCCCACTACCCCTTCTAACGTTCTCAAGACGACTTCTCAAGACGACTCGGGTCACGCGGCAGCAGCATGACCGCCGCCGCGGGGAACGCCGCCAGTACGAGCCACGGCACGGCCGGCGGCAGACCCGCGTCCAGCAGGTACCCACTCGCCGCGCTGCCCGCCAGCACGATCAGCCCCGACATCGACGACAGCGCCCCGGTGTACAGGCCGAGCCTGCCCGCGTCGGCAAGATCGGGCACCCAGGCCCGGGCCGCCGGGGCGACAAGCATCTGGCCGAGCGTGAGCAGAGCGACGAACCCGACAGCGGGCAGCAGCCCCCCGGCCCCTGTCCACCCTGCGGGGCGGGCGACGGCCACCACCCCGAAACCGACCGTGATGAGCAGCAGCCCGGCGGCCATGGAGCGGCGCAGGTCGAACCGGTCCGCCGCCCAGCGCGTGACCGGCAGCTGCACGGTCACGACCATGAGCGAGGACAGCGCGAACAGCCACGCCAGCGGAGCCTGCGAGCCCCACACCCGCGCCACCTCCGCCGGGAGGGCGAGGTAGAACTGGTTGTACGCCAGCAGATACGTGCCGTACGCACAACACAGCGCCAGGAAACGGCGGTTGCGCAGCAGCGCCCGTACGGCACCGGGCCCGCGCACGCGCGTACGCCCGGGGATGCGCTGGGGCAGCAGCCACACATGTCCGGCCAGTACGCATACGAAGACGACGGCCCCGGCGAGGCAGACGGTCCGGAAGTCCACCGTCAGCAGCAGCGCGCCGATGAGCGGCCCGACGAACGCCCCCGCCTGGCCCGCCATGGAGAACAGGGCCAGGACACCGGTCCGCGGCCCGCCGCCCGCCTCCTCCCGGGACACCGCCTGCCGGAGGACCTCGGACTCCACCGCGGGCGAGAACAGCGCGGCGGCGAAGCCGATCAGCAGCACCGCCGCGATGACCGACCACGTCCGCTCCGCGTATCCCAGCCAGCAGAACCCGGCGATGCGGAGCACGCAGCCCGCGAGGACCACCGGCCGTACGCCGTAGCGGTCGACGAGCGCGCCGCCCACCACGAACAGGCCCTGCTGGCTGAACGTCCGCAGCCCCAGCACCAGCCCGACCAGCCAGCCCGCCAGGCCGATGGCGCCGCCGAGGTGACCGGCGAGGAAGGGCAGTACGGCGTAGAAGCCGACGTTGAAGGCGAGTTGCGTCGCGATCAGCAGCCGCAGGAGGGACGAGAGGGTCGGCCAGATCCGCTCGCGCCCGGGTTTACGCGCCTCAGAACGCCTCGGAACCGTCAGTTGATTCATGTGATTCATGAAGAGTCCCCTCCAACCAGGACGGCCTGACGCCGCGGACGCGGCCGGGACAGCCGGGACAGCCGGGAGAGCCGGGGCCACCGCACTCCCCCGGCCGCCGTCACCGCCAGCGCCCCGAGCAGCGCCAGCGCCGCCGCCGGAGCCAGGACCGCCCACGGCGCGCGCTCCGCGTACGGCTGGTTCTCGGCCAGCAGCAGCCCCCACTCCGGCGACGGCGGCTGCGCGCCCAGGCCCAGAAAGCCCAGGGCCGCGAGCGACAGCGCGATCCCGGGCAGCCGGAGCAGCGCGTGGCGGGTGACGGCCGGCAGGACGGCGGGCAGCAGTCCGTGCCACAGCAGGTACCAGCGCCCCGCGCCCAGCGCGCGGGTCGCCGTCAGGTGCGTGGTGGCGCGTTCCTGGCGCAGCAGCGCGGAGGTGTGCGCGGCCAGCGGGCCCCAGGCGACCACGGCCACGGCGAGCGCCGGCGTCCACGGGCCGCTGCCCGCGACGCCGGTGACCAGGAGCCCGGCCAGTACCGGCGGTACGGCGGTGGCGATGTCGACCAGGGGGCCCGACAGCCGTGGCGACAGGCCCAGCAGCACCCCTGCCACCAGGGAGGCGGCGCTCACGGCGAGGGCGACGGCGAGCGTGGTCAGCGCCCCGTGCCCGACGCGGGCCAGTACGTCGCGGCCGAGACCGTCGGTGCCGAACGGGTACGCCGCGGACGGGGCTTGGAGCCGCGCGGCCGTGTCCAGGGCCAGGGGATCGCGCAGCAGGCCCAGCGCGATGACGCCGAGCAGCAGCGCGCCGTACACCAGCGGCGGTGTCCGGGGCGCGGGCGGCTCCGGCCGGTGCAGCGACTGGAGCGCCCCGTCCCGCAGCGCGGGTCCCAGGAGCAGCCGGGCCGTGAGCCTGGCGAGCCCGGCGGCGACAGCCGCGACCACCACGAGGGCGAGGGTGCCTGTCTGAAGGACCGGCAGGTCCTGGGCGACGGCGGCCCGCAGGGTGAGCCGGCCGAGCCCGGGGATGTCGAAGATCTGCTCCACGGCGACGGAGCCGCCGGTCAGGCCGACGACGAACAGCCCGAGGTTCGGCAGCAGTCCGGGCACGCAGCGCCGCAGCGCGTGCCGGGCGATGGCGCGCGGCGGGATGCCGCGTGCGGCGGCGGCCGACGCCCACGGCTCGGCGAACGCGCCGGGCAGCAGATCGTCCAGCATCCGGCCGAGCACCGCCCCGGCGAGCAGCCCGAGCGAGAGCGCGGGCAGCACCATCCACCGCGGGCCGTACCAGCCGAGGGCGGGCAGCCAGCCGAGCTGTACGCCGACCACGGTGGCCAGCACCGACGCGGTCAGGAACTCGGGCAAGGCCGCGAGGACCGCCGCCCCGCTGCCACCGCTCCGGCGGCCCGCGAGCCGGCGCCGCGACCCGAGCCACAGGGTGCGCGCGCACAGCAGTCCGGCCGTGAGCGCGGCGACCGCCAGCGCCCCGGCCACCAGCAGCAGCGAGACGCCCAGAGCCTGGACGACGGAGGGCATGACCTCAGCCCCCGACGTCCAGGACCGGCCCGCGTCACCGTGCAGCAGCCCGCCGAACCACTGTCCGAGCAGCCGCAGCGGCCCGGCGTCGAGTCCGAGTTGATCCCGTACGGCCGCCAGCGCCTCGGGCGTGGGATCGCGCTCGGCCGACCTGGCCTTGAGCACGGTCAGCGCCGGGTCCGTACGCGACAGCCACGGCAGCAGCCCGATGGCGCACACCAGCGCGGCCATCAGCGCGCCGCGCCACAGCGGTACGAGGCCGCGCAGCGCGCCGCTCAGCCCCCCGCTCAACGCGCCGCGTATGTCCCCGCTCAGCGCCGGGTCCCGGTGCCGACGAAGGCGCGCTCGTACGGGTCGAGAAGCACACCCCGCACCGAGGCCGCGACTCCGGTGACCGCCTGCTCGTGGACCAGCGGAACGACCGCGCCGGTGGCGAGGATCGCCGCCTCCGCCGCCATGGCCGCGTCCCGCCGCTCGGCGGTGTCGGTGATCCCGGCGGCGCGGGCGACGGCCCGGTCCACCGCCTTGTCGCACAGCTGAGCCAGGTTGTACGGGCCGTCGCAGGTGAAGTCACTGGTGAGCACCGAGACCGGGTCGCCGGTGTCGAGCATCGTGTTGCGGGAGCCGATGAAGGCGTCGAACTTCCCGCCCAGCGCGTCGCTTTCTATGCGTGAGTACTCACGCACCTCCAGCTTGACCTTGAATCCGGCCTTCTGCAGCTGCTGTTGCAGCACCTGTGCGGCCTCGGCCAGCTCGGGCCGGCTGTCATAGGTGGCCAGGGTGATGGCCGCGGACTTCGGCGCCGTGGCCTTGGCCCGGCCGGCCGGCGTTACGCGCTTGCCCGGCGCCCAGGTCAGGGCGGGCCCGAACAGCCCCTGCCCGGCGTCGGCTTTCCCCTCGTACACATTCTTCGCGAGTACGGAGGTGTCGATGGCCTCCCGCGCGGCGGCCCGCAGCCCGGGGTCGGCGAACGCCCCGGAACTGGAGTTGAGGGACAGGCTGACGGTGCGTCCGGTGGGCGTCTCGCGGACGGTGCCCTTGTCCAGGGAGCCCGCCTGCGAGACGGGTATCGCCTCGGCGATGTCCGCCGCGCCGGTACGCAGGGCGTTGGCGCGGGCGGTGGAGTCGGCCGTCCATGTCACGTCGATGCCGGACGCCTGGGCGCGACCGCCCCAGTAGTCGTCGAAGCGGTTCAGGGTGGCCTGGGTCGCGCCGGTGACGCGGGTGAGCTCGAAGGGGCCGGTCGCGGTGCCGATCGGGGAGACGGCCCCCTTCCCGTAGGCCTTGGGGGAGAACACGGCCAGGGTCGGATTGGACAGCCGCTGCGGCAGTACGGGATCGGGCACGGCGGTCGTGACGCGCACCCGCCCCTCGCCCGCGGGCTGTGCGGTGAGCTTGACGCCGGAGAGCGCGGCGGGCACCGGCTTGGCCTGGGTGACACGGGTGAGGGCGGCGGCGACAGCGGCCGGAGTCACCTCCGTACCGTCCTGGAACTTCGCGTCCCGCAGCGTGAATAGCCAGCTCAGGCCGCCCTTTTCGGCACTCCAGGACTCGGCGAGAGCGGGAGCGGCGGTGCCGTTGGCATCCAGCCGGGTCAGGCCTTCGGAGATCCCGAGCCGGGCCAGACTGAACGCGTCCTGGCCGTGCGGGGAGAGGTTCTGGGTGGGCGGGAAGGCGAGCGCGACGCGCAGCCGCCCGCCGTCCGAGGCGGTCGAACCGCCGGACGCCGATGAGCCGCCGGAGGAGAAGCAGCCGGTGAGCAGGGGGGCGAGCAGCAGTCCGGCGGCGAACCGGGGGCGGAGAGGGCGCATGATCCTCGTTTTTCGGGGAGCGTTACGGGCGGGGTACGCCGACAGAGTATATGAACATGATTTCCATTATTCATGGGCCCATGGGGATCTCGAAGTGGAGGATCCCGCCGCCACCGGGCCCGTCCTGCCGCTCCTCGCACACCACCTTGCCCAGCGACCGCCAGAGCTCCTGCGCACCGGGCGCCGACGCGTACGCGTGCAGATACACGGAGCGGTAGCCACCGTCGACCCTGGCGAACTCCAGCAGCTCCGCGACCAGCCGCCGGGCCAGACCTCGGCGGCGGTGCTCGGGCCGCACGTAGACCCGCCGCAGCTGCGCGGTCTCGCCGGAGGGGAAACGCTCGGCCAGCCAACGGGGGTTGGGCGGATGCGCCGGCCCGCGCGAGTCGAGCGCGGCCGTCGCTACGACGGAGCCGTCGCGCTCGTCGGTCGCGACCAGCAGGGCGTGGCGGGCGGGCGCGAGGTAGGCGGCCGCGGGGTCGATGATGTCGCGATGCCAGCACGGCACGTAGCCCGTGCCGAAGTCGCGGTAGACGGCGTCGAGCATGACAACTCGGGCGCCGTCGAGGTCGTCGGGGGTCGCTGGCCTAATGCAGTAGTCATGCACCTGCACATGATATGCATTAACTGCACGGGTTGGCCTACCGAGTCGGCGCTTCCAGCCGTTTGAGCCAGGTGTCGAGGTGCGGACAGACCGCGCGCAGTCCTCGCCCACCCGGCAGGGTCAGGCCTCCTCCCGCAGGATCGTGACGCCCTGTGGTGGCAGGTGCAGCGCTGTCTTGGTGGGGAGTTCGACCGTGATCGGGGCGTCCGTGTGGTTGAGCAGGAACAGATGGCTTCCACCGTCCGCCGCATGGCGGCGCACCGCCTCCACCCCCTCCGGGACCTGTGCGACCGGGCGTACACCGGCCGTGGCAACCGCGTCCGTCAACACCGATGCCAGGCGCTCGGTGTCGAGCTGGGTGCCGATGTATGTGGCGGTGCCGTGGCCATACGTGTTGCGGGTGACCGCCGGCAGCTCACCGAACATGCCGTCCGTGAATGTCGCCAGCGCCTCGGCGCTCTCCGTACGCATCAGGTCCTGCCACTGCGACGCCGTACTCACCGAACCGTCGTCCGACCAGCGCAGCGTCAGGCTCTCGTCGTCCTGGAGTGGGTTGAACTCCTCGATGCGTACGCCGAGTACGTCACGGAAAGCGCCCGGGTGGCCGCCGGGCAGGATGATCTGGTCGTTCTCGTCCACGATGCCGCTGAAGTACGACATCACCAGGTGGCCGCCGTGCTCCACGAAGGCGGTGATGTTCGCGGCGCCCTCGGCGTCGACCAGGTACAGGTTCGGCACGACCAGCAGCCGGTAGCGCGACAGATCGGCACCCGGCCTGACCATGTCGACGGCGATGTTCGCCTGCCACAGCGGCAAGTAGTGGGCCAGCGCCTGGTCATGGAAGGCCAGGTCGGCCAAGGGCCGACCGCCCTCTTCCAGCGCCCACCAGCTCGGCCAGTCCCAGACGATCGCGACCTCGCTCTCGACCCGCGTACCACCGACCTCCGCGAGGTCCCGCAGCTCCGAGCCCAGCGCGGCGACTTCGCGCCAGATCCGTGAATCGGCGCCGGCGTGCGGCACCATCGCGGAGTGGTACTTCTCGGCGCCGAACGCGGACGCCCGCCATTGGAAGAACATCACCGAGTCCGCGCCTCGGGCCACGGCCTGATGCGAGCGCAGCCGGAGCTGGCCGGGCGGGCGGGCGGAGTTGCGCCGCCGGGAGTTGACCGGTCCGGTGGCGGACTCCATCAGCAGCCAGGGCCTGCCGGCGCGCAGTGAGCGCATCAGGTCGTAGTTCATGGCGGCCTTGACGTGGCCGAGCGGGTCACGAGCGTCCGGGTAGGCGTCCAGCGCCACCACGTCCTCCTCGGCCGCCCACTTCCAGTAGTCGAGGAATTTGTACGAGGCCATGAAGTTGGTCGTGACCGGTATGGCGGGGGTGATCCGGCGCAGCAGGTCGCGTTCGGCGGTGAAGCACTCCAGCGCCGCGTCGCCGTTGAAGCGGCGGAAGTCGACGCGCTGCGCCGGGTTGACCGCGCCGAGGACCTTCCCAGGCGGCGTGATTTCCGCCCAGGCGCGGTAGCGCTGGCTCCAGAACGACGTGCCCCAGGCCCTGTTGAGGGCGTCGAGGTCCCCGTACCGGTCGGCGAGCCAGCGGCGGAAGTGCGCCGCCGACGCGTCGCAGTGGCAGCCGTCCACGCCCGGGTACTCGTTGTTGACGTGCCACAGCGCCAGCGCGGGGTGGGTGGCGTAGCGGGTCGCGAGCCGTTCGACCAGGGCGGCAGCCTTGGCGCGGTAGATGGGGGAGGACGAGCAGTAGTGCTGCCGGGAGCCGAAGGTCAGCCGGGTGCCGTCCGCCAGCAGCGGCCGCGTTTCGGGGTGTTCGTACGGCAGCCAGGCCGGCGGGGCGGCCGTCGGGGTCGCGAGGTCCACCGCGATGTCGTGGTCCGCGAGCAGGTCCATGACGCGGTCGAGCCAGTCGAAGGTGTAGTGGCCGGGGTCGGGTTCGAGGAGCGTCCACGAGAACACGCCGACGGTGACGAGGTTGACGCCCGCCTCGCGCATCATTTTCACGTCCTCGGCCCACACCTCCTCCGGCCACTGCTCGGGGTTGTAGTCCCCGCCGTAGGCGAGACGTCCGC
This sequence comes from Streptomyces sp. NPDC052236, assembly GCF_044548015.1. Lineage (NCBI taxonomy): Bacteria > Bacillati > Actinomycetota > Actinomycetes > Kitasatosporales > Streptomycetaceae > Streptomyces > Streptomyces sp. NPDC052236. The sequence goes on along the minus strand of NZ_JBIUBL010000036.1, from coordinate 57,565 downwards.
CCAGGCGGCTCCGCAGAGCAGCCATCCTCGCGTCCCCGGCGTTCACAGGTGCTCGATCCCGACCGGCACGGTCATGACGCGCTCCGGACCGAGCGTGCGCTCCGGGCCTTCGAGTACGAACGAACCGCGCAGCGGCAGATCGGCGCTGGACGAGCCGACGGAGACCTCGATCGTGCCGGGTTCGACGATCCTGCGCATGTCCTGGCCGGTGAACGAGGTGCGGTCGGCGTGCACCGTGAACGCCACCCGGGCGGCCTCTCCGGGTGCGAGGCGAACCCTGGCCCAGCCCGCGAGCCAGCGTACCGGGCGTACGACCGAGGCCACCGGGTCGGACAGGTAGAGCTGCACGACCTCGGTCCCCGGGCGGTCGCCGGTGTTGCGGACGGTGGCCGTGACGCGAGCCGTGCCGTCGGTGGCCACGGCCGGGTCCACGGCGAGATCCGTGTAGCCGAAGCTGGTCCAGGTCAGCCCGTGCCCGAAGGCGTAGGCGGGTGTGGGGTCGACGGAGCTCCACTCGTGGGGGCCGCCGAGCCGGGAGTGCAGATATGTGCCGGGCTCGCCGCCCGGGCCGCGCGGCACGCTCACCGGGAGGCGGCCCGATGGTTCGACCCGGCCGGACAGGACTCCGGCGAGCGCGGTGCCGCCCTCCTCGCCGGGGAGGAAGGCCTGGACGACCGCGGCGGCGCGGTCGGCGAGCGCGCCGAGCGCGTACGGACGGCCGGACAGCACCACGATCACCGTGGGCGTGCCCGTGTCCAGCACCGCGGCGGCCAGCTCGGCCTGGCGGCCGGGCAGTGCGAGGGTGGCGGCGTCGCAGCCCTCGCCGGATGTGCCGCGGCCGAACAGGCCCGCGCGGTCGCCGAGCGCGAGCACACAGACCTCGGCGTCTCGGGCCGCGGCGACGGCGGCGGCGATGTCGGCGTCGTCGGCGATCAGGACGTCGTGCCCGGCCGCCAGGGTGATCTCGGCGTCGGGCAGCGCGTCGGCCAGCGCCTGCGTGAGCGTCGGGATTTCGATGCCCAGCGACATCTCCGGATGGCGGCTGCCCATGTGGTTCGGGAAGGAGTAGCAGCCGAGCATGGCCCGCGCGTCGTCGGCGAGCGGCCCGGTCAGAGCGATTCGGCCGAGGTCCGGAGCGAGGGGCAGTACGCCGTCGTTGGCGAGGAGGACGACGGACTGCTCGGCGAGCCTGCGGGCGAGCCGCCGGTGCTCGGGCGGGTCGAAGTCCAGGCCTGAGTCCATGCCTGAGTCGAGGCCGGACTCGGTGCCGCTTTCCCTGCCGGTGCTGAGCGGCGCGGTGACATTCTCCTCGCCGGTACGGAGCCGGGCGGTGCGCGTCTCCCCATCCAGCAGGCCCAGTTCGCACTTCAGCGTGAGCACCCGGGACGCCGCCCGGTCCACCAGTTCCTCGGGCACGGCACCCGTACGGACCATGTCGAGCAGCGGCTCCCCGTAGCAGCGGCTCGCGGGCAGTTCCACGTCGACGCCCGCGCGCAGGGCCAGGGCCGCGGCCTCCCCCCGCGAGCCCGCGACGCCGTGCATCGTCTCCAGGAACGAGACGCCGAAGTAGTCGGCCACCACGACCCCGGTGAACCCCAGCTCCTCACGGAGCAGTCCGGTGAGCAGCCGCCGGTCCGCCGCGGCCGGGACGCCGTCGACATCCGCGTACGAGTGCATGACCGACCGTGGGCTGCCCTCGCGCAGCGCGATGGCGAAGGGCTCGATGATGATGTCGGCGAACTCGCGCGGGCCGACCGCCGCCGGGGCCAGGTTCCGTCCGCCCCGCGACGAGGCGTACCCGGCGAAGTGTTTGAGTGTCGCCACCACCCCGGACCGCTCCAGGCCGCGGACATACGCGGCCCCGATGACCCCGACGAGATACGGGTCCTCGCCGATGGTCTCCTCCGTCCGGCCCCACCGGTAGTCGCGGGTCACATCGAGGACCGGCGCGAGGCCCTGGTGGACGCCCGCCCGCCGCAGGCTCGCGGCGACCGCCGTGGCCATCTCCTCCACCAGCGCGGGATCGAAGGACGCGCCCCAGGCCAGCGGGGCGGGGAAGACCGTGGCTTTCCACGTCATGAACCCGGTCAGGCACTCCTCGTGCGCGATCGCCGGGATGGCGAAACGGTTGGCCCGCGCCACCTCGGACTGGACCTCGCGCAGCCGGGCCGCGCCCTCGGCCGGGCCGATCGGCGCCGTGCCGAATATCCGGGTCAGGTGTCCCAGGCCGTCCTTCGCCACCTCGCCGAGCGTCAGCGCCGTACCGCCGAGGTCGTCGGGCATGGGTGCCACCGGGTCCCCGGTGGTCGGTGGCGCGGCCCAGAACGCGCCGAGCTGGGCGACCTTCTCCCGGAGCGTCATACGGTCCACCAGGTCGGCGACGCGGTCGGCCACGGGCAGCGTCGTGTCCCGCCACGGGTCGGTGGCGGCCTCGCTCTCACGTACGGTCTGCGGAAGCGCTTCGGTCACAGAGACACCATCCTTCTGGCAAGCGGGCTGGCAAGCAGACTTGGGCGGTACGTAACACGCTCAGGCGCCGCGCGGCGGAGCGGCGGAGAGCCTGACGCGGAGTTCGGTGGCGAGCTCGACCCGCGGACTGACCAGCGGCTCGCCGTCGAGCAGCTGGAACAGCGTGCGGGCCGCGACCCGCCCCATCTCCTCCAGCGGTTGCCGGACCGTCGTCAGCGGCGGGGAGAGCCAGTCGCACAGCGGCAGGTCGTCGAAACCGACGACACTGAGGTCTTCGGGGATGCGCAGACCCGCCTGGCGGGCCGCCTCGTAGGTGCCCATGGCCTGCTGGTCGCTGCCCGCGAAGATCGCGGTCGGCGCGTCGTCCAGGGCCAGCAGCGCCTGGGACTGCTCGAAGGCGCCCTCGTACCGGAAGTCCGCGTAGCGGATCAGCCGCGGGTCGAGCGGGACGCCCGCGCGCTCCAGCGCCGCGCGGTAGCCGTCGAGGCGCGCCTGGGTGCAGAGCATCTCGCGCGGGCCGCCGATCGCGGCGATCCTGCGGTGCCCCAGCGAGAGCAGGTGCTCGGTCGCGGCCAGGCCGCCCGCCCAGTTGGTCGCTCCCACGCTGGCGAGATCACTGTCGGGCAGGTCGACCGGGTCGATGACGACGAGCGCGACGCCCGCCTGTTCGAGCTGGGCGCGCTGCTGCGGGGTCATGCGCCCGGTCACCAGGATCACGCCGTCGCTGTGGTGCAGCGCGGGCAGCGAAGTCCAACTGGAGGGCCGGGCGTCGTCGCCGCGGACACAGGAGACGACCGTGCCTACGCCGCGTGCGGCGCACTCGGACTCCACACCGCGCAGGATCTCCACCGCCCAGGGGGAGTCGAGACCCCCGATGACGAGGTCGATCAGTCCGGAGCGACGGGCTCTGCGGCCACCCGGCGGGAGGTAGTTGTACGCCTTGAGCAGTCGCTCGATGCGTTCCCTGGTCGCCGGGGCGACGTCGGTACGTCCATTGAGGACCTTCGAGACCGTGGCCTGGGATACCCGGCCCTCGGCCGCGATGAACGCGAGCGTGGGGCGGGTGGGCTGCTCACCCGTCTCCTGTTGTGTCTGAACGTCGCGTCCCACGGTGCTCCTTCACTGCCTGAGGTTGCGAATAGTATCGCAAGCTTTCGGCCGCTCCCAGAGGCAGGAAGAGAAAGATCCTCACCGGCCTTGAGCCTGGCCCAGCCCGCCTCGATAACGGCTTCGATCGATTTTGCAGAACATTCGTCCGGGCTCTTGACCCGGCAAAACCACATTCCTAGGGTACGTCAGCAACACCTTGCCGACATCTTTTCGAAAAAGTATCGACTATCCGTCGTAACTCCCCCTACGCCCTAGCGGCGTGGGAGGTACCCCCACCACCTCCTCACCACGTGGTACCGCCCCACCCAATCCCAGGAGGCCCCGTTGTCCACCCAACCCCTCTCACGCCGTTTCTTCCTCACCACCGCAGCCGCCGGAGCCGTCGCCGTGTCCGTGCCGCTTCTCAGCGCCTGCGGCAGTTCCGGACCCGGAGGGTCGAAGGGCGGCTCCAAGACCCTCCAGGTGTGGGCGTTGCAGGACGAGGCCCAGAACCCCATCCAGAGAGCGGCGATCACACACTTCAACAAGTCCTCGGAGTCGAAGCTGAAGCTGGTGCCGTTCGCCAGCTCCGGCAGCTCCGGCTACTCCGACAAGCTCCGCGTCGGCATGGGCTCGTCCAACGCGCCGGACCTGATCTTCAACTGGGGCGCCGGCAGCCTCCGCCCGTACGTCGAGGCCGGCCAGATCGCCGACCTGACCGCGCAGCTGGAAGCGGACGCCACCTGGAAGCAGTCCTTCCTGCCCTCCGTCCTCGACGCCGGGAAGATCGACGGCAAGTACTACGGCATACCGCTGCGCGGCATGCAGACCGTCCTGGTCTTCTACAACAAGACGATGTTCGAGGGGTTCGGCAAGGAGGCCCCGAAGACCTACGACGACATACTGGCCCTGGTCGACTTCTTCAAGTCGAAGAAGATCCAGCCGTTCGCGCTGGGCGCCGTGGACCAGTGGCCCAACCTGGTGTGGATCGAGTACCTCGTGGACCGCATCGGAGGCGCGTCGGTCTTCGAGAACATCGCCGCGGGCAAGGAAGGGGCCTGGCGGGACCCGGCGGTCAAGCAGGCCCTGGAGAAGATCCAGGAGCTCGTCGAACGCGGCGCGTTCGGCACCAACTTCGCCTCGGTCAACTACGTCAACGACGGCGCGGGGCTGCTGTTCGCCCGGGGCAAGGCGGCCATGCATGTGATGGGCACCTGGGAGTACACCAACCAGCTCGACAAGCACCCGGAGTTCGCGAAGAAGGACCTGGCGTTCGCGCCGTTCCCGTCGGTCGCCGGAGGCAAGGGCGATCCGGCCTCGGTGGTCGGCAACCCGACCAACTACTTCTCGGTCAACAAGAAGTCCGCCGACGTCGACGCCGCGGTCAAGTTCCTCAAGGACGAGATGGCCAGCGCCACCTACGTCGACGCGCTCATCAAGGCGGGGGACGTGCCGGCCGTCGCGGGCCTGGAGTCGAAACTGGGCACCGCCCCCAACCCCGAATTCGGGACGTACGTCTACCAGATGGTGCAGAAGGCGCCGAGCTTCACGCTCTCCTGGGACCAGGCGCTCTCCCCCAAGTACAAGAACCCCCTGCTGACCAGCCTGCAGAAGGTCTTCCTCAAGCAGATGACACCGGACCAGTTCATCGACGCCATGGAGAAGATCAAGTGACAGGTCTCCTGGGGCAGGAACGACCGACCCGGGTGGCGAAACGAAAGCGGCACGGTCTCGGCCCGGCCGAAGCCGCGGCTTCGGCCGAGAGCAGCGTGGACAAGGCCGCCCGCCCGGGTCTCCTCTGGATCCTGCCCGCCGGGCTGTTCTTCGCGCTGTTCGCCGGGCTGCCGCTGATCCTGGTCGCCGTGCTGTCCTTCACCTCCTGGGACGGCCTCGGCACGCCCGAGTTCAACGGTCTCGAGAACTGGACCCGCGTGCTCTCGGACAGCGCCGTCTGGGAATCGCTGCGCATCAGCCTCCTACTGATGGTGCTGTGCTGGGCCGTGCAGACACCGCTCGCCCTGCTGCTCGGCGTCTGGGCGGCCGGGCACCAGTTCAACCGCGCGGTGCTGTCCGCCATCTTCTTCGTGCCGCTGCTGATGTCGACGGCGGCGATCGCCATCACCTGGCGGACGCTGCTCGACCCCAACTTCGGTCTCGCCGCGACGATCGGCCCCTGGTTCGGCTTCCCGGACGGCAATTTCCTCGGCAGCGCGAACGGCGCGATGTCCGCCATCGTCGCGGTCGTGGCCTGGCAGTTCGTGCCGTTCCACACCCTGCTGTTCCAGTCGGCCGCGCGCCAGGTGCCGCGCATGCTCTACGACGCCGCCCTCATCGACGGGGCGGGCCGCTACCAGCAGTTCTGGCACATCACGCTGCCGCAGCTGAAGAACACCATCGTCATCTCCTCGGTGCTGATGCTCGTCGGCTCGCTGACGTACTTCGAGACCGTCCTCATCCTCACCAACGGCGGCCCCGGCACCGCGACGACCGTGTTGCCCCAGCGCATGTACGTCAACGCCTTCAACAACTACGAGATGGGGTACGCGAGCGTGATCGCCCTGGCGCTGGTGCTGCTCGGCACCGCGCTGTCGCTGCTCATCGTCCGCTTCTCCGGCTACACGAAAATGCGCAGCACGCTGGAAGGGATGTAGGACCCGTGGCTGTCCTCCAAGAAAAGCCAGGGGCCCGCAGGCGCCCCCACTGGGCGGCCGGCGTTGCCTCCCTGGTCTGGCTGGCGTTCGTCGGCATACCGCTCTACGTCATCGTCAAGGCCAGCGTGCAGACCCAGGACAGTTACCTGGACGGCAGTCCGCTGTCGCTGCCCAAAGCCTTCACGCTCGACAACTTCGCCGAGGTCTTCGACAGCGGGTACACGCGCTACCTGATCAACACCGCGATCGTCACCCTCGCCAGCGTCGCACTGACCGTGCTGCTGGCCTTCCCGGCGGCGTACGCGATCGTACGGTCGCGCAGCCGCGTCGTCTCCGCGACCTTCCGAGTGTTCCTGGCCGGTCTCGCGGTCCCGGCCCAGGCGACGATCATCCCCGTCTATCTGATGATCACGCGGATGGAGCTGTACGACTCGCTCACCGCCGTCATCCTGCCGACCGTCGCCTTCGGGCTGCCGCTCAGCGTGCTCGTGCTCACCTCGGCGCTGCGGGACGTGCCCCGGGAGCAGTACGAGGCGATGACGCTCGACGGCGGCGGCTCGGTGCGCCTGATGTGGAGTCTGGCGCTGCCGCTCAGCCGCGCCTCGCTGATGACCGTGTCGATCTACAGCGCGCTGCACGCCTGGAACGGGTTCATCTTCCCGCTGATCCTGACGCAGTCGGAGGAGAACCGGGTCCAGACGATGGGCCTGTGGAGCTTCCAGAACGAGTTCGGATCCAACGTGCCGGGCCTGATGGCAGCGGTGCTGCTGTCGGCGCTTCCCGTGTTCGTCCTCTATCTATGCGCGCGCCGGTGGCTCATCGCAGGGCTGGCCGGTGTCGGCGGAAAGTAGGTCCATCATGTCCGCACTCCCCTCTTCCTCTTCCTCTTCTTCCTCTTACTCGTCTTCGTCTTCCTTGTCTTCGTCTTCCTTGTCCTGGCGGGGCCGTTCCCTCGCCTTACTGCTCTCTCTGTGCACCGTTTCCGCTCTCGCCACCGTGCCCGCCGCCCAGGCGGAGACACGGGCGCCTGCGGACGGCAGTGTGGCGTTCGACCGGAACCTCCAGCCCATCGACGGTTTCGGTTTCTCTCAGGCGTTCCAGCGCGCCGCCGTCATGCACGGCTCCCAGGGCCTGTCCCCCGCCCGCCAGAAGGAGGTGCTCGACCTGCTGCTGAGCCGTACGAAGGGGGCCGGGTTCTCCATTCTGCGGCTCGGCATCGGCTCGTCCGCCGACGCTCCGTACGACCTCATGAAGTCCATCCAGCCGACCGACCCCGGCGGCCCCGGCGCGACCCCGAAGTATGTGTGGGACGGCGACGACGGCGGCCAGGTGTGGCTGGCCCAGCAGGCGAAGGCGTACGGAGTGAAGCGGTTCTTCGCCGACGCGTGGAGCGCGCCCGGCTATATGAAGGACAACGGCGACGACGCCAACGGCGGGACACTGTGCGGCCTGGAGGGCACTGCCTGCGCCGACGGCGACGACTGGCGTCAGGCGTACGCGGACTATCTCGTCCAGTACGCGCGGTTCTACGCCCAGGAGGGCGTGAAGATCACCGACCTCGGCTTCACCAATGAGCCGGACCTGACCACCTCGTACGCCTCCATGCGGTTCACCCCCGCGCAGGCGGCCGAGTTCACCAAGGTCCTCGGCCCGACGGTCCGCAAGTCCAGGCTGCCCATGAAGCTCGCCTGCTGCGACGCGGCGGGCTGGGCGGAGCAGAGGGAGTACACCGAGGCGATCGAGGCCGATCCGAAGGCGCGCAAGGAGATCGCCACCCACACCGGCCATCCGTACCGCAATATGTCCGACTCACCGCTGCCGACCGACAAGCGCACCTGGATGTCGGAGTGGTCGCCCAACGGCACCACATGGAACGAGGCGTGGGACGACGGCAGCGGCTACGACGGCTTCGCCGTGGCCGCCAACATCCACGAAACGATGACGGCGGGCGACGCGAACGGCTATGTGTACTGGTTCGGCGCTTCCCTCGGCACCACCCGCGGCCTGATCCAGCTCGCGGGCGACAGCTACCACGTGTCCAAGCGGCTGTGGGCGCTGGCCGCGTACAGCAGGTTCATCCGGCCCGACGCCGTGCGCGTGCCCGCGCAGTCCTCGAACGAAGCGCTGAAGATCTCCGCGTACCGCAACAAGGACGGCAGCCGGGTCCTGGAGATCCTCAACACCTCGCAGTCGCCCGTCTCCACGAACCTCGCCGTCGACGATCCCGGCAGGGCCACGGCGTACGTCACCGACACCACCCGCTCGCTGACGCCGACGGCCGGTGTGGTGAGCGTGCGCGGCGACAAGCTGTCCGCGCGACTCGCGCCGCGTTCGCTGACCACTGTGGTGCTGCGGTGATCCGGGTCGCCGTCGTCGGCACCGGCGGCATCGCGGAGTTCCACGCCCAGGATCTGGCGCTGCTCGGCGACCGCGCGCAGCTCGTCGCCGTGGTCGACGTCGATGGCGCGCGCCTGGACGCCTTCGCGGAGCGGTGGTCCGTGCCGTACACCTTCAGCGGGCTCGCCGAGATGCTCGCGACGGCCCGGCCCGACGTGGTCAACCTGTGCACACCGCCGGGGCTGCACCATGCCCAGGCACTGGTCTGCCTGGCGGCCGGGGTGACGGTGGTGTGCGAGAAGCCGCCCGCGCTGAGCCTCGCGGAACTCGACGAGATCACCGCCGCGCAGGCGGCGGGCGGCGGGCGCTTCGCGACGGTGTTCCAGCACCGGTTCGGCAGCGGGGCCCGCAGGCTGCGCGCGCTCACCGGCACGCCGCCGCTCGGCCGCCCGATGGCGGCCGTGTGCAACACGCTGTGGTTCCGCCCGGACGACTACTTCGCACCGGAATGGCGCGGCGTGTGGGAGGTGGAGGGCGGCGGCCCCACCATGGGCCACGGCATCCACCAGATGGATCTGCTGCTGTCGGTGCTCGGCCCGTGGCGGGAGGTCGTGGCGGTCGCCGGCCGCCGCGCGCGGCCCACCGCGACCGAGGATGTGTCGGCGGCGCTCGTCACCTTCGCCGACGGAACCATTGCCACGGTGCTGAACAGCCTGCTCTCACCCCGCCAGTCCAGCTATCTGCGGTTCGACTACGAGTACGCCACCGTCGAGCTGGAGCACTTGTACGGGTACGACGACGCGGCCTGGACGGTCACCGGCGCGGACGGCCACGAGGAGGCCGTCACGGCCGCCTGGCTCGCGGGGCCGATGGGCCAACCGAGCGGTCACGCCGCCCAGTTCGGGGCCGTCTTCGACGCCCTCGACACGGGCGCGCCGCCGCCGGTGACACCGGCCGACGCGCGCGCGACGCTCGAACTCGTCGCGGCGATCTACGCGTCGGCCTTCACCGGCGAGCGGATCAGGAGCGGGGAGATAGGCCCGGACTCGCCCTTCTACCACCGGATGGACGGGAGTGGCGCGCCCTGGCCGCCGTCTCAGCCGTCCGGGCCCGGAATCGAGGTACTCGTATGACGCTTCGTACGCTGCGACTGGACACCACCGCCGACGACGCGGTGTCGGTGTACGCCGACGACGTGGAACTCCTGCGGTACGTCCACCGGCCCGACATGCCGCAGTTCGAGGGGCCGAAGCCGTATCTCCACCCGGTGCGCACCCTCGCGGGTGACGTGGTCACGGCCTACCGGCCGCACGACCACCGCTGGCACAAGGGCATCCAGATGACCGCGTCCCATGTGTCCGGCCAGAACTTCTGGGGCGGCGGCAGCTATGTCCGCGACCAGGGCTATGTGGACCTGCCCAATATCGGCACGATGCGGCACGAGGAGTTCACCGCGTCCGAGACCGGGGCCGCCGGTGACCGCGTCCATGTCGCGCAGCGGCTGACCTGGCACACCAGCGCCGGGGAACACTGGGTGGACGAGCAGCGCGAGCTGACCGTGCGCGACGCCGACGAGACGTCGTGGGCGCTGGAGTTCGCCACCGAGCTGACGAACGTACGGGGTGAGCCTCTCGTCTTCGGCAGCCCGACCACGAACGGCCGCCCGCAGGCCGGGTACAGCGGCCTGTTCTGGCGCGGGCCGCGGGCGTTCACCGACGGCCGGGTCCTGGCCGGGAACGGTCAGAGCGGCGGCCCGGAGCTGATGGGCAGGGCGGCGCCCTGGCTGGCGTACACCGGTCGGCACGACGAGGTGGACCGTGCCTCCACGCTGCTCTTCATCGACCACCCGGGCAACGACAAGCAGGCACCGACCCGCTGGTTCGTACGGGAGGAGCCCTTCGCCGCGGTCAACCCCTCGATCGCCTTCTCGCAGGAGGTGGAACTGGCTCCGGGGGACACGCTGCGGCTGCGCTACCGGGTCGTTGTCGCGGACGGGGAGTGGGACCGCGCGCGGCTGGAGTCGTATGTGGCGGCGCACCCCTGGTGACGCGCTCGGGCCCTTGTCGGGGGCGCTGCCCCCGAACCCGCCCCCTACGCCCTGCGGGCGTGGGGGGACCCCCAGCGCCTCAATCGCCGACGAGGCTTGAATTGCCGGGCCACCGGCAACTCAAGCCCGTTCCGTCGCTTGAGGACACCGCCCGGCAGTACTGGGGGGACCCCGGCGCAGCGAAGCGCCCCCCACCCGCCAGAGCACGGGGACAGGTGGGGGGCGCGGCCCGTACCGTCCGGGGGGGGCGCAGTACGGGTGTCTCGCGGTGCTGCCCTTGCGCGTCGCAGCGCCCAGGAAGCGGCAGCCATCCGGTTGTGGTGCTGGTCGTGCAGGCGCTCACGCGCCCTGTGCGTCGCTCTCGCGGTAGGGGTTGCCCTCCGCCGGGGTCACGCGCCAGAACGTCTCTGCCGTGGCCTTGAACTGCCGGTGAGCGGGGTTGCGTCCCGTGTGCTTGAGCGCCCAGATCTCCGCGGGCAAGCGGTCCTCGCCTGTCGGCTGCGACTCGTCCCCGCACGACAGGCAGAGCGCAGAGAAGATCGCTTCCGGCGCTCCCCTGCCGGTTTCCGGTCCTAGCGTCCAGTCGGCTGCCCTGATGATCGAACGTGTCACAGCGCCTCCCCGGTTCGGCGGTTTGTGGTGCAGCGCGGACACTTGCAGCGGGTGTACGCCAGAGAGGGTTCCGGCGTCGTGCCGGGCAGGAATGTCTGCTTGCTCCGGACGTCCGTCCGCTCGCCCGTCTCGCGATTGATCCTGTAGACCGCGATCGTCATAGCCACGTGATCACGTGTCCTTTCCGGTCGCCTCGCGCAGCGTCTTGACCAGGACGCGGAAAGTGACGCACTCGCCGCCGCCTTCCGCACAGAACTGACACCCGGCGACGTGCTTCAACATCGCCTGAAACGCGGGGTATTCAATGCCCACGGTGATGCTGTCGGCTGCGTTCTGAGGGGGTTCACCGGACATCCACCCACGGGTCCACGTGGACCCCCGTGCGGGCGGTCCGCGGCGTGCTGCCGAGTTGGGCGACGTACAGCCCTACGATCTCCCCGGTGTCCTCCCAGGGGTGCGACTGCGGGACGAGTGCGGGGGTGTGCCTATTGCTGGGGGCGGCCATTCGAGCGCCCCACACGTCCGGCGAACGGCCGGTCGCGCACCACGCGCGGCGCGACGGGCGGCCCGGCGGTCCGGGCGTGCCTGCCGCGCACCGCCAGCGGTGCGGCGGGGGGTGCGGGGGTGCGGCTGTGCTTGCCGGGGGTGCGTCGCCCGACCAGGGCTGGTGTCACCCATTCGAGTAGTCGTGATAGCAAGTGCATTGGCTGCCTGCTCTCTTCAGGTGGTCCATGCCCCCGGCCGTTCCAGCGGTGCGGGGGCCTTTGCGTCTGTACCAACCAACCGATTTGGCGTATGCGCTGGGGAGTTGACCAGCGTTGACGTAGCGTTGACTGGAACAGTCAACGGCTCGGAGCGCAGGCATGGACGACTTCGGATCACGCGTACGAGAAGCACTCTCCGCACAGGGCATGAGCATGCGCGGTGCTGCCAAGGCGTTGCACTACGACCCTGCATATTTGAGTCGCGCCCTCAATGGGAAACAGTCGCCGTCAGCCGAACTGATCCAAGCGCTGGATGAATTACTCGGTACTGAGTTTGCGGAACCGGTGGACGAGCCTACTGACACACTGGACGGACCCGCGTATGTCCGCTCGACCGTTGCCCATTTATTGGATCACGACCGTCGCTACGGTGGCGATCACGTCGCGGACGCAGCCATGCAAGTGTGGAAGTCCGAGCAGCGAAAGTTGAACAGCACAACTGATCCTCATAAAGAGTATCTTGCCGCCGTTGCTGAGATCGCCCAAGTTGCAGGCTGGATCCTCTTTGATGCCAATCGCCAGGAAGAGGCGCGACAGGCATTCATTGAGTCACAAATGCTTGCCCGGCACGCCGGGGACAAGTCAATGACTTGGTTTTCGATGGACATGCTTGCAATGCAAGATATCAATAGTGAGCTACTGGGTGAGGCGCTCCGCATCGCGGATGAACTGCTAACACAGCCCAAGATCCCTAAGCGGGTCGTATTGTTGGCCCGCGTACGTCGGGCCCGCGCTCTTGCACAGGCTGGCGACCGCACCCGGGCCATTGCGGAAGTCGGCAAAGCCAAGAGCCAACTACAGGACTCCATTGACGAACGCGCGCCGCACTGGACGTGGTGGGTTGACGAAATAGAAGTGACCGGGCATGAGGCAGAGGTATTGATCTCTCTCGGCGAACCTGCCGCAGCCATCCCCTTTCTACAACACACTATCGAACTACTACCAAGTCCTATCGGTCGCGGAGCGCTCTATTACGGCGTAGCAGAACTTACTGCACTTGCTACCGCTCAAGCATGGCGGGATGCGGAGCACACGCTTACGCGGCTTGCCCCGATTCTCCAGAACGTCACATCGGGACGTAGCCGTATGAGGCTTAAAGGCACACTCCGGATCATTGAACGGGACGCTCCGTCATGGCTTGCTGATCACGCAAAAGACATCACCGCATAGGTGAATGGCCGCTGAGTACGGCAGGCGTTGTCGACACCGCGCATAGGAAGCGAGCCGTCGCAGCAACTGGCGCTCAGCGTGAGGGCGTTGTCGGGGTGTTCGAGGTGGAGCGCGTATCTGGGCGTGTGCTGCTTCGGCCAGGGCGTCGGTGATCGCAGGGTTTGGGCACCGCGTGTATGGCGTGAGCTGACACACTATAGTTCCCGCATGACGCCTGAGATGTTGGACAAGCTGGACCGGTACCGTGCGGAGATGGTGAGGCGGAATATCCCCTCCGGCGTCGTGGAACAGTGGATAGGTGCCGCCCTCCCTTGTGCGACCCTGACGCTGGACGGGGACGGGCCCGTCGTGGGCCGCTATGGCGGACCCCTGCTGCTTCCCCCCGGCGCCCCAGACCCCGAGTTTCCGTTCGTCGCCTCGCTCAATTGTGCAGACCTGCCCGAAAAGGTGACGGGACTTCTACTGCCGCCCGACGGTCGTCTGCTGCTATTCGCGTTCCCCGACCTGGACGGTGGCGGTCAAGTGATGTACGTCCCCGAGGGGGCGGCCGTCGAAAAACGGGTAATTACCTTCGAGTACTACGACGAGGATCCGGATTGCCTGGAGATATCAGAGCAATATTCGCAGGGTGAACTGCGCATGGCCGCCGATGTGTCCCTGCCGTTCCACAGCTCGAAGGCGAAGGCCACGGACCATGGTTGGCGGGGCGAGGACCTTCCCTGGGCTCCCTACGCGAGCATCCACTCGGATTTGTGGAACGTGGACGGCCGTGACTTCCCCCGCGGCGGGTGGGTGCAAGTGGGCGGGTACGCCCTGGAGGAATGCATGGACGTGAACCCCGTAGAGTCGGCTGCGATGTCCTCGGACGAGACCTGGGACCTCGAGGACTGGGTGCTGTTGGCGGACTGGAATCCCAGCATCGAGGGCAGGGAAGGCTTTTCACTTCACTGGGCGATCCGGAGGCAGGAGCTGGCCGCCCGGCGCTTCGAGCGAGTATCTGAGTCGATGCACTGGAATCCGTGAAAAGAACCCGCCGCCTGGAGGCGATAGTCTGAGCTGGGTACCCGATCGCGTGAGTACCTTGTGGCAAAACGGAATCCTTTCTCGATGAGCACCACTCTCTTCCTGTTTGGGCGGCACTCAAATCGGAGTGTGCAGAGCTCTGACAGTCACCCCGCTGATCGAACGGATGCCCGGTGGCCGTCACAGAATTTCGCCAGCCGAACACTGAAGCCCTTACTGATCTTGAACTCGGATTGTCGTCGTGAGTTACGTAACCACGCAATCTGAGATCCACATCGGCTGCAGGTTCTCAACTTCGTTCTCATAAGCCGACGCTGTGAACTGGGCTTTTGCGCCCCGGTCTCACCCATGTCATGCGGCATCAGTCTCAGATCCGCGGCATTTCCTCGACGGCCGGCCGACGCTGCAACTCGTCTGGCCTCTGATGTCTCAAAGAGGCTGAGGCGAGCGGGCAAGACCGTGAGATTGGGCCACGAATCTTGAGGCCCCTCAACCGATATCGCAGCTCGCGTCCCGTGGCGTGGCTGTGAGCTGTGGCTACTTGCGGTGTCTCACGCCGTTTCTGGCTTTTCAGTCTCACGGAGTGCCCTCCCGTTGGCCCACGCAGCCCGAATCATCCGAATTGTCTACTCCGAGATGCGGCCCTTCCCGTATTTGGCGATGCTGGCCACGAGGCCGGAGTGGGACCGTCCACGACCATCGATCACATCTCTACGCATCAAGGCAAACATCGCAATCCCAGTCACGGTTCTTAGCGGCTTCACCCACAGTGGTGCCTGGATATCGACCACGGCGATGCACTTGTCGTCGGCGTAGGCCGTATTGCCGGGCCGACAGGAAGCGGCTTGACACCGACGGCACCCGCTTGTCGGCGTCCACGGTGAGCTCGATAGGCGGAGGAGGCGTTTTGAACCCTCTGGCTCGGCGAAACGGGGCGTGAGACCCCAGCCACGGGATGGGCGGGTGGGGAACAAGGCCCCGCGCAGCGAGGACGCCCAATCCTGTCGGCACCGCCGTTCGCGGCCCCGGCGCGCCGGCTGACGTCTAAGGTGTGCGCCTATGCGGCTGCTGCTCATGTCCGACACCCATGTACCCAAGCGCGCCAAGCGGCTCCCCGACGAACTGCTGGCGGAGGTTCCACGCGCCGATGTGGTGATCCACGCCGGTGACTGGGTGGACACCGCCACGCTCGATCTGCTGGAGGCCACGGCGCGCCGGCTGATCGGGGTGTACGGAAACAACGACGGCGGCGAGCTCCGGGCGCGTCTGCCCGAGGTCGCGTACGCCGAGCTGGGCGGGCTCCGCTTCGGTGTGGTGCACGAGACCGGCCCGGCGCAGGGGCGGGAGCGGCGCTGTGCCGCGCGCTTTCCCGACCTGGACGTACTTGTCTTCGGGCACAGCCATATTCCGTGGGACTCGCGGGCCGGCAACGGGCTGCGGCTGCTGAACCCCGGTTCGCCGACCGACCGGCGGCGTCAGCCCCACCGGACGTACCTGACGGCCGTCGCGGCGGACAGCGAGCTGAGCGACGTACGACTGCACCGGATTTCGTAGGCGGTTTGCTTTGGCGTTTCCCTTGGCGCACCGGGGTGAAATCCTTTTCACGGGTGCCTGGAGGGCAAGGTAGGGTGAGCAGTACACACGGTGACCGCTCAGCTGGAGCGTTCGACTCCGTCGGTGAGGCTGGACGTGCGGCAGAGGAGACGTGTGGCACAGGAAAGGGTGCGCAGACAAGTGGTGACGATCCACGACGTGGCGCGAAAGGCCGGAGTGTCCCCGGCGACCGTCTCCCGCGTCTTCAACGGCGGCAATGTCACAGCCGCGCGCGTCAAATCCGTCCAACAGGCCGCGGCGGCGCTGGGGTTCGCGCCCAACCGGATCGCCCGGTCGTTGCGCAAGCAGCAGTCGAGTGTGATCGGCCTGATCATCCCCGATATCGGGAATCCTTTCTTCACCTCGCTGGCCCGCGGTGTCGAGGACGCCGCGCAGCGCACAAGTCTCTCCGTCGTGCTGTGCAACTCCGACGAGGACACCGACAAGGAGCGCCGCTATCTGGAGATCGCCCTCGGTGAGCAGATGGCCGGGGTGATCGTCGCGGCGGCCTCGCGCGACGAAACAGATCTGGGGCCGCTGATCGCCCGGGGCATGCCCGTGGTGGCCGTGGACCGCAGGCCGCACGACGCGGACGTCGACGCCGTCATGGTGGACAACCACCACGGCGGAGAGGTCGCCACCCGCCATCTCCTGCGGGCCGGTTACCGCAGGATCGCCTGCATCACCGGTCCCGAGGGCGCGTCCACCTCGGAGGAGCGCCTCGCGGGATACCGCTCCGCCCTGAGCGGCGACCCGGCGCGCGCGTCGCTCGCGCAGTCCCTGGTCCGGCACGCGGACTTCCGGGTGGCGGGCGGGCGGCTCGCGATGCGCGAGCTGCTGGCGCTGCCCGAGCCGCCGGACGCGGTGTTCGTCGCGAACAACCTGATGACGATCGGCGTGCTCGAAGCGTTGCGCGAGGCGGGGCGTACGCCGCCGGAGCTGGGGGTGCTGTCGTTCGGCGACGTACCGTGGGCGTCCCTGATCCGGCCGTCGCTGACGACGGTCGAGCTGCCCGCGTACGATCTGGGGCGCACCGCCGCCGACCTACTGCTCCAGCGCATGGCGGGCGGCGGGGGCTCGCTCCAGACCGTCGTACTGCGCACCACACTGCGGGCGCGCGAGAGCACCGCCGGACCGGTCGAAGACTGAGGCGACTGATCCGACGGCGCTTCCCGTGGGGGGTCTCGGTACTACTTGAGTCCGGAGGTCTTGATGGACTCCACGATCTGCCGCTGGAAGGCGAAGAACAGCGCCAGCATCGGCAGCGCCGCCACCGTCGCCGCGGCCAGGATGTAGTTCCAGTTCGAGCCGTACTGCGTCGAGAACGAGGCGATCCCCAGCTGAACCACCGTCAGACTCTGGTCGCTGGTGACGACCAGCGGCCAGACGAAGGCGTTCCAGTTCGCGAGGAAGAAGAACACCGCCAGCGCGGAGAGCACCGGCCGGGACATCGGCAGGACGATGTCCCAGTAGACGCGCCAGTGGCCGCAGCCGTCGATGACCGCCGCCTCCTCCAGCTCCTTCGGCAGCCCCAGATAAAACTGGCGCAGCAGGAAGATGCCGAAGGCGTTGAAGATCGCCGGGATGATCAGCCCCGCGTAGCTGTCGAGCAGATTCAACTCACGGGCCACGAGGAACAGCGGGATCAGTACCACGGGCGCGGTGACCAGCAGCGTCGAGAAGATCACCATGAAGATCTTCTCGCGGCCGGGAAAGCGCAGCCGCGCCAGCGCGTAGGCGGCCATCGAGTGGAACAGCAGCGCGGCGATGGTGATCACGGCCGAGATGAAGAAGCTGTTCCACAGGTAGCGGACGAACGGAACCTCGGTGAAGACGTAGACGAAGTTCTGGATCGTGAATTCTTTGGGGATCAGATTGCCGTCGGTGACTGTGGAGCGGGTCTTGAAGGCGGACGAGACCATCCACAGGACGGGGAAGACGCTTACCGCCGACAGGACGACGGCCAGTGCGGTCAGTCCGATACGTCCGGAGCGCTGCCGCCGTACGGCCCCCGCTCCCATGTCATAGGTTTCACTCGCCATCATCGAACCTCCCGCCCTTCGTCACCTTGAAGATCACCGCGGAGCAGATGACCATGATCAGCACCAGGAACGAGCCCATGGCGGAGGCGTAGCCGTACTCGCCGAAGCCGAAGGCCTGCTGGTAGATGTAGTAGATCGCCAGCGAAGTGCCGTTGGCGGGCCCTCCGTTGGTCAGTACGAAGATGAGGTCGAGGCCCCCGGTGATGGCGGCGACCGTGGACATCAGCAGCACGAAGAAGCTGGTGGGGCGCAGCAGCGGCCAGGTGATGGAGCGGAAGGTGGTCCACGGCCCCGCGCCGTCGAGCCGCGCCGCCTCGTAGTACTCCTTGGGGATCTCCTGCAGACCCGCCAGGAAGATGATCATGTAGTAGCCCATCATCACCCACACCATGACGGCGATGACGCAGCCGAGCGCGAGCGTGGGGCTGCCCAGCCAGGACTCCCCGTCGAACCCGGCCGCCCTCATGGCGCGGTTGACCACGCCGACCTGCTCGTCGAGCAGGAACTTCCACAGCACGCCGACGACGACGAGGCTGATGACGTACGGCAGGAAGAGCGCGGTGCGGTACGCGCTCATGCCGGGCAGCTTCTGCTTGACCAGCAGCCCGAGCCCGAGGCTCACACAGAACAGGACCGGGACGAGGATCAGCACATAGACGCCGGTCAGTTTCATCGACTGCCAAAACAGCGGGTCCTGCATCATGCGCTCGTAGTTGCCGAGGCCGATCCACTCGTAGCTGCCGAAGCCGCTGACCTGGAAGAAGCTCAGCACGATGGAGAGCACCATCGGGACGCCGACGAAGATCAGCAGACCGATGGCGTCGGGGGCGAGGAACAGCCCGGCCGCGAGCCACTCGCGGTGCTTGCGGCTGAGTCCCGTACGGGGTGGCGCGGACGGCCCCGCGGCCGTCGGCGCGGGTCCGGCCGGACGGTCCTGTGCGGTGACGCCGGCGCCCATTTCAGCGCTCATTTCAGGGCTCAGGCTCATATCAGGCTCGCCCCCTTGTAGCTCTTGGTGTAGGCCTCGATGGACCGGTGGGCCCGGCCGGCCGCTTCGGCCACGTCGTGACCGGCGAGCATGCTGCCCTGGATGGCGTCGGAGATCGCCTTGTAGACGACCGGGGGGTAGCGCGGCTCGGCGACGGCTCCGGGGAAGACCTCGTCCTTGAACTTCTTCATCGCCATGGAGTCGTAGCCGCCCTTGGCCGCACCGCGCTCCAGTGCGCTGGCGCGGGGCGCCACATCGGACTTGGCGCGGGTGCACCAGTCGACCATCCGGTCGATCGAGTCATCCTTCATCGAGCCCAGCGCCCAGGCGCAGAACTCCGCCGCCGCCTCGGGGTTGCGGCCCTGCGCGTTGGCGCAGAAGGTCCAGCCGCCCAGCGCCGTGGTGTATTTCCCGCCCTGCGGCACGGGGAGCTTGAACACCCCGTAGCGGTAGTCCGGCGCGTACGCCTTGAAGCTGGATACGTTCCAGATGCCCTGCTGCCACATGGCGACGTTGCCCGCCTTGAAACCGCTGATGACGTCGCCGGCGGCGGGGTTGGTACGCGGAGCGATGCCCTGACGTACGGCGTCCTGCCACAGCTGGAGCGCCTGGCGCGCGGCCGGGGAGTCGAAGGCGACATTGCCCTGCTTGTCCAGGACATCGCCGCCGCCCTGCCACATCCACGGGTACCAGGTGAAGTTCTGGTAATAGCCGGGGTTGGTCTCGAAGGCGAGGCCCGCACGCGTCTTGGTGCGCAGCTTGTCGCCGATGTCGAGCATCTGGTCCCACGTGGTGGGGATGTCCGCCTCGGACAGTCCGGCCTTCTCCCATACGTCGGCGGCGTAGAACATGGCCAGCGGCTCGACCTCCATGGGGAGGGCGTAGACCTTGCCGTCGACCATGCGGCTGTCGAGGGACGAGCCGAAGTCGGCGATGGCCTCCTTGTCCATGTGCGGGGTGAGGTCCGCCAGGACGCCGCCGTTGTAGTAGCGCAGGAAGTCGCCGGGGCTGAGCAGGAAGATGTCCGGGCCGTCTCCGGTGGCGAAGGCGGAGGGCAGTTTGAAGCCGTTGAGGTAGGTGGGCTGGGGAAGGTAGACCAGTTCGATCTTGGTCGGGTGGGTGTCGTTCCACTGGGCGACCATGTCGGTGAACCACTTGGACTGCGCGTTGACGGCGGGGTCGGGCGACCGCTGCGGTCCGTAGAAGTTCCAGAACCGCAGGGTGCCTCCCTTCGCCTGGGCGGTGCCGCAGCCGGTGAGCAGGGCCGGGGAGGCAGCGGCTGCTCCGGCCGCCGCCATGCTGGTGAGGAAACGTCGGCGGGACGGTGCCGGGCGCTCGGCGTCATTGCCGTGCTGGAGCATGGTTGTGCGCTCCTGTTCGGAGTGGTGGGAGGGGACGGAGTGGGAGAGGTCAGTCGACTTCGAGGGTGAGCAGGTCCGGCGTGGCCGGGCGTGACGTGGAGCTCGGCGCGTCCAGGTAGAACAGCGCGGTGCTCGCGATGTCGTCGCTGGTGTGGCGGTAGCGGTGCGGCAGTCCGTTGCCCTGGCCGGGCCCGATGCCCAGGCTCTGGACCGTGATCCGCAGGTCCTCGGAGAAGCGGACCGGGTCGAGGATGTGCCAGCGGTACATCCCGAAGCGCTGCTGGCTGGAGTACAGCCCGTCCGGCCGCAGGATCTGGTTCAGCCCGAGATAGGGCGTGGTGTACGCGGTGTAGCCCTGGCCCGGTACGTCGAAGTTCCACGCGCCGCCGAAGTAGTCCTCGGTTCCGGTGCCGCAGATCGTGGGGAACTCCTCGTCCCCGTCCAGGAAGAACTTGACCTCGCCCTCACCCCACCAGCCGGGGCTGTTGACGCCCCACGCCAGGTAGGTGCCGACGTAACTCCCGGCGCCGGTGACGCCGTCGAGCAGCGTGTGCTCCTCACCGAACGGCACGGGATGGCTGCGCCGCCACTGCGCGTGGAAGTACGTGGCGTCGTCGGGGACTTCGTCGAGCTCGTAGTCGATCTGGTAGTAGAGCGTGACGGTCTCGGCGGACAGGTTCTCCAGCGTGATGCGCGCCGCGCGGCGGAACGGCATGGGCCAGTACGCGTTGAAGCCGCCGCTGGGGTTGGCCGCGACGGGCACGGAGGAGACCTGGCTGAAGGTGTTCCAGCCATTGCAGAAGAAGTCGCCGAGCGGCACCTCGACGGCCGGGTTCTCCTCGCCCTCCCAGTACATGCGCAACAGCGTGGAGCGCCAGGCCTGGTGGGGCGCGGTGGTGCACCACAGGTGGCGCAGCGTGCCGGGGCCCTCGATGTCGGCGAGCGTAACGGTCCGGCCTGCGGGGATGTCGATGCTGGGCGAGATCTTCCAGCCGGGACCGAGCCTGCTCGCCGCGACCGCGCCCGTACCCTCGGTGGCCCTTCCGCCGGCCGACTTGGCGCCGGTGGGGTTCTCGGCGCTGATGGATCGGCTTACGGCGCGGCTCCCGCGGGAGATGCCGTCGAGTCCAAACGTTGTCATCGTTCTGTCTGCCCTCAGGGGTGAAGTACGGGAGCGCTCCGCGTCGAAACCGCTCTGAAATCCATTTCAGCGAAAGGTAGGAGCGAGCCCTCAGGGTGTCAAGGGTCGAGACGGCATCAGCCGCAGACTGGGGCCATTCTGGGGCGCCCTCTTGACCGTGAAATCGATTTCTGCAACGGTGCCACTCATGCCTCGCAACGCAGTCATCGGTGTGGATATCGGCACCTCCAGCAGCAAGGGCGTACTCGTCGGTCTGGACGGCGTACTGCTCCGCTCGGCCGTACGGGAACACACCCCCTCCCGGCCGGGCCCCGGCCGCTTCGAGATGGACGCCTCCCTCTGGTGGCAGGAATTCACCGAGCTCACCCGCGAGTTGACCTCGCCGGGGGACGCCGCCGTGGTGGCGGTCGGCGTGAGTGGCATGGGCCCCTGCGTACTGCTGACGGACGAGGACGACGTACCGCTGCGCCCCGCGATCCTCTACGGCGTCGACACCCGCTCCGTCCCCCAGATCGAACGGCTGGAACGGCGGCTCGGCCCCGAGGCCATCACCGCGCGGGCAGGCTCACGGCTGACCACCCAGGCGGCGGGGCCGAAGATCGCCTGGGTCGCCGAGGAGGAACCGGACCTCTACGCCCGCGCGCGCCGCCTCTATATGCCGAGCTCCTGGCTGGTCCGCGGGCTGACGGGCGCCTATGTGCTCGACCACCACTCCGCCAGCCAGTGCACTCCGCTGTACGACACGGCCGCGCGCGACTGGTACGCCCCCTGGGCCCGCGAGGTGGCCCCCGGCATCGAACTGCCGCCGCTGCGCTGGTCCGGCGAGGCGGCGGGCACGGTCACCGCCGAGGCGGCGCGGGAGACGAATCTGCCGGCCGGCATCCCCGTCACCACCGGCACCATCGACGCCTGGGCGGAGGCGCTGAGCGTAGGCGCCCAGCACACCGGCGATCTGATGCTGATGTATGGCACCACCATGTTCCTGATCCACACCGTGGAGAAGCCGCTCACCAGCCCGTCCCTGTGGGGCACGGTCGGCGCGCTGCCCGGCACCAGCAACCTGGCGGGCGGCATGGCCACCTCCGGCGCGGTGACGAACTGGCTGCGCGACCTGTTCGGCGCCGCCGACCACACCGGCCTCCTGCGGCTGGCGGAGGCATCGGGACCGGGGGCGAACGGCCTGCTGATGCTCCCGTACTTCTCGGGCGAGCGCACACCCGTCATGGACCCGGAGGCGCGCGGCGTCATCGCCGGGCTCACCCTGTCCCACACCCGCGGCGATCTGTACCGGGCCGCGCTCGAAGCCACCGGGTACGGAGTACGCCACAACATCGAGGTCATAGAGGCCGTCGGCGGCGACATCCGCCGGGTGGTGGCCGTCGGCGGCGGTACGCAGGGACCGCTGTGGACGCAGATCATCTCCGACATCACGGGCCGGGAGCAGGAGTTGCGCTCCACGACCATCGGCGCGAGCTACGGCGGCGCGCTGCTGGCGGCGCAACTCGTCGGCGACGCCTCGATCGACGCGTGGAACCCGGTGCGCGAAACGGTGATGCCCCGGCCCGCGCACACCGGGCGCTACGAGGAGTTGTACGGGCTCTACCGGCGGCTGTACCCGCAGACCCGGGAGGCCGTACACGCGCTGGCGGCGATGCAGGACCGCTGACGCCCGCCACCACCACCCACTCCCCCACACCAGGCCGCACCCAGGCACACGCACATCCAGGCACACCTACGGAGACTGGCATGACGACCCCCTACACCCTGCCCGAACCGCACCGGCCCCCCGCCGCCGAGCCCGGCACCGTCTACACCGTCGCCAGCGGCGACCTGCGCCCCAGCGCCAACATCACCTGCTGGCCGACGCAGGAAAAACTGGAGACCGACCTCACCGCGGCGCTCGCCACCCTCGGCCGGAAGGTCCACCGCGCCCACAACCTGGACCTGGTCAAGGGCCACGGCTTCATCGACAGCCAGCGCCTCGGCATCGAGGTCTTCAAGAACGTGCCGCCCGACGCCCCGTTGATCGTTGTGGAGGGGGTCTGGCAGTACAGCCACCATGTGCTCGCCGGGCTGCGCGACCACCGCGGCCCGATCCTGATCGTCGCCAACTGGAGCGGCGAATTCCCAGGCCTGGTGGGCCTGTTGAACCTCGCGGGCAGCCTGACCAAGGCGGGCCGCGCGTACTCCGTGCTGTGGAGCGTCGACTTCACCGACGACTGGGCGCGCGACGGCCTGCGCACCTGGCTGGAGACGGGCGTCCTCACGCACGACACCAGCCATGTACGCCCTCTCACCACACTCCCCGACGACACCGAGACCGAGCTCGGCGTGGCCCTCGCCCGGCAGTTGCGTACCGAGAAGGCCATCATCGGCGTCTTCGACGAGGGCTGCATGGGCATGTACAACGCCATCTTCGACGACGAGCTGCTCAACCCGCTCGGCATCTACAAGGAGCGCCTGTCGCAGAGCGCCCTGGTGGCGGAGATGGAGCGGGTCTCGGACGAGGAGGCGAGCGCCGTACGGGCGTGGCTCGACGCGGCGGGCATGACCTTCCACACCGGCACGGACGAGGCCACCGAGCTCACCGACGCACAGCTGCACAGCCAGTTCAAGATGTACACAGCGGCGCTGCGGATCGCCGACGACTTCGGGCTCGACGCCGTAGGCATCCAGTATCAGCAGGGCCTCAAGGACACCGTCCCGGCGAGCGATCTGGCGGAGGGTCTGCTCAACAACGTCGAGCGTCCGCCGGTGCGCAGCCGTGACGGCGTACGGGAGTTGTACGCGGGTGTCCCGCTGCCGCACTTCAACGAGGTGGACGAGGGTGTGGCGGTCGACTCGCTCGTCACGAACCGCATCTGGACGGCCATGGGCCTGGACCCGGCCACCACGCTGCACGACATCCGCTGGGGCGAGGAGTACGAAGGCCGGTTCATCTGGGTCTTCGAGATCTCCGGCGCCGTCCCCGCCTCCCACCACGGCGGCTACGACAAGTCGTGGAGCATGCGCCAGCCCCCCATGTTCTTCCCGCTCGGCGGCGGCACACTCAGCGGCGTCTCCAAGCCCGGCGAACTGGTGTGGTCGCGGGTGTTCCTGATGGACGGTGTGCTCCATGTCGATCTGGGGCGGGCGACAGCGGTGGAGCTGCCGGCAGAGGAGACGCGGCGACGGCTCGACGCGACGACACCGCAGTGGCCGATCATGCACGCGGAGCTGCACGGGGTGAGCCGTGACCAGCTCATGGCGCGGCACCGCGCCAACCATCTGAATGTGGCGTACGCGCCGGACGCGGAGACCGCGGACAAGGCACTGCGCGCCAAAGCGGCGCTGTTCGCGGAGCTGGGCGTCGCCGTCCACCTGTGTGGAGACGTAGCGCTGTAGTCATCCGACCGACCGACAGAGGAGTCTGCATGACAGTTCCACCGATTCAGAACGCGGTAGGCCCGAGCCGCCGTACGCTCCTGACGGCCGGTCTGGGCGTCACCACAGCGGCGGCGGTCGGCCTGTCCGCCACACCCGCGCGGGCGGGCGCCGCCGCCATCACCGGCACGAAAATCAGGAACGTCACCGGCCCGGCCGAGACGGGCGCGTACGCCTCGCCCTGGACCGACCTCGGCATACCCGTCCGCTGCCCCAACGGCACGACCCTCTTCGTCTGCGGGGACACCTTCGACGGAGAGGGCGTCGGCGGCCCGGACTGGCGCGCCCCGGTCGCCCTGCGCGCCAGCGGCACCACCGACTTGAACCGGCTCGTGATCAACGGCAGCGTCGGCGGATCGCACGCGGTCGGCCTCGTCCCCGAACCGCACACGGGCGGCACCACGGCCATACCCTCGGACGTGTTCACCATCGGCAATACGATGTATATGCATCTGCTGCGGGGCGTGCTCTACCAGACCCACCACTCCGACTTCTGGCGCTCGACCAACAACGGTGAGACGTGGGAGTACCTGTGCCAGTGGCCGGGTGACCAGTACGGCGGCCAGTACCAGCAGAAGACGTACGCGGTCGCCGACGACGGCTACTGCTACGTCCTGTCCACCGTCTTCAACCGGGACATCGCATCGGACCTGCTGCTGCACCGGGTCCGCCATGACCAGGTCGGCAACCCGGCCGCGTATCAGCCCTGGGGCTGGGCGAACGGCGTCTGGGCGTGGGGCAACTACCCGACCTCGATCAGCGCGCGGCGCAAGTGGGGCGAGATCTGCTTCCGGGCGATGGGCGGCAAGTACGCCTTCACCTGGCTGAACATGGACGTCCTGTCCATGCGGGCCCAGGTCTTCCCGCTGCCCACCAGCAATCTGACGATCATCCCGGAGCAGACGATGATCGTCCCGACGACACCGGGCAACGAGACCGGGAACGCCGTCGCGAGCCCGTACGGCGGATTCATCTACCCCGGCTCGACGTTCGCCAACTTCCACATCGCGGTCAGCCAGTGGTACGACAACCAGAACTACCGGGTCATGCAGTACCGCATCAACGGTCTGGCGGGCTGACAACCGAGCGGCCGGGGGTGGGGGTCATACCCTCAACTTCGCGGTGTGCCGGGCGAAACCACTGGTCTGCCAGGTGGAACCGTCCACAGTGACCGCGAACCCCTCCGCCCCCGGCAGCTCCTCCAGCCAGCCGCGCGCCGCATCGCTCCCCATGGCGTACGCGGCTGTCGCCCGCGCGTCCGCCTGTGTCAGCCCCTGGCACACGACGGTGACCGAGGCGAGCCCGGTGCCGGGCGCGCCGGTGGGAGTGCCCGTACGGGGGTCGATGATGTGGCAGCCGCGCTCGGCCGGGCCGGAGGTGGCCACGGCGAGACTGTCGTAGGCCTCGTGTGCCCCGTGGGCCTCTACCACCGCGGCGAGCCCGCCGGCGTGCAGCGGGTCGGAGATACCCACCCGCCAAGGCCCGCCGTGCAGTTGGATGTCGCCGCCGCCGTTGAGGCAGACGGCACTGGCCCCGGCCGATGCGAGCATGCGCACCGCGCGCTCGACGGCCCACCCCTTGACCAGGCCGGTGGGGTCGGTGGCGCCCGCGTAGTAGGCGGTGAACCAGCCGTCGCTCTCGCGCTCGGCGTCCTCGCACAGGCCAAGGACCTCGGCGACCTCGGCGGCGCAGTCCGGCACGGTGAGTTCGCCTTTGCCCAGGCGGCTGATCTGGCTGTCGGGGCGGTAGGTGGAGAAGACCTCGTCCACATCGTTGAGGGAGGCCACGGCGGCGTCGAGCCCGGCCCGTACGCGTGCCTCGCCGCCGCCGTCCGCCGGGAAGCGGACATCGAACGAGAACACCGTGCCCATGGTGTGCTCGACGTGACGCAGCCGCGTCAACTGCGCGGGCTCAGACACCGGCCTTGTCCAATGCGCTCTGCAGGGACTCCATATAGCCCTGGCTCGTATAGCTCGCGCCGGAGACGGCGTCGAGCTGCGCGCTCTGCGCCGCGACCGCCGCCTGGTTGAGCTGGGGCACGGCGTTGGCGGCGATGGAGCGGCTGTTGGCGTCGGAATTCGGGGTCTTGACGGCCTCGGCGGCGGTGATCTTTCCGCCGCTGAGGGTGATCTGGACCTGGACGGGCCCGTACTGGGTGTCGGCGACGTCGCCGAGGACGGTCTGATTCCCCCCGTCCGCCTCAGGCTCAGCCTCGGCCTCCTCCTCCACGGGAGGAGGAGGCTGAGTAACAACAGGTTCGGGCTCAGGCTCAGGCGCGGCGACAGGAGGAGGCGTAGCCGCCCCTCCGGCCTCAACGTCCCCGGCACCTGCTCCTCCCCCACCGCCGACACCGGCCTTGTCCAGGGCGCTCTGCAAGGACTCCAGGTAGCCCTTGCTCGTATAGCTCGCCCCGGACACGGCGTCGAGCTGCGCACTCTGCGCCGCGACCGCCGCCGCGTTGAGCTTGGGAATCGCATCGGCGCTGATCTGCTGGCTGCGCGCTTCGGAGTTGGGCGCCTTGACCGCTTCGGCGGCCGTGATCCGGCCACCGCCGAGGGTGAGCCGTACCTGCACCTCGCCGTACTGCGTCTTGGCGACGTCCCCGAGGACGGTCTGCGCACCGGCCGCGGCGGCGGGCGGCAGCGCGCCGCCCGCCTGGACCGATGACGAGCCGGATATCTCGGACATCGGCATCTTCAGGGCGAGCAGCAGTACGACCCCGGACACGGTGGCGGCGGCACCGATCATGATCCGGCGCAGTGGGTGTTTCCTCTTCACGGCGGCTGCCTCACATCTCGAAGGACTCGTGGTGGATACGGCGTGCGGGCACACCCGCCGTGCGCAGGGCTTCGTACGACTCCTCGGCGAGCCCGGGTGGGCCGCACAGGTAGACGTCGTGTTCCTCGATGTCGGGCAGCAGTTCCTTGAGCCGCTGCGGGGTGATCTCGGGCCGTATGCCGCCGGGGCTGTTGACGGCGTACATCAGCCGGGTCCCGCGGCTCTCCGCGATCTCCCGCAGTTCGCCCCACAGGGCCAGATCCTCGACCTTGCTGGCCCGGTAGAGCAGCGTCAGATCGCCGGGGTTGCCGGGCAGCGTCTCGAAGAGCGCCCGTAGCGGGGTGATCCCGGCCCCGCCGGCGATCAGCAGCACCTTGCCCCGGCTGCGCCGGGCGGCGGTCATGGCCCCGTAGGGCCCTTCCGCCCAGACCCGCGTCCCCGACTCCAGGTTGGACAGCGCCATGCTGTGCCCGCCGACGGCCTTGACGGTGATCCGCAGCCGGTCCGGCCGGGGCGGGGCGGACAGGGAGTACGGATTGGCGCTCCAGCGCAGCCCCTTGGCGAGGAACCGCCACCGGAAGAACTGCCCGGACTCGGCCCCGAGCCGGTGCAGCCGCCGCCCGCTGATCAGTACGGATACGACGCCGGGGGCCTCGTCCACGACGGAGTCGACCCGCATGCGGTGCCAGATGTTGAGACGGATGGGGGCCAGCACGCGGTACCAGAGGAGCAGGCCGCCGACCGCCAGGTACAGCACGTACCAGACGGTGCGCGCGGTGGCATTGGCGACGAACTCGGAGCCGTTGGCGAGCTGGTGCCAGAAGGTCAGGTAGACCGCCACGTAGGTGGTGAGATGCAGGTAGTACCAGACTTCGTAACGCATCCGCCGGCGCACCGCCCCGGCGGAGATGAAGCCGATGAACAGCAGCAGCGTGGTGCCGACGGTCGCCTTGATCATCTCCGGGAAGTCGACCACGACGGTGACGGTCTGCTCCACGAGGGGGGTGCCGCCCTGAACGGAGTAACCCCAGATGGTGAGCACGACATGCACGACGATCAGGCTGACGGCGTACCGCCCGCTCATAGCGTGCCAGCGGGCGACCCGGTCGGAGCCCACGCGGCGTTCGAGCGCGGGAACGCGGGCCATCAGGAGGACCACGATCGCGATCGTGTACCCGCCGAGCAACCCGGTGATCCGGCCCGCGCCGATGAGCCACTCGGCGGTGGTCATCTGTACGGTCGCCGTGTTCTGCCACCACAGCGCCATCACGGCCGCCGCACCGCCCCAGCAGAGCACGAGCAGCAGGGCCGCCGGCGAACGCCGGGGCTGGATCGCGCGCATGGTCTGCCGTCTGGCGGCCCGACCATTCTGCATCATCGTCACGGCTGCTCCCTATATTCGCGCCCGCTACGGTGCATACGGAGCGGAGGGGGCCGCCGTTCAATGCCACGCCGGGGAAGATCGGAAAGCCGGGTCAGCGCGTCTCCGTCGCGTGGGCTCCCAGCAGCCTCAATCGGCTGGCGCTCGTTGCGCGTACCGTGCGCAGGTCTATGGCTGCCGAGGCTGTTGAACGCGAACGGCACAGTCATCAGTTATCGCGGTGTCGGATCGGGCCCAGGGGCTGGTGGTGGCGCCCGGCGCCCAAAGCGAGCGCGCTGCTCACACCCTTGGCGCTCAATGATCTCGCCCATTGCGCAGGAGTACGACGAGGTAGCGCGACAGGTCGAGAAGTGGGGCAGTTTTCTTCAGGTCGTGGATACCGGCCCCGTTCGGGCCCGCGCCGGAAATAGCTGACGGCGACGGCCATGGTCGGGAAGGTGATCGCAGGCTATCTGTGCGAGTGGTGGGCGCTCGATCCCAGCTCGCCGACACCTCACCGCATGCAGTCCTGCCCTGTCGCTTCGCCTGATCGGGTCCGCGTTCGAGGAACCGGTCTCGGCGTACGTGTTCGCTGTGTCATGCGGCGACGTCCGGTTCGAGTGGACCGCTCGTCCGGTCCTCTTCCTGCCGCTGGTCGGTGGTACGCCCCGGCCGCACGGCGCGCGCGAAGGTGCGCCGTGGGAGTAAGGCCAGTACAGCAGCATCGGGCGCGTCGGTACGGCGTCCGGCCCGTTCCTGATGTCCTCGGCGTTCATGCGCCTGAGGGACCAGCGCGAGACGTTCCCGCCGACGAGTGCCTATCTCGACGGGGAGGAGTGGCCGGCGCGGGGCGACCAGAGCGTGTCGGCCCTGTCGCCCGACGACATGGGCGACTGGGTCCACATGTTCACGCTCGGCGTGCAGGTGCCGGACCTGTTCTGTCGTCCCGTGTGGGGAAAGAAGGGCGCCTACCGGCTGTGGCTGTTCGACATGGCCGCAACGTCATGGGCTACTGCCGACTTCGAGAAGGACCGCACCGAGTACGACATCGTGCAGTCCGGCCCGCGTCGGCTGTGGAATGAGGCCGAGGCCGTCATGCGCTGGTACAAGCAACAGGGCGAGCCAGGGTTCGATCGGTACGGCCTGGCTGTGTCGCCGCAAGGCCGGCAGATATGGCTCGACAATCCGGGAAACCTGGTGCCCGTACGGGTGCCGTAGGGCTGTGCCGCGTCCTGAGCCCCGTGCGGGACGACGTGGATCCGGCGCCCCCCGGCACGGCGGATCACCAAACGGACCAGTTCGCCGTGGAGTTGGCCGTCGTAATACTGTGTCAGCTGTCGTGCTGACGGTGGCGGCGTCGGTACGAGTTGGCCGGTGAACCGTGCGGTGCGGCAACGTCGATTGGGTTGATTGTCGGGCTGTGGCATGTTTTGAGCTGGGCGGCCTGCTGTAGCTCCTTGGAGACCATTCCGTGCAACCGCTTGATGAATCTGATCCGATGGAGATCGGCCGCTACCGTCTCGCCGGCCGTCTGGGCTCCGGCGGGATGGGCAGTGTGTATCTCGGCCGGTCCCCCGGAGGGCGCCCGGCCGCCGTCAAGGTGATCAGCGATCAGTTCCGGAACAACCCGCAGGCGTTAGAGCGATTTCGTCGTGAGGTGGAGACACTCCGGACGCTGCGCAGTGCGTACACGGCGGCCCTCATCGACTCCGAGATATCCGCTCCGCCGTACTGGCTGGCCACCGAGTACGTCCCCGGGCCGACTCTCGACACGGCGGTCGCCGCGGACGGCCCGCTGCCTGCGGATCTGTGCCGGGCGCTGCTGGCTGCCCTGGCCGAGGGGCTGGGCGACATCCACACCCATGGGGTGTGGCACCGCGACATCAAGCCGCAGAACGTCATACTTTCCGCGACCGGTCCGCAGCTCATCGACTTCGGCATAGCCCGCGGTTCGGAACAGACCGCTCTGACCCAGGTCGGTTCCATGGGCACCCCGGGCTACACCGCGCCCGAGATACTCACCCACAACAACGTCGGACCGGCCGGTGACGTCTTCGCCCTCGGCGCGACCATCGCCTTCGCGGCCACCGGGCGGGCACCCTACGGCGAAGGTCTCTTCGCCGCCATCTCCTACCGCGCTGTTCACGAGAGCGTGGATCTCAACGGTGTGGAGCCCGCCCTCGCGGAGCTGATCTCCGCGTGCGTCACCCGCGATCCGCGAGTACGTCTGCGTCCCGATGAGATCGTCGCGCGCTGCCAGCCGCAGGCGTCCCTCGTGGATCACCCGGCCTACCGCCACGCCCTGACCTCAGCCTCGGCCACCATGGGCCTGCCCACGCCACCGGTGGTACAGGCCGTCACTCCCGCGGGCCAGTACCAGCCGACCATGGTGCTCCCCACCGCACCTACCGCACCCACCGGCACACCAGCACCAGCACCAGCACCGGCAGCCGCAGCCCCCCTCCTCCACGTCCAAGAAACCGTGCATTTCCCCCTGCCTGCGCCCGGAGCCGTTCCCGGTAACACCAGACAGCGCCGCGGCCGTTTCATTCTGATGGGGGCCGCAGGAGTGGCTGTCATCGCGGCAGCAGTCCTGATCGCCCCCCAGTATTTCGGGCAGAACGACAAACAGAACGAGAAACAGTCCGCAGGCAACGGCGGAGGCGGGGCGTCGGAGAAGCCGAAAGCCAAGACGCCCCCGGACCCGGCGAGCCTCGCCCATGTGCAGATCATGAACGTGAAGACCGGCCACTGCGCCGACATCCTGGGCAGGGAGAAGGGCGCCGTGACCGGTCCGGTCAACGACTCCGCGTGCCTTCCGCCCGACGAGGACAACCAGCTGTGGAATCTGGAGGTCCGCTACACGAAGAAGGCTCCCAACGAGAGCAGTCTGTTCCAGATGCGGAACACCACGGACGGATTCTGCATGGACCTGCCCAACTACGAGGGTGAGCCCGCCGGTACCTTCGTCAGTGAGTTCGTCTGTGACGGCACCACCAGTGACAACCAGCTGTGGTGGCTCGACAAACAGGTCGACGACGCGGCCGGCAACCAGTACTGGATCCGCAGCTACTCCAGCAACAACCTGTGCCTGGTGCTCTCCGGCCCGGGCAACTACCTCGACGGCGCGACCGACGCGCCCCTCAAGATCCACCCCTGCACGGACAGTGACAGCGCGCTGTGGACCTTCGCCAAGCCGAAGACTGCCTGAGGTGGTCGGCGCGGCATGAAGTGCCAGGTGTGAAGGGTGATCCGGGACGATTCCCAAAGGCCCGCGTCCCCATGAGGCGCTACAGGCATGCCTGCGCCACCATGGGAGGAGTTGGCAGCGGCGAAAGGTGAAGCGGCGCTTCAGGCCTCTGCAGAGCCTTGCGGGAGGCTCCCATGCATTACCCGGAAAGCTACGAGCTGGTATTTCGAGGGTTCGCCGGGGAGGACGACGTCGTGGTCGTCCGGCGTACCGAACGGTCGGGAGCCGGCGGGTACCCGATCTACGAGGACGAGACCGGGATCGTACGAGCGGAGATCAGCGCACGCGGCGAGGTGCGCATGCTGGCCAGTGGTGGACATCAGACGCCCGGGATGCCACTGGTGGCGCGCGCACTCAGTTCCTGAGCGTCCCGAGCGCCATGCGGCGGTGGGTGCGCCGCAGCATCAGACGGGCCATCGGCGGGTGGACGCGGCGGATCACCGCGAAGTAGAGCCTGCCGCGCCGGTTGTGGATCCGTACCACCGTCGAGAGCGTCACTGTGTCGTTCTCGATCAGGATCGACGCGCGGAAGTCCAGGTGGCCCGCGTCCTCGCCGAGGAGGAGTTCGGTGGGGGACCTCGCCATGACCGGGAACGGCAGGACGTTCCGCCATGCCTCGGGGGCGCGGTCCATCCCGGGGTGCAGCGGGAGTTGCCAGGCGTCCGCGAAGTCTGGGCGGCGGTCGAATGCCTGGTGGGCCAGTGTGGCTCCGGGAGGGATGTCCGTCGCGGCCGGGCGTGGCGTGCGCATTCCGTACCTCCGTACGGTGGCGTATGTTTGACCTGGACCGTACGGTAGCGTACGGACATGGCGCAAGAGCGGGCGGGACAGGCGCAGGCAGCGCAGAGGCGTACGAGGCTGACGGCGCGCGACTGGGCCGACGCCGCGCTCGCCGCCATCAGGGAGCGCGGGCTCGCCGCCGTCGCCGTGGAGCCGCTCGCCGCGCGGCTCGGGACCACCAAGGGCAGCTTCTACTGGCACTTCACCAACCGCGACGCGCTCATCGACGCCGCCCTCGCCCGGTGGGAGGAGCTCCGCACCGAAGAGATCATCACCGCCATGGAGTCCGAGCCGGACCCCGAGACGCGGCTTCGCAGCCTCTTCGCCGGGGCGACCGCCTCCGCCGCGCGCGATCCCCTTGAGGTCACCCTGCTCGCCACCGCCGACCACCCCCAGGTCGCCGTCGTACTGCGGCGGGTGACCGAACGCCGCGTGGGGTACGTGGCGCACGCCTTCGAGGAGCTCGGCTTCCCGGCGGAGCAGGCGCGGCAGCGCGGGCTGCTCGCGTACACCAGCTATCTCGGGCACACGCAGCTCAGCCATGCCGTACCGGAGGCGCTGCCCGTCGGGGCGGAGCGCGACAGCTATCTGGAGGCTGTGGTCGACAGCCTCCTGCGGCGCGACGAAGCGAATTAGGCCGAGGTGCGCTTCTTGGGGGCGGCCTTCTTCTGGGTGGCCTTCTTGGCGGCACCGGTCTTCGTGTCCGTCTTCGCGTCCGTCTTCGCGTCCGCCGTCGTGTCCTTCGTGCCCTTGGTGGCCTTCTTCTCCGTGGACTTGGCCGCGGCCGTCTTCTTCGCCGGGGCCTTCGGCGCCGCCCGCTTGCGCCCCTTGATCGGTCTGACCTCGGCACCCTCCCCTTCGGCCGCCGCCTCCCCCTCCTCGCCGCGCGCCTCCTGCGCCGCCCGCACGCTCTTCTCCAGCGCGGCCATCAGGTCGATGACCTTGCCGCCCGCGCGCTCGGCCGGCGCCGTTTCCGGGGCCACCTCGCCGCCCTCCACCTTTGCCGTGATCAGGGCCTCGACCGCCTCCCGGTAGTCGTCGTGCAGCGACTCCAGGTCCACTTCGCCGAGCGTGTTCATCAGGGCGTCCGCCAGGTCGAGTTCCGCGTCCCGCACACTCACCTCGGTGTCCGGGGCGACCTCCTCCGGGCTGCGGATCTCGTCCGGCCAGAGCAGGCCGTGCATGGCGATCACATCGCCGACGACGCGCAGCATCCCCAGCCGCTCCTTGCCGCGCAGAGCGAACTTCGCGACCGCGACCTTGTCGCTGCGCTTCAGTGCCTCCCGCAGGAGCGTGTACGGCTTGGCGGCCGGGACGCCATTGGCCGCCAGGTAGTACGCCGCGTCCATCTGGAGCGGGTCGATCCTCGACGCCGGTACGAAGGAGACGATCTCGATCGTCTTCGCCGTGGGCAGCGGCAGCTGCGCGAGGTCCTCGTCGGTGATCGGGATGATCGATCCATCGGCGTCCTCATACCCCTTGCCGATCTCCGCCGACGGCACCTCCTTCTCCTCCACCTCGCACACCTTGCGGTAGCGGATCCGGCCGCCGTCGGCGGTGTGGATCTGGCGGAAGGAAACGGCGTGGCTCTCGGTGGCGTTCACCAACTTGACCGGGATGCTGACCAGGCCGAACGAGATCGCGCCGTTCCAAATGGATCGCACGTTCCATCCATCCCTTTCATCCGATTCGCCCGGAATAGTGGGATTCTCATCGTATGACACCGATCACGGAGGTGGAGGGGCGACGCCTCGCGCTCACCAATCTCGACAAGGTCCTCCACCCCGCCACCGGAACCACCAAGGGCGAGATACTGCACTACTACGCCACCACCGCGGGCGCGCTCCTCGCGCACATCTGCGACCGCCCGGTGTCCTTCCTGAGGTATCCGGACGGGCCGGACGGCCAGCTGTTCTTCACCAAGAACCCGCCGCCCGGGACCCCCTCCTGGGTACGGACCGTCTCCGTGCCCCGCTCGGAGGACAAGAACGCGCGCCAGGTCGTCGTACAGGATCTGCCGACGCTGATCTGGGCGGCAAACCTGGTGGTGGAGTTCCATGTGCCGCAGTGGCGCGTGGACGAGCCCGCCATCGCCGACCGGATGGTCTTCGACCTCGACCCCGGCGCACCCGCGACCATCGCCGAGTGCTGCGACGTGGCGCTCTGGCTGCGCGACCGGCTGGCGGCGGACGGACTGTACGCGTACGCCAAGACCTCGGGCGCCAAGGGCATGCATCTCCTTGTGCCACTGGAGCCCACACCCTCCGAGCGGGTGTCCGCGTACGCGAAGAGTCTGGCCGTCGAGGGCCAGGCCTCGCTGCCAGGGCTGATCCTGCACCGGATGACCCGCTCCCTGCGGCCCGGGAAGGTCTTCGTCGACCACAGCCAGAACGCCGCCGCGAAAACCACCGCCGCGCCCTACACCCTGCGCGCCCGCACCGAACCGACCGTATCCACGCCCGTGACCTGGGAAGAGGTCGAAGACGTCACGGCGCGGCAGAATCTCGTCTTCCGGCTCGGCGACATCGCGCCGCGGCTCGCCCGGTACGGGGACCTGTTCGGCCCGCTCATCAATCTCAACCGGGCCAGGCCCCTGCCGTGAGTGCGCCATGAATGTCCCGCTCCGGCCGCCGGTGAAGGTCGCGCTCGCCGAGTCGGTGAATGTGCTGCCGCGCGGGGCGGGCCTGGCGTACGAGCCGAAGTTCGACGGCCACCGGATGGTGATCTTCCGGATCGGCGCCAAGGTGCTGCTCCAGGCCCGCTCCGGGCGGATCGTCACCGCCGCCTTTCCCGATCTCGCGGACGCGGCACGGCAGCTGCCGGACGGCACGGTCCTCGACGGCGAGGTGGTCGTCTGGACCGAGGGCCGTACCGACTTCGCCGCCGTACAGAAGCGCGCGGCAGCCACCCCCGGCCGGGCGCCCGCCCTCGCGCGCCGGCTGCCCGCCTCCTACGCCGCCTTCGATCTCCTCTCCGAGGGCGGCAAGGATCTACGGCTCTCGGCGTACGGGAAACGGCGTGAGCGGCTGGTCGCGCTGCTCAGCCCGCTCGGGCCGCCGCTGCAACCCGTGCCGATGACGCGGGACGCCGATGAGGCGGTCACCTGGTTCGAGTCCCTGCCCGCGCTCGGGGTCGAGGGGCTGGTCGTCAAGCGCGTCGACCAGACGTATCGGGGCGGCACGCGCGCGTGGCGGAAGCTTCGGCACACCAACGCCCGCGACGGAGCGGTGGTCGGCTTCACCGGGCCGCAGACGCGGCCGAACGCGCTGGTACTGGTGGTGCCGGACGACGACACCCCCGTGGTGTCGAGCCCGCTCCCACCGGCCCTACGGGCCGAGGCCGCCGCCGCACTGGCCGCGGCGACCAGTACCGGCAGTGGGACAGCGATGGCGGTCGGCGTCGGCGAGGTCGAGTACCGGGCCGTGGAACCGGGGCTGCTGATGGCCGAGGTGGAGCAGCGCACCACGCGGCACAGCGTGACCACGGTGCTGCGGCTGAGGCTCCCCGAGGACCACTGAGCGCGCCGTTATACCCGCTTATACCTGCTATACCCGCTATACCCGCTATACCCGCAGCCAGGTGCGGCGGTCCCGCGCCGTCGCGTACAGCGCCTCGATGTCCGCCGGTTTGAGCACCCCGCCCAGCCTGCCCAGCTGCTCGGGCACCTCGTCCTCCCGCAGTATCCGTACGTCCTCCGGGGGCGCCCCCTCCACCTCCACCCGCGCCGCGCCGACCACGGCCAGCAGCGGGCTCACTCCGGCCGTCAGCGCGAGCGCGGCGCGGCCCGCGCAGCGGCGGGCCAGCCGCAGCCGGGGGCTCGGCTCGCCATGGCCGACCCGGACCATGGGGTCGGCGATCCGTACGCGCAGGCGGCGGGCCGCGAGGGTGTGCACGGCCAGCACACCGGCCGGTCCGATGGCGAGATGGTCGATGCGCTCGGCACCCGGCAGGGCTACGGAGTGCAGGAGCCGCCAGCCCGCGCCCTCCAGCTGGTCGAGCGCGTCGCCCAGCAGCTCCTGCGCGGCCAGCTCGGCGCGGCGCGGGTCCGTCCGGAAGCCGAACCCGGACGCGAGCCCGGACGCGAACCCGAAGCCGCGCCGGTCCGGAAGGTCGTCCAGTTCGGCGTGCAGCGCCTCGCCGGGGCGGTTGGGCGCCAGATCGTCGTCGGGGTGGAGGGAGAGCCTGGCAAGGTCGTCGGCGCCCGGGACGGGCGGCGGGCCGATCGTGACCTCGCCGGTGAGATACGGGGCGAGGGCCGCCAGCACATCGTCGCGATGGCGTTCCGAGACGAGGCTGACGCGCCCGCTGCCTCCGTCTTCCCTGTGGTCGTACCAGGCGACCTTCCGGCCGTTCGGCAGACTGACGTACAGCCGGTCCCGGCCCTGAATGTGCGCCGGTGTGACGCGGAGTCCTGTCATATGCCTCACCCCCGACCATGGGAACAGTCCACAGGCTTCGAGGCAATAACCCCGCGATGTCGGAGCTGTGGTGCACACTCTCCCCTAGCGCACCGTTCTTGATTCTGAAAGGAGGCAGGCGTGTTCGGGGGGATCGACGAGGTCGACTGGACTGTATTGAGGCACGCCTACGGACAGGCGAACAACGTGCCGGCATTACTGCGCGGACTGGCCTCCGCGGACCCGGCCGAGCGCGAGTCGGCGCTCGACGGGATGTACGGCGCGGTGCACCACCAGGGCGATGTGTACGACTCCACGCTCGCCTGCATTCCGTTCCTCTTCGAACTCGTGGCGAATCCCGCGGTCCAGGACCGCGGCGGCATAGTCGAGCTCCTGACCAGCATCGGCGGCATCGATCTGGACGGCGACGACGAGCTGAACCCCGAGGACGAGGAGTTCGAGTACGCCGCGAACTACGCGATGGCCGCGTCCGCCGTCACCGAGGGCGCCGACGTCTTCCTCGGGCTGCTCGACGCCGAGGACCGCGGAGTGCGGCTCGCCGCGCCCCTCGCCCTGGCTACGCTGCACGACGATCCCGAGCTGGTGCTCGACCTGCTGCGGGAGCGGCTGCGCGCCGAGCCGGACTCGGAGGTGCGGTTCGCGTGCGTCGAGGCCGCGGGCCGGATAGCGCTGCGGCACGGGCGGCTCGCACCCCAGGCGGTGCAATGGCTCTCCGGGCTGACCCGGGTGTCGTACGGCGCCGGGCTGCGGCTGGCCGCGCTCGCGCAGCTCGCCCGCTGTGTGCCGGAGGAACTGCCCATCGATGTCGTACCGGTGGTGACGAGCCTGCTGCGCGAGCTGCGCGCCGAGCCCGTGGTGACGGCTCCGGCCGCCGACCGGCCGTCGGCGCCGACCCTCGTGGGGCAGCTGCGTGAGCGGCGCGACACCGACACGGACGTCGAGAAGGGCAGCCGTCCCGCCCCTTGGACAGCCGACCTGCTGCGTACGCTCCACTCCGGTCTGAGCGATCGCGTCGACGACCGAATAGCCCTGCTGACCGACCAGTTGTGCAGCCCCGACTGGGGCCAGCGCATCGACGCCGTACGGATGAGCGGCGGGCTGCTGCGGACCTGGCGCGGCGCGTACGAAGAGCTGGTCGGGCTGATCGGGGAGCAGCTCGCCGACCCGGAGCCCCGGCTGGCCGAGGCCGCCGCCGACGCTCTGGAGGAGCTGTTCACGCTGGCCGGACCCGCCGCGGACGCGCTCGCGGATCGGGTGGCGGCGGACCCCGCCGCCTGGGTGCGCACATGGGCGAGCGGGCCGCCCACGCTCGGCAGTGCCCTCACGGCGCTGGCGCGGACGGGCGACCGGCGCGCGGTGCCGGTGCTCGCGCTGGTGCTGGAGCGCCCCGAGGCCCCGCACAACCTGGGGTACGCGCTGGACCACCTGGGCGCGGTCGCCGCGCCGCTCGCGCCCGCCCTGCGCCGCGCGCTCGGCGGGATACCGCTGGACGCGCAGCTCTACGACCGGGCCGTGCCGTTGCTGTACGGGCTGACCGCGCTGCACGCCGCCGACGCGGTGCCGGAGGTGCTGCGCATACTGCGGGGCGCGCCCGAGTACCGCAGGGAGTGGGTGACCGAGTCGGTGCTGCGGACCCTCGCCGCCTTCGGTCCCGACGCGCGGGAAGCCGTGCCCGAGCTGCGGGCGCTGTTGCGGAGCCGGGGCTCATCGGTGGCGCTCATGGCGCGTACGGCCGGGGCACTGTGGGCGATCGACGGTGACGTCGGGGCCGTACTGCCCGTGCTGCGTACGGCGCTGGGGGCGGCGGACTCCGCGGCCCGCCGGTCGGCGGCGACGGCGCTCGGCGCGCTGGGCCCGGCGGGCGCACCGGCGGCTCCCGCGCTGAGCCGCATGCTGGGGGCGGCCGAGCCGTGGACCCGGGTGGACGCGGCGATCGCGCTGTGGCGGGTGACGGGCGATCCGGAGCGGGCGTGGCCGGTGCTGCTCGCTGCCTGGGAGGAGCTGCCGCACACCCGCGTGGCGACCGCGCAGCGCCTGGCCGCCTCCGCCGACGACGTGGCCGAAGGGGCCGAGCGGGTCCTGCGCGCCGAGCTCGCCTCCGTACGGCGTCATAACGCGATAGACGGCGGGTACGGCAGCCATGACATCTTTACGGACGAGAAGCTGCTGGCCCTGTGCCGGCAGGCACTGACCCGGGAGGGACCAAAAACATGATCATCTTTGGCACCAAGGGATACCTGTACCAGCTCGCGATACTGACACTGGTCTGCGGACACTGCGGCAACCCCTCCGCACACACGCTCAGGAAGCGGGTCACGAAGTTCACGCTGTTCTTCATTCCGCTGTTCCCTTTCTCCACGAAGTACGCGACGCAGTGCACGTTCTGCGGGGCGGAGCAGAACATCACCAAGGAGCAGGGCGAGCAGCTCCAGCTGCAGGCCGCGGGCGGGCAGGACGGCCAGGGCGGCCAGGGGTACGGACAGCAGCAGCCGCAGCAGCAGCCGCAGCCCGGCCAGGGAAACCCGTACCAGCGCTGAGGCCACAAGGACAGCCGAGGCCGCAAGGACAGAGGCCACGGGGACATAAGGTGCGATAAGCGCAACTAAGGTCATACCACTTGCTACGTTGCGTGGCATGACCGCAATGACGGCGGACGCTCCCCCGCCCGAGCTCCGCCTCCCCAAGCGCCGGGGTGTCGAGTTCTCGCTCCTCGTCTGCGCCGTCCTCATCTCCGTCTACGGCTACATCGACGTCGGCCTGGCAAAAAACGGAGCCGTCCCCCCGGACGCCGCGGGCTATGGAGCGGGCCTCGGCGTCCTGGCGCTCCTCGCCCATCTCGCCGTCCGCTTCCGCGCCCCCTACGCCGACCCGCTCTTCCTCCCCATCGCCCTCCTCCTCAACGGCCTCGGCCTGGTCCTGATCTACCGCCTCGACCTGGAAACCCCGGGCGACCGGGCCGCGCCCGCCCAGCTCGTCTGGTCCACGCTCGGCGTCGCGCTGTTCATCGCGGCTGTCGTCCTGCTGCGCGACCACCGGCTCCTCCAGCGGTACGCGTATCTCTCGGTCGCCGCCGCGCTCGCCCTGATGCTCGTGCCGATCCTCTTCCCCGCCGTGAACGGCGCGAAGATCTGGATCCGGGTCAGCGGCTTCTCCTTCCAGCCCGGCGAATTCGCCAAGATCCTGCTCGCCGTCTTCTTCGCCGCGTACCTCGCCGCCAACCGCAACGCGCTCGCGTACGCGGGCCGCAGGATGTGGAGACTGCAGTTCCCCACCGGCCGGGTACTGGGCCCCATCGTCGCCATCTGGCTGCTCAGCGTCTGCGTACTGATCCTGGAGCGGGACCTCGGCACTTCGCTGCTCTTCTTCGGACTCTTCGTGATCATGCTGTACGTGGCGACGGGCCGGACCGGCTGGATCGCCGTCGGCCTGCTGCTCGCGGCGGCCGGGGCGTTCGCCGTCGGTTCCCTCGAACCGCATGTGCACAGCCGGGTCGAGGACTGGCTCAACCCCTTTGCCAGCATCGAGGCGGGCCAGGGCCCCGGCCAGCTCGCCCAGTCCCTCTTCGCCTTCGCCGCGGGCGGGATGCTCGGCGCCGGACTGGGCCTCGGCCACTCCATCCTCATCGGCTTCGCCGCCAAGTCAGACTTCATCCTCGCCACCGCGGGTGAGGAACTCGGGCTGATCGGCCTCAGCGGGATCTTCCTGCTCTACGCGCTGCTGGTGACCCGCGGCTACCGCGCCGGGCTCGCCCTGCGCGACCCCTTCGGACGGCTGCTCGCCACCGGCCTCGCCTCGATCCTCGCCCTCCAGGTCTTCGTCATCGCGGGCGGCGTGATGGGCCTGATCCCGCTCACCGGCATGGCGATGCCGTTCCTCGCGCAGGGCGGCTCGTCCGTCGTCACCAACTGGATCATCGTGGCGCTGCTCATCCGGGTCAGCGACTCCGCCCGCGCGCCCCACCCCGACCCGGTCGAGCCGGGAATCATCGCCCCGTTCCTGAAGGAGAGCGTGAAGGAGAGCGTGGCGGAGAACGTGGCGGAGAACGTGGAGGGGAGCCTGGAGGAGAGCCTGGAGGACAGACGGTGATCCGCTGCATCCAGCAGACCGCCGCGCTGAGTCTGCTGCTGCTGATCGCGCTGCTGCTCAACGCCGCCCGCGTACAGGTGATCGAGGCCACGTCACTCGACACGAACCCGGCCAACCGCCGCCCCGTCATCGCCCGTTACGCCGAGCCTCGCGGCGACATCCTGGTCGGCGGCAGACCCGTCACCGGCTCCAAGGACACCGGCCAGCAGCTGCGTTACGAGCGCACCTACACCGAGGGTCCGCTGTACGCGCCGGTGACCGGTTACGCCTCGCAGACGTACGGCACAAGCCTCATCGAGAACACCGAGGACTCCTTCCTCTCCGGTACGCATCCTCTGCTCACCCCGATTCCCTTCTGGAACGACATCAGCCGCAGCCGACGGCCCGGCGGCAAGGTGGTCACCACCATCAGGCCGTCGATGCAGCGCGTCGCGTACGACGGGCTCGGCGGCAGACGGGGCGCGGTCGCCGCCGTCGAGCCGACGACCGGCCGGATCCTGGCGCTGGTCAGCAGCCCGTCGTACGACCCCGGGCTGCTCTCCGGCACCGGGCGGCGGGTCACGGACGCCTGGACCAGGCTGAACGCCGTACCCCATCAGCCCATGCTCAACCGGGCGCTCCGGCAGAGCTATCCGCCCGGCTCGGCCTTCAAGATCGTGACGGCGGCGGCGGCGCTGGACGCGGGGGTCGTGAGCGATGTCGACGCGCCGACCGGCACGCCCGATCCGTATGTCCTGCCCGGGACCGCGACCAGGCTCCCCAATGAGGCGCGGAACTGTGGAAACGCCTCGCTCACGTACGCCATCCAGTGGTCGTGCAACACCGTCATGGCGCACCTCGGGGTGAAGACGGGGCTGACCGCCATGGTGGACACGGTGGGCAGGTTCGGCTTCAACGACCGTCGGCTGCGGATCCCTTCGGGGGTGGCGGAGTCCCACTTCGACACGCGTATGAGCGTCGATCAGCTGGCGCTCTCCTCGATCGGGCAGTTCAACACCACGGCGACGCCGCTCCAGATGGCGATGGTGGCGGCTGCCGTCGCCAACAGCGGCGACCTCCAACGCCCCTATCTGGTGGAGCGGGTGACCACATCGGACGGCGACACGGTCTCCCAGCACACCCCGGAGTCGTACCACCAGGCGATGAACCCCGCCACGGCGCAGCAGCTCCAGCGGCTGATGGTCAAGGTGGTCGAGGACGGCACCGGCAAGAACGCGGCGATCAAGGGGGCGACGGTCGGCGGGAAGACGGGCACGGCGCAGCACGGCATCGGCAACGCGGAGAGGCCGTACGCCTGGTTTGTGTCCTGGGCGCGGGCGGATGACGCGGGACAGCCGGCGGTCGCCGTCGCGGTGGTGATCGAGGACGGGGACGGGCACCGCGCCGATGTCAGCGGGGGCGGGAGCGCGGCTCCGATCGCGCGGGCGGTGATGGAGGCGGCGCTGCGAGACTGACGGGTATGACGGTGGCGGAAGCAGTGGCTGAGGCGCTGGAGCGAATCGCGCGGCTGGACCCGGGGCTGAGCGCCTTCATCGAGGTATGGGCCGAGGAGGCTCTGACCAGCGAGACAGACCCCGGACTCCCCCTTGCGGGAGTGCCGTTCGCGGTGAAGGGGCCGTCCGGGATACGCGCGTACGCGGCCCGGCGGCTGATCGCGGCGGGCGCGGTCCCGGTCGGCTCGACGGCGGTGCCCGGCCCCGGCACGTACTGGCAGACGTGGGGCCTGGGCGCGCACGGCCGTACGGTCAACCCGTGGCGGGCGGACCGTACGCCCGGGGGTTCGTCGGCGGGCGCGGCGGTGGCGGTCGCGGCGGGGATGGTGGGCCTGGCGACCGGCAGCGACGGGGCGGGATCGGTGCGGATACCGGCGGCGTGGTGCGGGGTGTTCGGCCTGAAGACGACAAACGGGCTGCTGCCGTCGCCGGACCGGACGGGGCTGGCCTCGGGGGGTGTGCTGACGCGCACGGCGGCGGAGGCGCGGGCGTATCTGCGCTGTGTGCTCGACGGTTACGCGGAG
This sequence comes from Streptomyces sp. NPDC052236, assembly GCF_044548015.1. Taxonomy (NCBI): domain Bacteria; kingdom Bacillati; phylum Actinomycetota; class Actinomycetes; order Kitasatosporales; family Streptomycetaceae; genus Streptomyces; species Streptomyces sp. NPDC052236. The sequence goes on along the minus strand of NZ_JBIUBL010000036.1, from coordinate 14,166 downwards.
GTTCCGGTGCCGCTTCCCGTACGGGCGCGCTGGTCCGCCGACCTGGGCTTCGCGCGGACGGACCCGGAGGTGGCGGCGGTCGCGCGGGGCGCGGTGGACCGTTTGGCGGCGGCCGGTGTCGTACGACTGGAGGAGCGGCCGTTCGCGCTGCTCAACCCGGGGGATGCGTGGCAGGCGATCCGAGGCGGAGAGCCAGGCACGGGCTCGGCGGTGCGCGCGGAGAACAACCGGCGCCTCGACGCGCTCTTCGCGGACACGGACCTGCTGCTCACCCCCGCAACGCCGAACCGCCCGCACGGCCACGACGGGCCGGGTGAGACCTACTCCACGGCACTGACCTGGGCGTTCAATCTCAGCGGGCATCCGGCGGCGAGCATCCCGGCCGGTTTCACGGGCGACGGCTGCCCGGTCGGCCTTCAGCTGGTCGCGGCGCGGGGAGCGGACAGCGCACTCCTTGAAATGGCCGTGGCGGCGGAGCGGCATGCGGTCTCGGTGGTGTGTGGAGCTGGAGGCGGAGGCGGAGGAACGCCTGCCGCATGTGCGGAAGCAGGGCCCGACGCGGAGGCGTTCACGCTGCGGACCTCGTTCCCGCCGCCGACGAGCTCACACGTTGGTAGACGCGGAGTCAACAAGCCGCGCACAAGGGATTGACGGCCTTACTGACAGGGGGTCTCATAAGCATGACCGCCGGTAACCCAGCGACGAGGTGCTCCCCGCATGACGACGACCCCGCCAGCGACCGCGACCGAACGCGACTTACAGCTGCTCCACGACGCACTCGGCCCGCTCCGGGACCGCGAACAGGTCGCCGAGCGGCTGCTCGCGTCCTCTGCCAATCACTCCTTCGATCCCGACAAGGAACTCGACTGGGAGTCACCGCCCGAAGAGGGCAAGTGGTTCTGGCCGCCGGAACTCGTCTCCCTCTACGACACCCCGCTCTGGCGCACGATGTCCGAGGAACAGCGGATGGACCTGTCCCGGCACGAGGCCGCGTCGCTCGCCTCGCTCGGCATCTGGTTCGAGATCATCCTGATGCAGCTGCTGGTCAGGCACATCTACGACAAGCCCGTGACCAGCGCACATGTGCGGTACGCACTCACCGAGATCGCGGACGAGTGCAGGCACTCGATGATGTTCGCCCGGATGATCCAGAAGGGCGGGGCCCCCGCGTATCCGGTGGAGCGGCGCTACCACAATAGGGCGCGCCTGCTGAAGACCATCTCGACCACACCCGGTTCGTTCGCGGCGACGCTGCTCGGCGAGGAGATACTCGACTGGATGCAGCGGCTGACCTTCCCTGACGAGCGCGTACAGACCCTGGTACGCGGCGTCACCCGTATCCATGTGATCGAAGAGGCCCGCCATGTCCGTTACGCCCGCGAGGAGTTGCGCCGCCAGATGGTGACCGCGCCGCGCTGGGAGCAGGAGTTCACCCGGCTCAGCTGCGGCGAGGCGGCGCGGGTCTTCTCGATCTGCTTCGTCAATCCGGGGGTGTACGAGAACGTCGGGCTCGACCGGCGGGAGGCCGTCGCCCAGGTACGGGCGAGCGGCCACCGGCGCGAGGTGATGCGGTCGGGCGCGAAGCGGCTCACCGACTTCCTGGACGACATCGGGATGCTGCGGGGGCCGGGCCGCAGGCTGTGGAAAAGCTCCGGCCTGCTGGCGTAATCCTCCCCGTGACTCTCCGCACGCCCTTGCCGAACAGTGCGGTTACGCTGCGGAGCATGACCAGTCCCGCTCCGGCGACCCGTGCGTACCGACGGCTCAGCGTCGAGGAGCGCCGTACCCAGCTCCTCGCCGCCGCGCTCACGCTCTTCGCGCACCGGCCGCCGGAGGAGGTCTCACTGGACGACGTGGCGGAGGCGGCCGGGGTCTCCCGGCCCCTCGTCTACCGCTACTTCCCCGGCGGCAAGCAGCAGCTGTACGAGGCGGCTCTGCGATCGGCCGCCGACGAACTGGAACGGTGCTTCGCCGAACCCCCGGCGGGCCCGCCGACGGAGCGGCTCGCGCGGGTGCTGAGCCGTTATCTCGTCTTCGTGGACGAGCACGACGCGGGTTTCAGCGCGCTGCTGCGGGGCGGGAGCGTCGTCGCGACGTCGCGGGCGACGGCGATCGTCGACGAGGTCAGGCGGGCGGCGGCCGAACAGATCCTCGTCCATCTGCGCCCGGACCGGCCGGGACCGCGACTGCGGATGATGGTGCGCACATGGATCGCGGCGGTGGAGGCGGCGTCACTGATCTGGCTGGACGAGGGGAAGCAGCCTCCGGCGGATGAGCTGCGCGACTGGCTGGTGGACCACCTGGTGTCGCTGCTGGTGGCGACGGCGACGACGGACGAGGAAACGGCGGCGGCGGTCAGGGACTTGCTGACGCTGGAACAACGAACGGGCCCGGCGGGCGCGCTGGCGCGCCGGGTCACGTCGATGGTGAGCGAGGCGGCGCACTTGCTTTAAGAAACTTTCGCCCCTGGGAGCAACCAGCCTCGCCAGCGGGAAACCGAGCCCCGCAGGCGGAAACTCAGCCCCTCCGGCGGAAAACTCAGCCCCGCCGGCGATTGAGGCGCGGGGCTCGGGGCAGCGCCCCGACAAGGCCCCGCGCAGCACCCCAACGCTCCCGCCCCCCGAAGGGCCCCCACCCACCTACAGGTCATGCCCCAGCCCCGCCCCCACCGGCACGTCCACCCACCCCACATCCCCCACCCCCGCAAACGCCGCCCCCGCCAACGGCTCCTCCCCCACCAGCAACGGCCCCACCAAATCCGCCGCCACCGTCGCGTTCGGCAGCGCCGCAGCCAGATGCGCCGCCGCCAGCGTCGCGACCCCCAGTTCCGGCATCGTGCCGATCTTCACGGCGAGCCCCGCCGCCTCCGCGACCGCCGCGATCTGCCGCGCCCGGTACAGGCCCCCGACCTTCAGAATCTTGATGTTGAGGACATCGGCCGCGCCCCGCCGCACGATCTCCAGCGCGTCGTGCAGCGAGTACACGCTCTCGTCGGCCATGACCCGCACCCCACCCCGGCTGCGCAGCATCGCCATCCCCGCCAAGTCCCACCTCGGCAGCGGCTGTTCGATCAGATCGAGCCCCGCATCCGCCAGCCGCGAGACGGTCCGGCCCGCCGTACCCGGGTCGTAGCCCTCATTCGCGTCCAGGGAGAGCTCAACGGACTCCGCGACCGCCTCCCGTACGGAACGGACCAGCCGCACATCCAGCTCCGGGTCCTCCCCGCCCTTGACCTTGATGTGGACGAACCCCCGTGCGGCGTACGCGGCGGCCTCGGCCACCATCTCCTCCAGGGTGCCGAGACCGACCACCCAGGCCGTCGGCACGCGCGGCCGGACGCAGCCCCCCAGCAGCAGATGCACCGGCCACCCCGCCGCCCGCGCCGCCACGTCGTGCAGTGCGATGTCCAGCGCCGCCTTCGCGAGATGCTGCCCGCGAATGGCGGCGTCCATGGCCGCGTGCGCCCCCGCCAGATCGCGCGGGTCGCGGCCGATGAGCGCGGGCGCGACGTGTTCGGTGAGGGCCGCTTCGAGCCCGGCGAGGGTCTCGCCGGTGTACGCGGTCATCGGCGACGCCTCGCCGAAGCCGGATTCGCCGTCGGCGGTACGTACCTCGACGACCAGACTGATGAGCTCGGGACTGGTGCCGCTGCTGATGACGAACGGGCGCCGGTAAGGGGCCCTGACGATACGGGTGTGGACCGAGGCGATCTGCACGCGGCTCCTCCAATTCACGGCCAACTCAACGGCCAACTTACGGCCCAGACCGTAAGTACGGAACCACGGGCTCAGAACCCCGGCTCAGAGGCGTACGCGGTAGACGATCGGCGGACGCCCCGTCCGGCCCGCCTCACGGCTGCCCGTCGGCACGGCCACACCCGCCCGTTCGAGGCGCTTGAGAATGCGGCGGGCCGTACGCTGCTGAACGGACAGATGCTCGGCCACGCGGTGCGCGGTTATGCCCGCCTCCGGGTCCTGCGCTGTCAGTTCGCGCAGCTGGTCCAGGGTCCTGGGGTTCAGTCCGACGCGGCGGGCGAGCGTCACCTTGCTCTCCGGGCCCCCACCCGACGCCGAGCCGGCCGCTGCCGACGCCTCCGCCGTCCGTTCCCCGTCGATCACGATGTCCACATCGTCGGTCATCGACACGACACCGGCGACCGGACCGACCGACCGGGCGCGGTTGACCGCGCGCCTCGCCAGCGCTTCGGCCTCCGCGGCGGTACGGCCGAGGCCGAAGCCCACATGGGCGGTGCCGTGGCGGGCGGCCAGGTCATCGAGGAACGGCAGCCGGGTGAACTGCTCGCTCACCTTCTCCAGAACGCCGCGCGTGGTGACGACCAGCCGCTGCCCATCGTGCAGATCAGCGAGGCTGCCACCCAGTACCCGCAGGTCGGCGGCGAGTTCCCGGTCGGCAGCCGGGAGGTCGATGATGCCGAGGGCGACCTGCGCGTCCCCGCTGCGCTGCCCGGCGGTGGCAAGCAGCAGGGCCTGGAGCGTGGAGCGTATGGAGTGCCGGGACGGGGCCAGACGTACGGCGTGCATCTCGTGGTCGAGCAGGTGGAAGGCCGAGCCGAGGCAGGTGAGGGCGACCCTGGTCTCCTTCTTGTCACGCGCGCCGAGATGGAACGCGGCCAGGTCCTGCGAGGTCAGCCCCGGCCGGTAGGGCAGCACGTGCACATGCTCGGTGGGCAGCTTGGCCTCGGTGAGGGTCTCCATGACCTCGCTGCGGCGCAGGGTGTCGATGGAGATACGGGAGACGTCGTGGCCGAGGCGGAGCAGCTCGACCAGGGCCCGCAGCAGCGTCGCGCCGTTGTACGGGACGTACATCGCGGGCCGGTCGAGCAGACCGGCGGCGGCGGCGAGCGTATGGGGCACGACACCGGTGAAGAGCAGGGCGTCCACCTCGGACTGCGCCCCGCCGACCACGTCAAGGGTCTCGTCCTCATGCCGGTACGGGAGCGCCAGCAGCCGGTCCGCCCCCGCTGAGCCGCCGACCGCGACGACCTTGTGCACAAGGTCCTCGGGCCCTATCACGCCGACCGTGAGAGCCATCGGCCGGTCTCCGTTCTCCTGAGGTGCTTCTGGGGTATTTGTGAACGGGCCCACAATCCCGGTTCTCCGAGGCCCCGTGACGCGCCCCGACACACGCAGGGTTGACGCCTGGCGACCGCGGCCCTAATTTCGGCCCAGGCCATAACCGCATACTTGCGGAGAGGATAGTGCCCCGATGCCCGAACGGGAAATGCCGCTGCCCACAGTTCTCGGTCCGCGCGGCCGTACGTTCGGCGACGAGGAACGGGCCGCGGTACTGCGCGTTCTGGACTCGGCCGTACTGTGCAGCGCCTTCGGCAGTGAAGCACGTTCGCTGGAGGAGGAGCTGACCCGGCTCTACTTTCCGGACCCGCACGGCACTGTTGTCAAGAGCGTCGCGTGCAGTTCGGGCACGGCCGCGCTGCATCTGGCGGTGGCGGCGGCCGGGGTCGGCCCCGGCGACGAGGTCATCACGACCCCGCTCTCGGACTTCGGTACGGTCGCTCCGGTGCTCGCCCAGCGGGCGCGGGTCGTATTCGCCGACGTACGACCACAGGACGGCAATCTCGACCCGGCCGCGGTCGAAGCGGCCGTGACCCCGCGGACGAAGGCCGTCATCGTCGTACACCTCTTCGGCGCCGCCGCGGACATCGACGCGCTCAGAGCGATCTGCGACCGGCACGGGCTCGTCCTGATCGAGGACTGCGCGCAGGCCTGGCTCGGCCGGGACGGATCGGGCCGGTTGCTGGGCACGGTCGGGGACATCGCCTGCTTCAGCCTTCAGCAGTACAAGCACATCACGGCGGGCGACGGCGGCCTCGCGCTGACCGCGGACCCGGCTCTCGCGCGCCATATGCGGCTGTTCATGGATAAGGGCTGGGACCGCTCGGAGGGGCGGATCCACCGCGAGCCGGGGCTCAACTACCGGATGACCGAGCTCACGGCGGCGGTGGCGCGCGCGCAGCTCGCAAAGGTGACGGAGGTCGTACGGCGACGGCGCGAGCGGGCGGTCCAGCTGATCGCCGCGCTCGACGGACTCGACGGACTCGGCGGACTCGGCGGACTCGACGGGGTCACGGCACCGGAGCCGCTGCCGGGCCATGCCTGGTGGCTGTTCCCACTCCTGGTGGACGACAACGCCCGCTGGGCGAAGGGCCTGGAGGCCGAAGGCGTACCGGCGATGCCCGGCTATCTGGAGCGCCCGCTGTACGCCAATCCGGCGCTGCCGGGATATCCGCCGGGGCTGTGCCCGCAGGCGGAGCGGCTGATCGGCCGTACGCTGCTGGCGCTGCCCTGGAACGAGGCGTACAGCGAAGCCGATGTCGCGCATATCGCGCGCGCGATCCGTACGGTCCACGACCAGGGCGGCCAGACCCGATGACCGGCGACAGCGGCTACGACTGGCTGCGGACGGCGCCCGAGGAGCTCATCGGCTGGGACGTCGACGTGCTGTACGGGCCGTGGCCCCGACACCACGCCGACCTCGGCCTCGCCGAGGTCCGGGCCCGCCTCGCCGCCTCCCCCGTGGCACGCGCGCTGGCGATGTCCACCATGGGCGCGCTGTTCGATGACGCCGCGGGAAACGCCCGTACGGTCAAGGACCTCAGCGGCTGTGCCGAACTGCTGCCGGTCGGCACCGTGGATCTGCGCGACGCGCTCGCCGCCGACGAGCGGCTGGAGATGCTGGCCGCCGAGGGGGTGCGCTTCCTGCGGCTGTTCACGGAGGAACAGGACGTGGAGCCGGGCTTCCCCGGCTACCGGCATGTGATCGAGCAGGCCGTCGCCCAGGGGCTCGTACTCCTCCACGGCGGCGACCCCCGCCGCTTCGGCCCGGCGCTGACGGGCCGAGGCGCCGAGGTCATCTTTCTGGATGTGCACTCCTATGTACTGGCCGACTTCCTGCTCCTGACGCGGGACGAGCCCGGCTTCCGGGCCACCACCCGGCTCCTGTCGTCGCCCGACGGGATCGAACGGGTCGTTGACACGGCCGGGGCGCGCCACCTGGTTTTCGGCTCGCGCACGCCGTTCATGGACATCTCGCCGCAGACCCTGCGGCTGCGGTACGCGGCCATCGGGGAGGCCGACCGCGCGGCGATCGCCGGGGGCAACATCGAGGAGCTGCTGGGCTGATGCCGATCATCGATGTGCACGCGCATGTGGGCCCCTGGCCGTTCCACATGGACACGGGCGACGCCGCGTTCAACCTCCGGCTGATGGACCGGTACGGCATCGATCTGCAGGTGGTGTCGTCCGCCGAGGCGGTGGTGTACGACGCGGTGGCGGGCAACGCGGCGCTGCGGGAGGTGCTCTCCGTACACCCACGGCTGCTGGGTTACGCGGTGGTCAACCCGAACCGCATCGAGGAGAGCGCCGAGGATCTGCGGCGCTGCCTGGACACCGGCAGATTCGTCGGAGCGAAGATCCACACCCACTATCCGGGCCGCCTGATCGGCTCCCCGCAGCTGACGGAGGCCTTCGACCTGGTCGCCGAGGCGGGGGTCCCGCTGCTGCTCCACACCTGGGGTCCTGAGGTCGCGCTGCTGCCCCAGCTGTTGGCGAGCCGGCCCCGCCTGCGGATCATCATGGGCCACGCGGGCGGCGACGCGTGGCGGGAGGCGGCACACGCGGCGGCGGCGTGCGACCGGCTCTACCTCGAACACTGCCGTACGGTCACCGACGCGGGCCGGGTCGCGTACGCGCGGGAGGCGGGGGTTCCGGTGGAACGGTTGCTGTTCGGGACGGACTCGACGCTGATCGACCCGTCGGTGTCACTGGGGGTGATCCGGGACGCGGGGTTCACAGCGGCGGAGCTGGAGCGGGTGCTGTGGCACAACGCGGCGGATCTGTTCGGGCTGGGGGCGCTGGCCGCTGCCCGCTCATTCCCCTGATCAGTTCCCCACGATGCGTACGGACGGGTCGAGACACCAGGCGAGGACCGCGGGCCAGGGACCGTAGCCCGCGTCGAGGTCGAGGTGGGCGCCGCCGGGGACGGTGTCGGTGTCGAGGGCGAGCGGGCGACCGTAGTGTTCGGCGGCACCGCCCGCACAGTGCGGATCGTCGTCCGTGCCGACGAGCCGCACGGTCCCGGGCAGGGCGGGCAGCGTGGGCAGGACCGGGGGAGCGAAGCCGGCGACCTCCTCGTATTTCGTGAGCACCTCCCGCGACGGCGGCGCGACCAGCAGCACCCGGTCGACGTCGATGCGCATGGACTCCGGGCCACGGGCCACCGCATGCAGCCACAGCGGTACCGCGAGGCTGTGGCAGACGACGACCCGCTCCCCGCCCTGCGCGGCCAGGGCGTCGAGGCGGCGGCGGAGCTCTTCGAGCCAGCTCTCCAGGTCCGGGTCGTCGGGGTCGGGCAGCTGCGGATAGTCCACGCGGTGGCCCAGGCGGGTCAGTTCACCGGCCAGCCAATGCTGCCAGTGCCCCTCGGGCCGGTGGTTCTGCCACCCGTGCAGGATCAGGAAAGCCTTCTCGGTCGTCATGGAGATGATCGTGAGGGCTGCCGACCCAACAGGTCCAGTTAATCTTTCCGCATGGATCCGATCAGTGGAACCTTTATGATCGACCTGCGCCGGCTCGGCGCCCTGCGCGAGCTGGCCAGACGCGGCAGCCTGGCCAGGACGGCCGAAGCCCTCCACCTCACTCCTTCCGCTGTGTCCCAGCAGCTGGCGGCCCTCTCGCGCGAGTTGGGCGTGCCGCTGATCGAGCGGCAGGGCCGCGGGGTCAGGCTCACCGGTCAGGCACGGTTGGTGCTGCGGCACGCCGATCTGATCGCGGCCCAGCTGGAGCGGGCCCGGGTGGATCTCGCGGGCTGGGGTGACGGGCGCGGGGGCTCCGTCACCGTCGGCGCCTTCTCCAGCGCCGTGTCCGGACTGTTGCCCGCTGCCCTGCGCGCCATCGCCGAGGAGCGGCCGGACCTCGCCGTGGCCGTCGTGGAGGCCCAGCCGCCCGATCTGTTCACCCGGCTCGACGGCGGGGAGATCGACGTGGCCGTGGCGGTGGATTTCGAGCAGGCGCCGCCGCATACCGACCGCCGTTACACCCGTATCGATCTGCTCACCGACGTTCTGGACGTGGCGCTGCCCGCCGCCCACCGGTTCGCCGGGCTGGAACGGGTCGCGCTGCGGGACCTCGCCACCGACCTGTGGATCGTCGGTGACGCCGGCAGTTGCTGCGGCGCGGTCACCCGGTCCGTCTGCGCGGCGGGCGGCTTCACTCCTGAGATCCGGCACCGGGTCAACGACTGGCAGTCCCTCGCGGCCCTGGTCGAGGCGGGCGCGGGCGTGGCACTCGTCCCCCGGCTCGTCCAGCCGCTGCACCGGCCGGGCCTGGTCCTCCGCCCGACCACGGGCCATGCGCCGGTACGCAATGTCTTCGCCGCGGTCCGGGCCGGTGCCGAGCAGGACCCCGTACTGGCCGCTGTCCTGCGCCATCTCGCCGAAGCCGGCGACCAACAACAGTGCCCTGAGAAGTGAGGGTGCAGGCGAGGGCCGGCGTTTGACGGCGTGGGTCACTCACGCCGTGGCGACGGTGCCTGGCCGAGTAGTTGACCCGTCGCGTACTTCGCCGGTGCGGTCGCACGCCGCGAGGGTGCCGTCCAGCAGGACGGAGTCCGGAGGCCCATCGGCCCCCTCGCACGCTGCGCCGAGGGGGCCGATCCTGTTTCTGGCGATCAGGCCGACAAAGATCAACCGGTTCTGACCGGACGCGTGCGGGAGGCTACCGCGAGGAGCGGAAATCGTCATTCTGAGAAACGCGACATTCACACTCCGCGTGGATGTCAAATACCGCGCAGCGGTATTTGCGGCTCCGCTACAGCCCTGACTGCCAGACTATTCGTTGAACCATATAGACCTAACAGTGGCGCCCCCGCCGTTCCACGAGAGAGACATCTGGTACTCCCGCAGGTTGCCTATGTTATAGCCCTTCTTGTCGCAGCCGGCGTCGCCGCCATCAGTAACGGTGAGAACGTAGTCGTTGCTGCCGGACTCCTGCAGCCTTCCTGTCATGCCATAGCCGTCCGCTTTGGTGTCACAGACCTCGAACACGTCTCCGTCATCGGTGAAGGTAAACTTGCCGTGACTGTTGCTGATGGTCCTGTTGGTGTCGAGGACGGCGGCCTGAGCCTGCGATGCCGTGACGGCGAGTACCGATACGACGGCCGCACCGGCCACAGCCATGCGGGTGAACGTTTTGACCATTGTTTTCTCTTTCTCTTTTCTCCGCAGGACTGCGGAGCAGCTCGATCGGCGCAGAGCCTATGTCAGGGTGATCAGTTGGCAAATAGCCCTAAGTGGAACTCGCCATCCCACTCTCACTGAACGTGACAGAAGCAGGGGAATTCAAATGGGGCACAAGTTGGCGATGGTGCGATACAGGACATCGGGAATGAGCAAAAAATGAGCCCACGAACACGGCGGGTGTCAAAAAATCGCCCCTATGTGATCTGCGTCACGTTTACCACTGAGCTGGGGTAGTGCACCCACCCATCCGCCCATACCGGCTGGTCACGGTACCCACGCCGTTGGCGGTCCTGCCCAGCCGGCCCAGCCGCCGGCGGCCCGTATGCGCAGTGGCCGTGCCGTCCCCGCGGTCGCCGAAGTCGTCAATCACCGGCACTCCGCCCGCTGTTCGCCGGTCGCTCGCTTCGCGAGGTACGACATCATCGCGAGTCGGATCACGCTCTCGGATCACGCTCTCGGAGTACGCAGGTTCGGCCTCACAGTCCCGGCCGAGCCGACGGTTCATCGTGATCCAATGCCACTGAGCCTGAATTGATCACGATGCCGGCGCCCGTTCGACGGGGCGGCAGGACCGGTGGATTGCCTTGGCAACAAGGGTCTTGAGGGCTCATCTGCCGTGGCGGGCTGCCACTCCAACGAGGATGACGAGCAGGCAATGGCGCACCTGACCCAACGCCTCGTCGACCTGGGCGGCCGGGATGCGAGCTGCCGATCCGCGCCGACCTCGAGAGGCATCGCCCCGACCCGTTGCGGGCCGCCGGCGGCTGGGCCGGCTGGGCCAGACGGTCAACGGCGTGGCCACTGTGGCCGCGATATGGGCGGATGGATGGGTGCACTACCCCAGTCCAGCGATAGGTGTGACACAGATCACATAGGGGCGATTTTTTGACACCCGCCGTGTTCGTGGGCTCATTTTTTCCTCATTCCCGATGTCCTGTATCGCACCATCGCCAACTTGTGCCCCATTTGAATTCCCCTGCTTCTGTCACGTTCAGTGAGAGTGGGATGGCGAGTTCCACTTAGGGCTATTTGCCAACTGATCACCCTGACATAGGCTCTGCGCCGATCGAGCTGCTCCGCAGTCCTGCGGAGAAAAGAGAAAGAGAAAACAATGGTCAAAACGTTCACCCGCATGGCTGTGGCCGGTGCGGCCGTCGTATCGGTACTCGCCGTCACGGCGTCGCAGGCTCAGGCCGCCGTCCTCGTCTCCAACAAGACCATCAGCAACAGTCACGGCAAGATGACGTTCATCGATGACGGAGACGTGTTTCAGGTCTGCGACACCAAAGCGGACGGCCATGGCATGACAGGTGAGCTGGTGCAGATTTATGACGCCGGTGCCAATCAGGTGCGTCTCACCGTTACCGATGGCGGCGACTCCGGCTGCGACAAGAAGGGCTATAACATAGGCAACCAGTTCAACGAGCAGTACGAGATGTGGCTCTCGTGGAACGGCGGCGGCGCCACTGTGAAGTCTGAGCGGTTCAACGAATAGTCGGGCAGTCAGGCTGTAGCGGAGCCGCAAATACCGCTGCGCGGTATTTGACATTCACGCGGAGTGTGAATGTCGCGTTTCTCAGAACGACGATTTCCGCTCCTCGCGGTAGCTTCCCGCACGCGTCCGATCAGGTGGGCGACGGTGCTGTACGGGGTGTACTGGGCGTGACTTCGCCCTGAAAGCCTATTCAGAACCGGTTGATCTTGTCGGCCTGATCGCCAGACGCGGGATCGGCCCCCTCGGCGCAGCGTGCGCGTTGTCAATACCGACACGAGCGTGCGAGGGGGCCGATGTGCCTGCACCGTACAACTGGCCTGAGGCCACATCGATTTGACGTTCTATTCACCCGCGTCGAGCGGAAGATCCCCGACTCGGCGAAGGCAACGGGCCGACCGTACGCGCTGCCACTGTGGAAGGCCGTCGTAGTGCTGTGCCGCATCCTGCGTCACAACATCCACCACTTCGGTGTCAGCCCGGTGGTGTTGCGGAGACGGTCAGCGCTCGGTGAACACCGGGGTCCAGCGTCCGTCGTAGTTGAGGTCCGCCTCCCGGAAGCCGGAGAGCGGGGTCACCTTCTTGCTGTCCAGGCCGACCAGGAGCAACTGGTTGCGGAACTCGCCCTTGCCAGGGGCGCACTGCTCGGGGTCGCAGTGCCAGGCGATGAGGTGGTTGTTGTCAGCCCAGGCGACCAGCTGCTGGCCGGGTACGAGTGCGGCCCGCTCGCCGGTCTTCGCATCCAGTACCTCGGAGACGATCTGGCCGTCCTCCCCTGTCATGGTGCCGGCGACGAGGCCCCCGTCGGGGGACAGGCCCGCCTCCGGGTAGCTCAGGTACGCCTCTTGCTTCGGGACCGGCATCTCCTTGCCGTTCCTGTCGAAGTAGATCTTGCCCGCCTGGTTGCGCCAGGGCTCCCACAGCAGCTCGCCGTCATGGTTCCAGCTGAAGTCCTGACGCCCGCCGTCGGTGATCCCACGGTCGTCCTTCTTGCGTGGCCGCACGGTGAAGTCCGCCTGGCCGGAGGCGACATCGATGACGTAGAAGCCGGTGCGGCTCGGCTTCGGCCCTGGCAGCTTCTTATCGTTCACCTGCTGCAACGCGTCCTTGAAGAGGCCGTCCGGGTTGAGGCTGTACGTCGTTGCCACCAGGTGCTTGCCGTCCGGCGAGAACTCCACACTTCCGACGCTCTTGTCGACCTCGATCCAGCGCCCCACCTTGCCCGTGGTCAGGTTCAGCAACCCGATGCGGTTGACGGGCAGATCGCGCTCCAGCACCGCGGCGGTCTGCATCCCGGGGGCGACATCGAGCCAGGCCCAGTTGGTCTGCTCGTACCGCTTGGTGGCAGCGTTGAGCAGGCTCCACTCATACGTGACGATCCCGTCCCCGTTCGGTTGCTTCACGGCCCTTTGCGTGTAGTACGCCGAGAGGGCAACTTTCCCCGCGGCGATCAGCTCCCGCGGCGGCGACTGATCCGGATGGGCCACCGCGTCCGGGGTATCCACCTCGCCCGCGGGCCGCGCTTGTGTGCCATCGCCGTCCATGGCCAGCGTCACCGCGACGCCCGCCGCGACGCCCGCCGCGACGACACCGGCCACCACAAGCTTGCGTACGTTGCGGCGGCGCGGCGACCGGGGCACCCGCTTGGCGAAGTCGCCGGGCGACCGCACTTCCTGCGCGGTCTCCTTGTGCGCCTCGCGGAACTGATCGGGTCTCATGGCCGTACCTCCACGGGAGAGAAGATTGGGTCGTAAATGGGGTAACCGAGTTGGGGTGCCGTCGGCTCGGAAGAGAGCCTGCGCAGCTTGGCCGGCGAGCAGTACTCCGTGCTGCTGACCGTGCGGACCGTGCCGACCGAGCAGCCCGCGCCCCACCGTGATCGTCCTCTGGGCCCGATAGCCGCCGACCATCCGGTGCGCGCACGTAAACGTGTCGGCGTGGCCGCATGGGGTGACGGTTTCGGTGACTGCCGGTTGAAGCACGGCGAGCGGGTTACTGCCCCCGCTTCGAAGTCCTGCACAGAAAGAGGAACCGATGGTCAATTCGTTCGCTCGCATAGCTGTGGCCGGTGCGGCCGTCGCATCGGTGCTCGCCGGCACGACGTCGCCGACTCTGGCCGCCGAAAACAGCCCGAGGGAAGCTCCGGACGATCCGCACCGAGCTTAGGTCAGGGTGATTATTTGGCAAGCGGTTTCCAGTAAAAGGTTGAACCCATAGACACGTCTACATCATGTTTGCTGGGGGTTGTGGACTGCTGCCGAAGTAATGAGCGGTGGTGACTTCTGGTGAGCGTGAGTGAGTGCTCGGGTTTGGGTCTGGCCGTTCGAGCCGGTCTTCTTCTGTGTGCGGTGTGCTCCGGGCCCCGTCACGGGAGGGGAACGCGGGTTCTCGGGTCGAA